>NZ_CP073653.1:2288750-2627500 GCF_018223745.1 Clostridium beijerinckii
CAATATGTGAGGACTTTTTCTTTACTTTTAACTTCTATGTCAAAATTAAGAAAAATAATATTTTTAATTATTTACTGCGATAACTCTATAGAATACTATGAGTTATTTGTGTACAATGTCATATTGCATTTCAGTATTTATAAAGAAAACTCATATTTCAACTGAAATATAGTATAATGTTTGTTAGAACAAAAGAATAACAATATATTTTGTAATTATAAATTCACAATTATTTTTGCAACATATATGAAGAAAGACAGAGAGGGAAAAATGAAGATTGCAGTTACTACTACAAGAGATGCAGATGAGAGCTTAAATTATAAAGCAAAAGGTGTATCTAAAGATTTAAACATATCATATATAAAAAGAGGTGATTTTAGTATCAAAGAAACAATTTTGAAAGATGGTTTTGACTATTTATTAGTAGTTGAAAGAGATAAGATTGTTATAAAGGGAGAAGATAGTGCACTGTTTTGGCATCCTAATATGTCAGAACTTAAGGTTAAATCAATAAGACAAGGAAATAAGGAAGCTATAATAGAGGCAACAAAATTAGAAGAAGGAAATAGTATATTGGATTGTACATTAGGTCTTGCAGGTGATTCTCTTGTCTTTTCAGCAGTTGTTGGAGAAAAGGGATATGTAGTAGGGACGGAAATTAATAAGTATATAGCCTATTTAAGTAAATGCGGATTAGAAAACTATAATAATATTAATGGTAAAACTATAGAGAATATAAAGGTTGTTAATGAATCATATGAAGATTATATTTTAAAGCAAAAAGATAATAGTTTTGATGTAGTATATTTTGATCCTATGTTTAAAGAACCAAATAGAAAGTCAACATCAATAAATTCCTTTAGGGATTTTGCAGATCACAAAGGGTTAACAAAAAATATTTTAATGGAAGCACTTAGAGTATGTTCAAAAAGAGTTGTTATTAAAGAAAGACAAGGCTCTAATGATTTTGAAAAGCTAGGAATAGAAAAATATTATGGTGGCAAAAAAAGCGGTTCAATTATTTATGGAGTAATTGAAAAAAATATATAAAAAATTTAGATGTGCTAAGGTAAGAAGTTTTATATGAAAGGTTTAAATAATAATTAGTTTAGTGTACAATGGGATAAATATTAATCATAGATGAGAGGAAATTGAGATGAACGGAACAAAGAGAAGTAATATTAAAATAGGATCAACGGTTTTAGTTGTTCAAAAGCAGGATCAACGTACAGGAAAATTGACAGAAGGAATAGTTAAGAAGATACTTACTAATTCACCAGAGCATTATCGTGGCATAAAAGTGATGCTTGAGAGCGGTATTGTGGGCAGGGTGAAAGAGATAAAGTAACAGTTACTTGGGAAATTATTTAATAGTATGTATAAAGGTTAGAAGTGAAAATTACTTCTAACCTTTTGATATTTAATATAAAAAACCTAGAGGAAAAATATAGGTGAATTTATAAAGTTTTGTAGTATAATAATGATAAACTATTTAATCGAAATACTAATTATGTCTATAATGAGCAGTTTAAGCGAATATATATATATAACTTAAAAAAGAGAGTGTAAAATAGTCTGTGTAAACTTCATTAGGATGATATAATAAATTATCAAATGAAGGGAGCACAGGCTATGTCTTTATCTAGAGATGAATTAGTAAAATTAATTTTGAATAACTCTGATATAAAAACGGCTGAAGATATACAAAATACATTAAAGGATTTATTTGGAGGGTTGCTTCAGCAGATGCTGGAATCGGAGATGGAAAGTCACTTAGGATATGCTAAACATGATTATGAAAATAAAAACACTTCAAATAGTAGAAATGGAAAAAGTACAAAGACTATGAAATCAAATTTAGGACTATTTGATTTAGATGTTCCAAGAGACCGCGAAGGCTCATTTGAGCCGGTGATAGTGAAAAAACATCAAACTGATGTATCACACCTAGAAAGTGCTGTAATTGGAATGTATGCAAAAGGAATGACCACAAGAGATATAGCAACTCAAATTAATGATATTTATGGAATGGATGCATCACCAACTCTTATTTCTAATATAACAGATAAAGTTATTCCAATGCTTAAAGAGTGGCAAAGCAGGCCATTAGAATCAATTTATCCAATAATATTTATGGATGCAATCCATTTTAAAGTAAGAAAAGATAATACTATTGTGTCGAAAGCAGCGTATGCTGTTATCGGAGTTAACCTTGAAGGTAAGAAAGATGTATTGGGTATTTGGATCGGTGCTTCTGAATCATCAAAATACTGGTTATTAGTTTTAAATGAACTTAAAAACCGTGGTATAAATGATATTCTAATAGCATGTGTTGATGGTCTCAACGGTTTTAAAGAAGCTATTAAAGCAGTATTTCCTAATACTGAAATACAAAGATGTATTATTCATCAAATAAGAAATTCTAGTAAATATTTATCTTATAAGGATTTAAAAGCCTTTAATGCTGATTTGAAGTTAGTATATAAAGCACCTACAGAAGACGTCGCGTTAGCAGAATTAGATAATCTAGAAGAAAAATGGGGAGACAAATATCTAATAGCAATAAAAAGTTGGAGAAACAATTGGGATGAACTCTCAACATTTTTCAAATACCCACCTGAAATAAGAAAAATAATATATACAACAAATGCAATGGAGAGTTATAACCGCCAACTTAGGAAAGTTACTAAAAGTAAATCAATTTTCCCTAACGATGAGTCATTGCTAAAGATACTTTATCTTGCAACTATTGATATAACAAAGAAATGGACGCAAGGAATTAAGGGGTGGGCTCAAATTTTAGCTCAATTATCAATCTTCTTCGAAGGTCGTTTAGACGAAGTTTTGTTTTAAAAATATAAGAACTTAACTCACTCAATCTATACATATATAATGTAATAATATTGAATAACTACAAAATTAAGGTTGGGAGTTTTATTCTACCTCCAACCTTATAAAATAAACATATTACTTTTTGAAGTTTACACGAAAGTCTTGACAGACTCTTAAAAAATGAAAAGCACTATTGGATATAGTGTTTTTCATTTTTTTAAAGTATCCATACCGGTAAAAACAAACCCAATAATCTCAGAAATTAGAACTTCTTGAGGGAGTGGTCTATTCTGAACTTCCCATTTGTAAGTTACATTATAAATGGAAGTGCTCATCATTGTTGCAACTAATTGGGCTCGTATTTGTTCATTTTCAGCTAATTCATGGTCTTTTACTAGCATCTCATAGATTATGGAATATAGCTCACAAGATATTTTGTCTCCTATTAAAGGTAAAATAGAGGCAAAACCGCACTTGCAGATGCTTTTTACCATTTCAAAGTACTCACAAACGCAAAGAATGAGGCTACGTATAGTATTCTCATTTAGGCGCATCTCGCCTAGTAGTTTATGGGAAAAGATCTCAGAGAATTTCTCTACTATGACGGTGTCAAGTAGTGCATATTTATCTGTAAAATGTGCATAGAAGGTTGCACGGTTTATGGTGGCTGCGGTAGTAATATCCTTAACTGTAATGGAGTCAAAGCCTTTTTTAGTAACTAGTGAAATAAAAGCGTTGATAATAAGATCATGGGTTCTTTTTACTCTAGGATTATTTATATTTACTGAAATATCATTACCTCATTTAAAAGAATTTTAGTTAAACTCATATTGCAGATTTAGTTTTATGTAAGCAACACTTTATCAATTTTGTTGGTTGAAAAATGTATAAGCTAATTTTATAATCATTATAAGCAACACGAGTTGGTTTTGCAATATGTGTAGCTATAATAATTGTTTGAAATAAATATTTATTTCTAGGGGGGGAAATATGTCAACTATAAATCCAAACTGTAAATGCATAAATAAAAGCTGTAAAAATCATGGTAATTGTAAAGCCTGTCGAGAGTTTCATAAATCGCAATCATATCTTAATGAAACATATTGTCAGGCTGGTGCAGTTAAATTCATAACTAAAGGATTAATATCTAAGTTAAAGTTACATTCTTAGAACACAACCCAGCAATTCAAATGAGGATTTAGTATAAAATAAAAAGGTTGGGAGTGTTGAAATATGAATTTAGATAATCCGATTTTCAAGAAGTCAATTATAGAAGTTATAAAAGCAAGAACATCGATGAGGTCATATAATGGAGTGCCTTTGGATAAAACAATAGGCGATAGCATAATAGATATTATAAATCAGGTTAAAGCACCTTTTGGCATAAATATACGAGTTAAGCTGATAAACTCTAAAGATTCAGATTTAAAGCTTGGAACCTATGGTATTATAAAAGGAACTTCTACCTTCATAGTTTCATCAATTTCAAAATCAGATAATGCATTAGTTGATTTAGGATATTCATTGGAAAGAGCAGTGCTGTATGCAACTGATTTAAATTTGGGTACATGTTGGCTAGGGGGTACCTTTAATAAAGGTCAATTTGCAGAGGTTATGGAGCTTAAAGATAATGAAATCCTTCCAATAGTTATACCTGTAGGGTATCCTAGTGAATCAAGAAGAGGCATGGATACTTTCGTTAGGTTTATGGCAGGTTCTAAAAATAGAAAAGCCTGGTCTAAACTATTCTTTGATGTAGATTTCAATACACCTTTAAAGGAGCTGGAAAGCTTAGAGTATTTTATTCCCCTTCAAATGGTAAGGCTTGCACCTTCAGCAGCAAACAAGCAACCTTGGAGAATAATTAAAAGTTCTAATTCATACGATTTCTATTTAGAACAAAGTAAAGACTCAAAAAGTGATAGTTATAATGATATGCACAAAGTAGATATTGGCATAGCTATGTGCCATTTTGAGTTAACTTCAGCAGAATTAGGGTTAGAGGGACATTGGGAGAAACTTAAGCTTTCTTCTCAGGATAATAAAAAATATATTATTTCTTGGGTTAGAAAATAGGGAAGGAGATTACATATATTTGTCTTAACTAAGGAAACATTAACTACTCACATTAGTAGATGAATTGATGGAAACAAAATTACTTAAGATAGCAGAAATTGCAAGACAAAATCCAAAAGAAAAATTTACATAATTATACCACTATATCAATAAAGAAATGCTTCTGAAATGCCATAAGCAATTGTTAGGAAATAAAGCAACGGGGATACATGACGTAGCAAAACAAGAATATTCTAAAGAACTAGATGTGAATGAGAAAGTTATTAAACTTGGAGAATAGAGCATGGGGAGGTACGCTTCATTTTCACCAAATAAGGACTAGGATTTTGATACAATGCAAAGCCACTGATTTCAGTAGCTTTCAGTGTTTCTTTGATAAACTCTGGCAGAAGGTTTTAAGATTTAGAGTTAGCTGTGGTGTGTACTTTTTAGCGATTAATAAATAGAAATATTTCAATAGTGTATGTTATTAATGATATAGAGTGAGTTTTGTGTTAAATTCTATTAACGAAGGTGGTTACGGAAAAGATTGTGTAACTACTGTAAAGCATGGTGCAGAAGAATTTGTAATATCTAAAGGGGGGGTCATATTAAATGCAATATATATCATTGAGGCTTTAACTTTAGATTGTGGAACTGTAAAAAAATTAATATCTTTTTTATTTTGCAGTGATGGAAAAAAGATACTACTATATAAAAAAATTAAAATTATTAAATTGCAGTTGTTTTAGTTACTTTTTAGGAGACTAGAATAATTGCAATTTTTGTTTTATTACAATTTAGTCACTTAAAAATCGTATAGGCTGTTATAATAATGTTAAATCTATAAGAGAGGTGATATAACTTGAAGATTTTACTAGTTGAAGACGATAAAATTATTGCATCTGGACTAGAATATTCCTTGAAGCAGGAGGGGTTTGATACAATGGTTTGTTATGATATTTCCTCAGCTAAGGGTGTTATAGAAGATAATAAATTTAATCTATGCTTATTTGACTTATCCCTGCCTGATGGAAGTGGATATGAACTATGTAAGATAGTTAGAGAAAAAGATGATACACCTGTCATATTTTTAACTGCTTGCGATGATGAAGTTAATGTAGTAATGGGACTTGATATTGGTGCAGATGATTATATAACAAAGCCTTTTCGTATCAGAGAACTTATTTCTCGCATAAGGTCTGTAATACGCAGATATGGTAAGGACAGCAGTTCAAAAGCAATATTAGAATTAAATAATGTTCGTATTAATACTCTTGATGCAAAGGTATATAAAAATGATGCAGAAATTACCTTAACAGCGCTTGAGTATCGTCTATTGCTAATCTTTGCAAATAATCCGGGGCAGGTTTTATCAAGGAATCAAATCTTAGAGGGAATATGGGATGTAGCAGGAGATTTCGTAAATGATAATACGCTAACGGTTTACATAAAAAGGATAAGAGAAAAGCTGGAAGATGATCCACAAAAGCCTACAATTATAAAGACAGTCAGGGGTTTGGGATATAAGGTTGGTGATTAAAATGATAAGAAATAGAGAGGTTAGAGTGTACTTTATTATTGCTTTTATAGTATCTACTATAGCAGTAGCCTGTATTTTTTTCTTGAATTTTCTAGCAGGAATAATTTCTTTTATAGCTTTTGTTATCTTGTTTGTTAGTAGTTTTTGGTTTATTAAAAGAGAATATGGAGAGCTTGAGAAACTCTCTGGTTATTTGAGGCGTATTTGCAATGGAGAGTATTCACTGGATATTAGAGATAACGAAGAGGGAGAACTAAGCATTCTTAAAAATGAGATTTATAAGGTGACTCTTATGCTTTCAAAGCAAGGGGAACTTCTTAAAAAAGAGAAAATGCAGCTTGCTGATGCCATATCGGATATATCCCATCAGCTGAAGACACCGCTTACATCTATGAGGGTTATGTCAGACTTATTAAGCAATAATGACCTAGAGGCGGAAAAAAGAATTGAATTTACTAATAATATTGAAATGCAGCTTGATCGTATGCAGTGGCTGTTAACTTCTTTACTAAAGCTATCTAAAATAGATGCTGGAACGGTGAGCTTTAAAAAGGATAGAGTAGCTGTATCAGAACTAATTAGAAAATCAACTGAGCCTCTTTTGATTCCTATAGAAATTAAGAATCAAACACTAGTGATAGAAGGCGGTAGTAATGTAAGCTTTATTGGAGATTTATACTGGACTACAGAGGCTTTAATCAACATAATAAAAAATTGCATAGAGCATACTGGAGAAGATGGAAGAATATCTATCTTCTTTGATGAAAATCCTTTGTTTACAGAAATAAAGATTTTAGATAACGGAAGTGGAATAGAAAAAGAAGATTTACCATATATTTTCAAGCGATTTTATAAGGGCAAAAATGCAGGTGAAGATAGCGTGGGAATAGGTCTTGCTATGGCTAAAACCATTGTTATAAGTCAAAATGGAGATATAAATGTAAGCAGCAGGAAAAATGAGGGGACATGTTTTATTATAAAATTTTATAAGATAACGGTATAAAGGATAGATATTTATATCAAACAAAATTTAAGGCTTAAAAATTCATAAGTGACTAAATTGTAATAATAAAGTCACTGTAAAGTCATCTGAACTATATATACTAAAACCATGATAAAAAACTTGGAGGTTTTAAGATGGAAATACTAAGAATAGAACACTTATCTAAGGTATATGGCAGTGGGGATACTGCGGTAAAGGCACTTAATGATGTATCCTTTTCAGTAGAAAAAGGAGAATTTGTCGCAATTATTGGACCATCAGGTTCAGGAAAATCAACTTTGCTTCATATGCTTGGAGGCGTAGATAGACCGACTAGTGGTAAGGTTTTAGTAGATAATACTGATATTTATAATTTAGATGAAACACAGCTGGCTATCTTTAGGCGCAGACAAATCGGACTTATATATCAATTTTATAATCTTATTCCAGTACTCAATGTAGAAGAAAATATTACTCTCCCACTACTGCTTGATGGACACAAAGTAGATAAGAAGCAGTTTGATGAGATAATAAAAATACTTAACTTAGAGAAAAGGCTCAATCATTTGCCTAACCAACTTTCTGGTGGACAACAACAAAGAGTGTCTATAGGAAGAGCTCTTATAAGTAATCCAGCTATAATGCTTGCTGATGAGCCAACTGGAAATCTAGATAGTAAGAATAGTAGTGAAATAGTTGATTTATTAAAAATGTTTAACAAAACTTTTAACCAAACCCTTATAATAATTACTCATGATGAGCGTATTGCATTACAAGCTGACAGAATCATAGCAATAGAAGATGGTGAAATTAAAAAGGATGAGGTGGTTCGCTCGTGAATATAATAAATAAATTGACTTTAAGGCATTTAAAATTAAATAAAAAGAGAACAATTGTAACTATAATAGGTGTAATTATCTCAGCGGCAATGGTAACTGGTGTGGCTACTCTCGTAGTTTCTTTTATGGATGTAATGCAAAGACAAAGTATAGCCAATGAAGGGGAGTGGCACGTTGTCTATAAAGATATTGATAACGTTCAACTCCAATCAATAAAAAGTGATAAAAATACGAAGAATGTTATTTTGAGTAGGGATTTAGGATATGCATTGTTAAATGGAAGTAAAAATGTTAGTAAACCTTACTTATTTATACAGGAGTACAACAAAGAAGGTTTTAGGAAGTTTCCAGTTGAATTAAGTAAGGGAAGGTTCCCAGAAGCTACAAATGAAGTTGTAATTTCAGAGGACATTATAAACAATGCTAAAGTTAACTACAAAATAGGAGATACTCTAACTGCTGATATTGGAAAGAGATATTCCGACAATAGAGTTTTGACACAGAACGATTATTTTCAAAAGAATAAAGATACTCTTGGAGAAACTTTAACAAAGGAAAATACAAAAACTTATAAAATTGTAGGTATGATAAAGCGTCCTAAGTTTGAGCCCACATGGGCTCCAGGTTTTACAGTACTTGGTTATATAGATGAAAATAATGTTACTTCGCAGGAAAAAGAAAATGCGTTTGTAATATTAAAAAGTATTAACAGAGGACTATTTGATTATGCAAAAGATATAGCAGAACAAAATAAAATAAAAACAGTAGAGTTTAATAATAGCTTACTTAGATATCATGGAGTTGTTAAGGATGATTCAATGCATAATATGATTCTTGGTCTATCCGCTATAATGATTATTATAATAATGGTTGGATCTATTTCGCTCATATATAATGCTTTTGCTATTTCTGTATCAGAACGTTCAAGGTATTTAGGAATGCTATCAAGTGTAGGAGCTACTAAAAGACAAAAGAGAGATTCAGTGTTTTTTGAAGGAGCAGTTATAGGAGTAATAGGTATTCCAATTGGAATTATTTGCGGATTTTTAGGTATGAGCCTTACGTTCCTATGTGTAAACTCTATTATTAGGGGTGTTTTGGGAATTACTGAAAACTTTAGGGTAGTTGTATCGCCATTAATTGTTATTGCTGCCATTGTAGTTTCTGCTCTTACTATACTAATATCAACATATATTCCTGCAAAAAGAGCTTCAAGTATATCTGCTATCGATGCTATTCGTCAAACCTCGGATATAAAATTAACAGGTAAAGAGATAAAAACTTCAAGGTTTACAGAAAAAGTGTTTGGTATTGAGGGAAATATAGGACTTAAGAATTTAAAAAGAAATAAAGGTAGATATAAGGCAACAGTATTTTCTTTGACTATCAGTATGGTATTGTTTTTGAGTGTAAACTCTGTTACTTCTGATTTAAAGAAATCTGTTATTTTAAGTCAAGATGGAATAAATTATGATATAAATGTATTAATCACAGGTAAAAATGCAGAGGAAAAAAACAATACAGTTAAAAAAATAAGCGCTCTTGATAACATAAAAGAGCTTAACCAAGTAAATACTTTTGATGCAAGGGTATGGATTAATGAAAACTCCATGGCAGACTACTTGAAAGGTGACGACAAGAGTATAATGAAAAATGGAGCATATCCTTATAGTGTTAATGTAAACGCATTAGATAACGAAGCTCTTAAAATATATGCAAAAGAAGTTGGAGTAGATTTTAACTTATTAAAAGATACAAATAAAATTTCTGCAATAGTTATTGATACAGTTAAATATAAAGATATGCAGACTGAAAAATATGTTCAAACAAAGGCCGTAAAAGTAAATAAGGGAGAAAAGCTAGATTTACTTTATCATAGCTTTGAACCAGAAAAAGATGAGCCGCTAACATCAGTAGAAATAGCAGCTACTACAGATAAATTACCGACAGGAGTTTTTTCTCTAGAGGCAAATCCAGAATTTAACATTATAGTATCTAGAGAAGTATTTGATAAAATAATAGGTGTTCGTGGGAATATAGTTGAAAGCATTGATACAAACTTATTTATAAAGAGTAATGATCCTGTAACACTTCAGACAGATATTGAAACTATTATAAATGCTGGAGGGGACAATAGAATGTCTATTCAAAATGTATTTATGAATAGACAAAGAGAAAATCAGATCATTGTACTTATGTCAGTTTTTGGATATGGATTTGTTGCACTAATTATAGCTATCTGCGTTGCAAATATACTTAACACAATATCCACTAGTGTTGCTCTTAGGAAGAGAGAGTTTGCCATGTTAAAATCTGTTGGAATGACACCAAAAAGCTTCAATAAAATGATAAACTATGAAAGTATATTTTATGGCATTAAATCACTTGCATATGGACTTCCAGTAAGCATTGGAATAATGTATTTAATTCATAGAATAATCATGGGAAAATTTAATTTTAATTTTATTCTTCCATGGGTAAGCATTTTATCAGCTGTAGTTTCTGTATTTATAATTGTGGGTGTAGCAATGCTTTATTCTAGCTCAAGAGTAAAAAGGGAGAATATTATAGATGCACTCAAGAGTGAATAGTATCAATAGAATTATTTAATATCTATGATAAAAAGTTAGTTAGCTATAAAATAAGAAAAAGCTTTGGAGAATATTAAAATGGTTCCTATGTCAAGGACATTTTGAAAAAGGCTAGGCAGCTATGAGCTGGTTTCTGTATTGTACAGGAGCCAGCTTTTTAAGTCCCCACTGATATCTATAATTATTATAATACTCCATATAGTTATCAATTGAAGCTTCTAATTCTTCAAATGTTGAACAACTTTTTAAGTCAATTTCATCTTTCATATGACCAAAAAATGATTCCTGCGGGGCATTATCCCAGCAATTTCCGCGCCTAGACATAGACTGACCAATTTTATATTTTTTAAGAAGTTTTTGAAATCTAGGACTAGTATAATGAACTCCTTGATCCGAATGAATAAAGGCATCTTTATTTAGTAAATTTTTGTGATTTTTCATCAACTTTTTAATAGTTTCGGTAGCTATATCTAATGTAAGGCTATTGGAAAGCTGATATGAAAGAATTTCATTTGTTGAAGCATCTTTAATAGTTGACAAATAAGCCCTATTGGATGCTCCATATGTTAAATAAGTTATATCTGTTAATAAAACTTTTCCGACCAAATCTTGCTTGAATTCTCTATTTAAAATATTAGGTACAACAGTATGCTCATGAGTAGCTTTCATCATTCTACGATAAGGGTTAGCTTTTCTAATTGGGCACTCAATATTATATTTTCTCATGATTCGTTGTATACATTTTCGATTTATTATAAGATTAAATTCATTCTCTAACACCATTTTTATAGAACGAGAACCTTTCTTGTAGCCCCTATGATTAAATGCTTTAAGAATGATATCCTTCAATTCTAAATCCTTTTCTTCTCTACGATTACGTTTGCCTGTTGATTTTAAATAATTATAATAGCCTGATCTAGATACTAAAGCTACTTCGCATAAATGTGAAACCATATTTTTATAGTTATATGTCAAAATTATATGTTGTATTATTACAAAGATTGATGATGCACTTAGTTTACTATTTTTCACCTGCCTTTCTTGCAGCTCGATTTTTTTAATAGTTCTGCCTCAGCTTTCCAATAAGCAATTTCTGCATCCTTTTTGGCTATTATTTCTTCAACGGTTAGTTCACGTTTAAGTGGACGACCACTGTTTAATTTTCTAGAATCTCTTAGACCAAGCTCTCCTGATTCATTATAAGCATTACGCCATCTTTTACTTGCACACCAAATTCTATTATTTCCAATAACATCTATATCAAATTCAGCATCTTGAAAAATATGAATAGGTAGTTTTCCCTTGCTACGCTCAGCGATAAACAATATTTTAAATTCATCTGTATATGTAATTCCACGTTTACTTACAGATTTAACATATCTATTTTTTGATAAACTTTTAATTTCTTCATCTGAAAATAATTTTTTACTCATTCTTTTCACAACCTTACTATATTTCTTCTTATCTTTTATTGTACAAAAAAAGAACCTATTGAAATAGTCTTTTTTTAGTGTCTATTTCATAGGTTCCATTTTATATCCTTAGCTTTTTTTATTTTATTAAAAGTTAGTATAGAGCTTTATTTCGTGCTAACTTTTATGTTTTAATATCAATATTTATACCTGATATTAAGATAAAAAAATATGTTACTAAATATTAAAATTAAACGATTTAGAAAGTTATAATGAATATTATCCATATATATTGCAAAAATAATTCTTCATTATGATTCTAAAACTATTGCAAGAATTTTAGCCGTAATTGTGCATTGTGAATTGCAACATATATACATTAATAAATAATGAGGTGGATTTTATAAGTAAGGTTATTAGTATGTAATATATTTTGGATTAAAATAAGATAAGATTTTTTGGTGGATTTCAAAGATCACCTCTCGCCTCAACCATGAAACCCACCACACGTGGGTCTATTATTTTTTATAAAACATTGGAGGTGGTATCTTTTGTTAGCTGTTTATTTTAATATTTGTGAAATGTTTTAAATTTATTCATATGATGGAATTGATCGGGAAAATTGAATACTTTTAATTATTTTAGAGCTAGGTGTTGGCTTCTATACCACTGTTATTATCTGCTGCCCATTCAAAGAAATAGAAGAAAAGCATCATAATGTTTTACTACGTCGCATGAATTTGGATTATCCTGAATTGCCGGAAAAATATTAGAAAAAAGTTTATCTTTCGATAATGACATATGCAAGGTTATAGCGGATTTAAAAACAAAAAATATAGTATAATTTCCTGACAAGGTATCTATTGATATGTTAAATTATGTAACATTTCAATAAAATTAATCATATATTGAACTATACGAAAGATTCAGGAGGCGTAGTTTGATGCACGATTTAAAAGAAAAAATAAAAACGGTGGAAATAAATCTACCCAAAGGGAAAGTAGTGATTGTTCTACCGGAAGATGTACCTGTAGATTATACAGAGATTAAAAAGATTGAGGAGCAACAAAGAGAAGCTGATCTTGGAAACTCTAACGGAGTTCCAGCAACAATTTCATTAGCTTCTGTAAGTGGAGATTTACTTCAAACTTATAGAACAACTGATGAATTCTTTCTATATTTCAATTATATATCAGGAACTGTAGTCCTAAAGTCAGAACATTTACTTGCAAGGACCTATGATATGAATTTAAATGTAATAGATACTAAAATAGTATCAAAAGTAGTAATGCCATTAAAGGACTTTATTGCTGCTAGATTTAATTTCTTATCCTTACCATCTCAAAACCCACAAAATGCACCAATGCATGTAAATGAAATATGGGTTGCTAACAATGCTATTGTTTATAACACAAGAAATGTGGATGATATCATGTTTTTAGGGCATAAGGGAATTGGTCTTGTTACAACAGAGGAAACTGCGCTCTTTACAGTTTTGTATCAAAATGGCAAGCTTACAGCGGAAAATGTATCTACTTTCATGATTATTTCTACAAGGCGTTTAACCACTTATTTATATAACGCAATAGATACTAATTTATCATAATTTAAAAGGGGCTATTTCAACAGCCCCGTTATGAAAGTATTAGTTATAAAAACCTTATGCATTACGGAAATCAAGTTATGCCAATTGTTGAGGAATTTATTTATTCTGATAAGTATAGTAATCAAAATTATTTTAAACAAGGAAAGGACTCCATATTTTTTACCATATTACCTAATGTGATTATAGATTACAGTGTTACTTTAGGAAGAATATTAGGCAGCTTAATTACAATTGCAGTGATGGTAATAATGGCATAATACTTATGAAACACTTCTTTAAAAATTTTTTAGAAATGTAGTGGATTTATAAGGTCATGCTTCGCCTCCAACATAAAATCCACGACCATTTGTATGTGGCTTAAATAGCTACTTACAAGCGGTTGTGTTTTTTGAAAGGTAAAGGTAGGGAATATTACATTGTTAATGGAGATATTCTTCCTATAAGATTATTTGTATAGGCTAGTTTTCCGTCCACAGTTATTACAACAGCACCCATACCTTTAATTCTATTAACTCTATGAATAATTGAAGCAGCATCTAATCCAAACAATTTTGTAGTATATATATCGCAGTCTATGGATTTATCAGAAATAATAGTTAATGAAGCTATATTACTTTCTATTGGGTAGCCTGTTTTGCTGTCAAATATATGGTGATACTTACGTCCATCCTTTTCAAAAATTCTCTCATATATTCCTGATGTTACAACTGATTTATCTTTTATTCTGACAAGTGCCACTGCATTTCCTCTTGGTAGAAACGGATTTTGTATTCCAACATTCCAGTCACCGCTGTTTGATGGTGAGTCTCCAGAAACGAGGACATTACCGCCCATATCTACCATAGCTGAAACAGCGCCATTTTCCTTAAAGAATTCCATGACTTTATCAGCAAAATAGCCTTTAGCTATGGCGCCAAGGTCTATTTCAATGCCTTTTTTTAAGAAATACACGGTCTTTTTTTCATCATCTAGTTGTATATTTTCAGGCTTTAAAAGTTCTAATACATTTGCTATAGCTTCTTTCTCTGGTACATGTGACTCCTTAAAACCTATTCTCCATAATTTTATTAATGGTCCTATTGCAATATTTAAATATGTATTCTCACATAAACTATGTTTTTTTCCTATTTTTATCAGCTCATACAGCTCTGCATCCACTTCTTGCGGAGCTAGTGGAGCTGTTTTTTTTAGCATGGCAAGCTGTGAGTTATCACTGTTAGCACTAAAGACTTTTTCATAATTAATCAGCATATCACAAGCCTTTTCTGCAAGCTTTTCAGCAGATTCTCCCTTTATATATAGAGAGATCTTTGTTCCCATAAGATATATTATCTTCGTATACTCATTCATTTTGCTCTCCTACAATGTAATTATTTTGTCCATGAATTAGAAATGCATCTATAAGGTCTTTATCAATATCAGTTAGTTTTTTTTCACTGTGATAAGCCATAAAATAATCTAAATTCAGTTCATCAATTGGAATTTGATATATGTTGTATTCAGATGGACACTCCTTTACATAGATGCTTTCTGGTATAAAGGTCAGTCCCAAATTACTCGTTGCAAGATTACGTACAGTGTTGATTTCGGTGCTTTCCATTATGATTTTTGGTTCCACCTTATAAACGCTTAATAATTGATCTATCTGCTTTCTTATAGCAGAACCCTTGGAAGTTAGTATCAGCTTTTGACACAATATCTTGTTTATGTCGATAGTTCCTTCTGGAATAATGGCGACATCTTTTTGATATAGATCACAGCAGCGAGGAATAATAGCACGGTATCCATGTCTGCCCCAAGTAATAGAGTTTAAGTTTGGAGAAATATTTCTTGAATTTTGTCCAAGCCAAAAATCCAATTCACCATTCAAAATGAGTTTCTCATTTTTTTCTGGTAAAGTCTCTGAAAGCTCTATTCTACAGTTTGGATGTATATCCAAAAATTTTGGTAAAAAAAGAGGCAAAAGGTAGGTCCCAAGGCTAGGAAGTACTCCTATCTTTATAACCTTGCTATCTATATCAGACACAGCTGATATTTCCCTAATCAGCTTCGCATAATTATTTTCTATTGAAGTTAAATACTGATAATATATCTTCCCCTGCTCAGTTAAGCGATATGGCAGCTTGCTACGACTTATAAGCTCACAGTTTAACTGACTTTCTATCCTTTTAATACTCTGTGTCAAGTGAGGTTGAGAAATATAAAGTGATTTGGCAGCCTTGCCATAATTGCTGTATTTTAAAATTGCATCAATATAATACAAAATATCCTGAGAATAGTATTTTGACATTTAACTCATCCTTTTGTGAAATAATTAGGCATATGAAAATAAATAACGAGTCCCAAATAGCCTTGCAAGTGGACTTGTTATTTATCTGATGTCTAGCCGCTGTAACACTCCCGCTTCTATAAGCGGGAGATAAGTGAGAATCCAAATCTTGTATTTGGTTAATCGAATTTATACAAATCACATTAGTGATTTGTGAAACAGCGGCACGACCCTAGATAAGTTCAACTAAGATTCAGATGGAGATCAAACTCCACCTGAATCAAGTTTCACTTGATTTGATAGTGCCTTACTCATTTAATCTTGTGTTCGATTATAACAAATATGTTATCAAACTTCAATAAATAACTATTAGATATAATATACTTAACATGTTAAAATTATATCAAACAATCATTAAAATTATGAAGTTATGAAATTTTGAAATACAGGAAGGGGATTACTATGAAGTATTTAGCAATTGTAGGCACTAACTCAGACGTGTCAACTAATCGTATGCTGCTTCAATTTATGCAAAAGCATTTTTCGAGTGAGGCAGAGATAGAACTATATGAAATTAAGGATTTACCTGCCTTTAATGAACCAGAGGATTCTGATATTCCTCAAAAGGTAGCAGAATTATCTGATAAAATTTTAAAAGCAGATGGAGTAATAATAGCAACTCCAGAGTATGATCATGCCATACCTGCAGTTTTAAAGAGTGCTCTTGAATGGATTAGTTACACTAGTCAGGCACTTACTGACAAACCTGTTTTAATAGTGGGGGCTTCTTTTGGTACACTTGGTTCTTCTCGTGCACAGGCGCATCTTAGACAAATACTTGATTCACCTGAGCTTGCTGCAAGAATCATGCCAAGTAGTGAATTCCTTTTAGGAAAATCACAGGGGGCATTTGATAGCGCAGGAAATCTTATCTATTCAGATAAGTTATCAGAGCTTGATGAAATTTTCAGAGAGTTTCTTTTATTTACAGATATTACATCAAAACTTTTAGCAGAAAAAGTTTTACATAAAAAAGTTAAAAAATTCACTTGGGAAGAGTAGGAGGCTTAATATCAATGAAATTTATAGCAATTGTTGGAACTAGTGCAAAAAGATCATATAATCGTAAACTCCTTCAGTTTATGAAAAAATATTTTGAGTCAAAGGCAGAAATAGAAATACTTGAGATTACTGATGTTCCTATGTTTAATCAATCTGATAATCAGTCCTCAAGTGAAGTTATACAGATGTTCAATAATAAGATTACAGCAAGTGATGGTGTTATTATAGCTACTCCTGAGTATAATCACTCAATACCATCTAGTCTTAAAAGCTTAATTGAATGGCTAAGCTTTGATCTTCATCCACTTGCTGGTAAACCAGTAATGATACTTGGCGCATCTCTTGATGTTCAAGGTTCTTCACGTGCACAATTGCATCTTCGTCAAATCCTAGATGCACCAGGTGTTGATGCAAATGTAATGCCAGGATATGAATTTTTACTTGGAAGTGCAAATAAAGCATTTGATGAGGAAGGTAATCTAAATAATGAAAGAACTATAGACTTCTTAGAAATATGCTTCCTACGCTTTATGCGTTTTGCAAAGATTTCAAATCAGCTTAATGAAGAAGAAGAGTTTACCTTTAACCCAGGAGTATATGAGGTAGATGCAATAGGTCATAGTGGAAGTCTTCCAATGAAAGTATCTTTTAGTGAGAACAGAATAGAAAGTATAGATATAAATACAGATGGCGAGACAGAAGGACTTGCAGATGTAGTTTTTGTAAGAATACCAGATAAAATAATTGAAGGACAGACATTAAATGTTGATGCTCTTTCAGGTGCTTCTGAAACTAGTAATGCTGTACTAGACGGTGTAGCTAAAGCAGTTAAGCTTGCAGGAGTTAACCCTGACATACTTAAGAGACGTCCAAAACCTGCTAGCAGTCTTATAAAAGAAGACGAAGAATATACTTGTGATGTAGTAGTCGTAGGTGGAGGTGGCGCTGGATTAAGTGCAGCTGCAACAGCGCTACAAAATGGTAAAAGTGCTATTGTTCTTGAGAAATACCCAGCAGTAGGTGGAAACACCATACGTTCAGGTGGTCCTATCAATGCTGCAGATCCAGAGTGGCAGATGCAGTTTGAAGAAAATAAAGGAGAAAGACATACAATTGAAGAGCTACTAGATACAGATGAGAGCTTAATTCATCCAGAATACATAGATGATTTCCGTGCACTTAGAGAAGAGTTTTCTGCTTATAAGGAAAAGTTTGGAACACAAAAGGGACATCTATTTGACTCTCCACTACTTCACAGAATGCAAACATATTTTGGTGGTAAAAGAACTGACCTTAATGGCAACACAATATACGGCCAATATGACCTAGTAAAGATACTTACAGACAGAGCATTAGAAAGTGTTAAATGGCTAGAAGATATAGGGGTTGAGTATGATAAGAGCATAGTGTTTGCTCCTGTTGGTGCACTTTGGCGTCGTGGTCATAAACCTACAAAAAGCCATGGTTCATCATTTATACTTGCACTAACAAAATATGTACAAGATAACTCAGGAAAAATCATTACTGATAGCCCTGTAAAAGAATTCATCATAGAAGATGGTGAAATAAAAGGAGTTATAGCAACTGGTGTCAATGGCCAAAAGATAACTGTTCATGCAAAAGCAGTAGTCCTTGCAAGTGGTGGTTTTGGTGCGAACACAAAGATGCTGAAAGAATACAACACTTACTGGAGTGAAATAGCTGATGATGTAAAAACTACTAATTCATATGCTATGACTGGTGATGGAATATTACTTGGTAAAACTGTAGGTGCAGCACTTACAGGAATGGGCTTTACTCAAATGATGCCTGTAGCTGATCCTGAAACTGGTGAATTATTCAGTGGAGTTCAAGTACCTCCTGAAAACTTTGTAATGGTAAATAAAGAAGGAAAAAGATTTATTAATGAATTCTCTGGAAGAGATGTTTTAACAAAAGCTGCTATTGACCAAGGTGGTTTATTCTACCTTATAGCTGATGATGAAATAAAGAAAACTGCAGCTAATACAAGTCAAGAAAAGTTAGACCGTCAGGTAGAAGCTGGTACTTTATTTAGAGCCGATACCCTAGAAGAGCTAGCAGTAAAAGTTGGAATGGACCCTGCAGTTCTTGTAGACACAATTAATAAATATAATTCATATGTAGATGCTGGTTTTGATCCTGAATTCCATAAGGATACATTTAGCTTAAAAGTAGAGAAAGCACCGTTTTATGCTACTCCAAGAAAGCCAGCAGTTCATCATACAATGGGTGGGCTTAAGATAGACACTAAAGCTCATGTATTAGATGAAAATGATAAACCAATTAAAAATCTTTATGCTGCTGGAGAAGTTGCTGGAGGTATCCATGCAGGTAACCGTCTTGGCGGTAATGCATTAACTGATATATTTACCTTCGGAAGAATTGCTGGTAAAACTGCAGTTGATGAAATGAAATAGTTAATCTCCATCAAATAATCTATCATCTAGTATGATAAAATTCTAAATACCAAGATTTGAAATTTTTAGCCTTCGACATTTCTGATAGGAATGTTGAGGGCTTAAATTTTTTGTATTCAACGCCTAGTACCCCCGGGGGTAGTTACACAAACTGGAAGTTTCTGTTTTTATAATGATGGAGTAAGTGAAGATGCATTAATTCAAAAAGAGCAGTAAATTGAAACCTAAACATGGATAAATACTATTATAGTATATATTTATGATTAGATTCATTTTATTATAGGACCTATTGCTTTCAGCCTTCATTAGCTATGTGTTGTAATAACAAGCCAAGCTATAGCTAAATCTACTGTACTTACAGAGGTATTTAAATCAGGATGTATGAAACAGTATATTCTAAACCATATTGCAATATATATTCTAAAGAATATGTGCCTAAAATGCGCGCTGAGAATGATTTTAGATAGTAAATCTGAAATAGCATTGCTAATAGATTTATTTGAACATTATTTAGTTAGAACATTAATGAATGTAAAATTTCCTAGAGGGAAAACGTATTAATTCTGATAATATGTTTAAAAAAATTTAGAGGTTTATAGTAGTAATTCATTTGAATAAAGAGAAAGTTTAAAATAAGTTATTATAGTCGTTTGTTAGTAATCTTTTAAATTGACATTCAAAATTTAGCGTGTTATAATTTTAATAGTTAGCTGGCTAACTATTAAAAAGGAGATTATTTATGGATAACTTTACTTTTATTGATCGTCCTGATAATCAGCGTTTACAGTTGATGAAAGCTGTTTATTCAGAATTAAATTCAGATATTGTCAAATTATTCATTGATTTTCAATGGACATATCGTAATATGCAAAAACAATATGATTATGCTCTTGATAAGAACGATTTAAGTGAATCAAGATTTATTATTTTGATGTTTCTATATCAGGCTCCAAACCAAACATTGTTGCCTTCAGTTATTTCGGAGAAATTGGGAGCCACTCGTGCAACAGTTAGCAAATTATTAAAAGCAATGGAGATGAAGGGTTGGATTATAAAAAGTACATCCACTACAGATAAACGTTCATTATCCGTCCAACTTACTGAAACAGGAAATCATGTTTTAGAGAAATTTTTACCAGAAAACTTTAGCATCGTTAACAATTTGCTGGGGAGTCTGTCTAGTGAAGAAATTCAGCAACTCTCAAATTTATTAAAAAAAATTAATGACAGCACTCAAAAATATACCCAAGAAAAGGAGAAATAAAAGATGCAAACAAAAAAAATCGAATTATTAGAAACATTCCTTAGCTTATATATAAATCATTTTACTGTGTTAGAGAACATTGGAAAGGAAGATTCGCCATATGTCATATTAGACGTTCGTAATGCTCCGGCACAGGTAAAAAAAGACCAAATAAAAGGTGCTATTGCAATGCCAGCAAAAGAATTAGGAAACCATTTAGATGAATTAGATAAAAGCAAAACGTATGTTGTATATGATTGGACTGCTGGTACCACGCTTGGAAAAACAGCATTACTTATTTTATTATCAGAAGGTTTTGAAGCTTATGAGCTTGCAGGAGCACTTGAGGGTTGGAAAGGAATGAACCTTCCTATTGAAGCATTAGAATAAGAATGAAGAATTTTAATTTATTTAAAAAGAGCAATTAACAAAATAAAATGGTTCCTATGTCAAGGACATTTTGAAAAAGGCTAGGCAGCTATGAGCTGGTTTCTGTATTGTACAGGAGCCAGCTTTTTAAGTCCCCACTGATATCTATAATTATTATAATACTCCATATAGTTATCAATTGAAGCTTCTAATTCTTCAAATGTTGAACAACTTTTTAAGTCAATTTCATCTTTCATATGACCAAAAAATGATTCCTGCGGGGCATTATCCCAACAATTTCCGCGCCTAGACATAGACTGACCAATTTTATATTTTTTAAGAAGTTTTTGAAATCTAGGACTAGTATAATGAACTCCTTGATCCGAATGAATAAAGGCATCTTTATTTAGTAAATTTTTGTGATTTTTCATCAACTTTTTAATAGTTTCGGTAGCTATATCTAATGTAAGGCTATTGGAAAGCTGATATGAAAGAATTTCATTTGTTGAAGCATCTTTAATAGTTGACAAATAAGCCCTATTGGATGCTCCATATGTTAAATAAGTTATATCTGTTAATAAAACTTTTCCGACCAAATCTTGCTTGAATTCTCTATTTAAAATATTAGGTACAACAGTATGCTCATGAGTAGCTTTCATCATTCTACGATAAGGGTTAGCTTTTCTAATTGGGCACTCAATATTATATTTTCTCATGATTCGTTGTATACATTTTCGATTTATTATAAGATTAAATTCATTCTCTAACACCATTTTTATAGAACGAGAACCTTTCTTGTAGCCCCTATGATTAAATGCTTTAAGAATGATATCCTTCAATTCTAAATCCTTTTCTTCTCTACGATTACGTTTGCCTGTTGATTTTAAATAATTATAATAGCCTGATCTAGATACTAAAGCTACTTCGCATAAATGTGAAACCATATTTTTATAGTTATATGTCAAAATTATATGTTGTATTATTACAAAGATTGATGATGCACTTAGTTTACTATTTTTCACCTGCCTTTCTTGCAGCTCGATTTTTTTAATAGTTCTGCCTCAGCTTTCCAATAAGCAATTTCTGCATCCTTTTTGGCTATTATTTCTTCAACGGTTAGTTCACGTTTAAGTGGACGACCACTGTTTAATTTTCTAGAATCTCTTAGACCAAGCTCTCCTGATTCATTATAAGCATTACGCCATCTTTTACTTGCACACCAAATTCTATTATTTCCAATAACATCTATATCAAATTCAGCATCTTGAAAAATATGAATAGGTAGTTTTCCCTTGCTACGCTCAGCGATAAACAATATTTTAAATTCATCTGTATATGTAATTCCACGTTTACTTACAGATTTAACATATCTATTTTTTGATAAACTTTTAATTTCTTCATCTGAAAATAATTTTTTACTCATTCTTTTCACAACCTTACTATATTTCTTCTTATCTTTTATTGTACAAAAAAAGAACCTATTGAAATAGTCTTTTTTTAGTGTCTATTTCATAGGTTCCATTTTAAAAGTTAGCTGCTCTTTTTTTAGTTATTTGTATGAAGGTGAACCACTTGGGCCTGCCTAGTACCCCCCCCGGGGGTCGTTACAGAAACTGGAAGTTTCTGTTTTATGGCTACAGCTGTATATACATCAAAGCAAGCATTTATTGCAGCTAAGGCAGGGACAAGATTACAGCACCATACGTAAATAGAGTAGATAATATGGGGGCAGATGGTGTACAAGTTTCAAAAGATATTCATGATATGCTTAAAATTAATAACTTAAATGCTGATGTATTAGCAGCAAGTTTTAAAAATTCACAACAAGTCCTAAATTTATGTAAACATGAGATTGGATCTGTTACAGCGGCACCTGATGTAATAGATGGGTTAATTAAAAATGATGCAACAATTAGTGCAGTAGACGTATTTACTAAAGATTTCTATAGTTTAGTTGGTGAAGGAAATACAATGGAAAATTTATAGTTAATTTCTTAAAAAATTAATAAATAACTAAGACTTGGCTATTTCAAAATAGGAATTTAATTTTAATTTTGAAATAGCCTTTGGTATTTTATTAGATTAAATAGAAAGTACTAGTGAGTTATTGACTTAAATTTAATTTATATATAAAATCAAATTTGTGCTTAAGAATTAGCTTGATTTTATATACAGAGGAGATAGAATTATTTGAAGAAAAAGAATGATTATAATAAACAAATAAAAAATGGAGAAGAAAATACAGGTAAATGCATTGAGATGAAAAAGTGCAATGAAGAGGAAATAGAAAATAATAAATGCAAAAACTGTGGAGAACAAGCAAGTTATTTTAGTGATGAAAATAATGGTTGGCTATGTGAGGATTGCAGGAGCATAGAAGATGGGTTAGATAAACTTGCTGATAAAATAGAGAAAAAGCTAAGTAAAAGAGTTTATTCTTTTGATTTAAATGAATTAATAAATTGTTTATCTAAAGATGAAATATATAATATAGCAAGAAATCTTGGAGTAAATAAGATATCAGGTTTAAATAAAGAAAAATTAATTGAAACATTACTTAAAGAATATAAGAATTTGGTTGAAAAAAGAGCTTTATTCTTTGACGAAGAAAGATATAAGATTTTAAAAAGTTATGTGGATAGCAAAGGTGTAAAACTTTTTGATGATATTGATGAAGAGGAAGCAGATAAGAGCGTATATTTTATACAGCAAGGAATGCTCTTTCCAATTGCAAAAGATGGGGTATCAATATTTTTAATGCCTGAAATAGTACAAGGATTAATCAAAGAAAGAAATAATCTTGAATATAGACGTAAAATAAAATTCAATAGTGAAATTATAAATATCTTTAGGGCAATGAATAAAGTATATGGTATTTTAAAACTAGAAGATGCTAAAGAGATAATAGAAAGATATTTTAATATAGAAAATTGTGAATTTGAAGAGTTAATTAGGGAGGCAACATATTACTACAATGAATATAGAGAAGAAGGAATATTTATTGTTAATAATGAAATAGATAATTTTGAGGAACTATTAAAGGATATAGATACAGAAAAAGATTTGAGTTATGCCATGATTTCGAAAGAAGAATTATTAAATATGTTAGAAGAAAATTGGGTTTATAATAGTAAAGCAGGAAAAACTTTTTATAAAGAGTTTACTAATATGTTTAGAGTAGATAGAGACATGCTAATAGCTATGATGGAAGACTTGATTTTTGATGTTCAAGAAAATGAACCTAAAGATGCAGTAGATAAAATGATAGAATTAATTAATATTGAAAATGACGAAGCCAGATATGTTGCATCTAGTATGATGAATAAATTTGTTAAGAAAATTAGGTTATGGAGATATAAGGGTTCAACCACTAATGAGATTAAATCAAATGTAGTTAGCTTAAAGGCAAATAAGGATATAAAAAGAAATGATCCTTGTCCATGTGGTAGTTTAAAAAAATATAAAAAGTGTTGTGGTAAAGATGAGAAGGTTATTAATTTATTGGAATAATTATTAGATTACTTTAATTAAGGAAACAGAAATAAAATAACAAGTAAAGTATAAAAAATATACAAGTATAATTATTAGTTATTTTTTGACGGTTCCTTGTTAATTTTCAAGATATTATTCATTATAATTGCTCCTTTTATTTTATTGTGATAAAATTATCGCGTACCTTTATAATAATTTAATACAAATATTTTCACGAGTACAATTATTTTAATACATAGTATCTTAAAAGATACCAGGGAGTGTAAGCATGGAAGAAAACTTAAGCTTAGAAAATTTAAATTCAGAAGAAATATGGGAAAAGTTATATAACAAAGAATTAAATTGTAAGAAGAACATTTTAGAATATATTGATATTGCTAAGATACTAAAAAAGGGTGAAGCTGACCCAGAAAAGATTCAAGATACTTATAATTTTATCTATGATAATATTGAGAAGATGTCAGATAAAGTTAAACCGAATACTATTATGTATCTTCAAAATGAATTAAAAAATCAGTTTGGCAAATATGTAGTTGAAAAGGAGCCTAAAGAAGAAGATGCCTTTATAAAATTCTTTAAGGAGGCATACCCTGTAAAAGATAGAAGAAAAGATTTTACTTGGGTTATGATGAATATCAATAACATAGTAGAAGAACAAATTTGGACTACATTAATTCACATTAACAGAGAATATATATGTAAAAGAATTAAATTAGAAGCTGAAGAAAAAGAAGCTATAATTAAAATGATAGAAAAGGTAATTAAAAAAGATAATATAAAATATATTAATCAAATAAAAAGTTTAGATAAAGTATTAAATAATTTAAATATTAAAATAGTAAATGACAAGGATAAATTCAAGGTTAAAAAATTATAATTATGTAAAAAGAATTTTAGTAATGCACAAGAGCATTGTTAAAATTCTTTTTTATTGATAAAGATTTTTAAAGCTGTAGTGATATTTTTTATGTGACAGCTCACTTTTTATAGACAAGGTATAAGATTAGTGAAAATGGGCTATTGCTGAGCCTTATTTTTTTAGGCAGTTCTTTTACTGGATCTACATGAATTACCATGCAGATATTCAAATCATTAGAAATTTCATTTTCAGCTGCATCAATTGTTTCCTTCGTTATGGGCATTGCCCCTATATTAGAATTATTCCATGTTTTATAGATTACTGGAGGATTTAGGCATTGTTATGATAATAAAATAATCATTTGTATCTTTAAATGTAAATAATATTGACAAAATTCTGTGAGAATAATATACTATGAAATAAGAACGACGACGTTCGACAAACATACTTTAAAAAGTATATTTTTCGGATGTCGTTTTTTTATACAAAAAATAGGACATTATGATTAGTTGAGAAAAAGAATTCAAAAATTAATTTTTAGGTAATGCGCAGTAACTTTTAAGCTAAGGCACATTCAAAAATTAAAAAAACTTATACATAAATAGCTGAAATTTTGTTTTGAGATTTAACATACTAAGGAGGATTTTATATGGAAATTAATTTAGGCGATTGCAGTTTTATATTAATCTGTTCAGCACTTGTACTTTTAATGACACCAGGACTTGCATTTTTTTATGGTGGAATGGTTCGTAGGAAAAATGTTTTAAATACATTGATGTCTTCATTCTTTGTTTGTGGATTAGCATCAATAATGTGGGTTTTAGTAGGTTATTCATTGTCTTTTGGTAATGACTTTCATGGGATAATAGGCGGACTTAATTTCTTAGGTTTTAATGGGGTGGGAGCAGAGCCTTCAGCATATGCACCTACAATACCTCAAGAGCTTTTTGCTGCATTTCAAATGATGTTTGCAATAATTACTCCAGCGCTTATAACTGGAGCTTTAGTAGAAAGAATGAAGTTTTCCGCATTGTTCATATTTGTAGCTATATGGTCACTTTTAGTATATTATCCAATGGCACATATGGTATGGGGAGCTGGTGGATTAATAAGTTCTTTAGGTGCCGTTGATTTTGCTGGAGGAAATGTAGTTCATATAAGCTCAGGTATTTCAGGCCTTGTAGCTTGTATTATGTTAGGTAAGAGACGTGGACATGGAATTATAGCATATAGACCACATAATATTCCATTTGTAGTTCTTGGAGTAGCATTACTTTGGTTTGGATGGTTTGGATTTAATGCAGGTAGTGCACTCGGAGCTGGTCCACTTGCTGTACATGCATTCATGACAACAAATACTGCAGCAGCAGCAGCTATGCTTTCATGGATGTTAATTGAAAAAGTAAAACATGGTAAGCCAACATTACTTGGAGCATCAACAGGAGCAGTATTAGGGTTAGTTGCAATTACACCAGGAGCAGGTTTTGTTCCACTTTGGTCATCAATTATAATTGGTATAGCAGTATCTCCAATTTGTTTCTTCTTTGTGGAAAAAGTAAAAACTAAGTTTGGATATGATGATGCACTTGATGCTTTTGGATGTCATGGAATCGGTGGAATTTGGGGTGGTATTGCAACTGGAATTTTTGGACAAACTGCAATTAATCCTGTAGCACAATGGAATGGTCTTTTCTATGGAGATGTTAAACTTTTCATTGCACAAATAATGAGTATTGTAATAACAATAATATTTGCAGGTGGGATGACTTTCTTAATTATAAAAGTTATGAAAATGTTTATGGATATTAGAGTTGATAGCTCAGAAGAAGCTGATGGACTTGATGTAGCTGAACATGGGGAATCTGCTTATCCATCATTTAATGGATTAGACTAGGAATATAATGCATGAATGCATAAAATGGAGAAAGTATAATATTAAAGAATAGAATTAAAAAAATTCTATGGTGGATTTCAAAGGTCGTGTTTAGCTTTCACCATGAACCACAACCATTTGTATGTGGCTTAAATAGCTGCTTACAGATGGTTATTTTTTTATTTAAAAGTCTTAATATAAAGAATATTGACGTCTGAAAATATTTGATGTAGTATAAAATTATACTAAGTTCAAAAATATACTGAGTATAAAAATGGGAGAGATTTTGATGATAAATAGAAGAGAACGTAAAAAAGAATTAACTAAGGAAATAATAATTGATAGTGCATTAGCTCTTTTTGAAGAAAAGGGTTTTCAAGAAACCTATATGGAGGAAATAGCAACGAAATCGGATATTTCTAAGGGGACGTTATATAATTATTTCCAAGATAAAGAGTCAATATTATCAGCTTATTTTCAGGCACTTATAAATAATCATGATAATAATTTTAATGAAGTTAGTGAAAGATTCAAAGAAACAAGAGATATAAAAGAAACATTGAATAAGATATTAGATTTCATAAATCATATATTTAGAGAAAATATTCAATATACAGCAATTTATTTTAGATACAGACTCCAAACACTTTTTAACGCTAATCCCATAGATAATCCTAATAGAAGTGGATTGGAAAATTTGATTTCAGAAGTTATAAAAAATGCACAAGAAAATAACCAGCTTAGAAATGACATTTCTTCAATAATAATGGCAAGAAATTTTCAATTCATGTACATGAATTATTTTATTTCAAGTATTTATGGAGATGATAATATCGATTTAGAATTATCAAAGAGCCAAATTATAGAATTATTTTTAAATGGAGCAAAGCTTCAAAAAAATTAGGGGAGATGATCACTATGGTAAATAAGTATACATTGTACTTTGATGAAATAGATAAGAAAGATTTATCACTTGTAGGAGGGAAGGGTGCAAATCTGGGAGAGATGACTAAGGCTGGTTTTCTAGTTCCTTTTGGATTTTGTGTAACTACAGAAAGTTATAAGGAATTTATAAATTATAATAAACTTTATAGTTTTATTGTAGAAGAAATTAAAGATGCAAATCTTGAAAATATTGCTACCATAGGGATTAAATTAAGAGAAAAAATAGAACAAGCAGAAATGCCTAGAAAAGTAGAAGAAGAAATCATTAAAGCTGCTGATAAGATCGGAATTGATAACTATTATGCTGTTAGATCAAGTGCTACAGCAGAAGATTTAGCTTTTGCCTCTTTTGCAGGTCAGCAAGATACATATCTTAATATTAAAGGAAAAGATTCGCTAATTAATGCAGTAAAAAACTGTTGGGCTTCATTATTTACTGATAGAGCAATACTTTACAGATTGCAAAATAAAATTGAACATGAAAAAGTGCATATGTCTGTAGTAGTTCAAAAAATGGTTCTTCCAGATATAGCTGGTATTATGTTTACTGCAGATCCTGTATCAGGGCATAGAGGAATTATTTCTATTGATGCAAGTTTTGGACTTGGAGAAGCGTTAGTTTCTGGTCTTGTATCTCCTGATATATATAAATTTAATAAGAAAAAAGAGGAAATAATAGATAAGACTATAGCAGAAAAGAAACTCGCTATAATGCCAATTCAAGGTGGGGGAACTAAAAAAGTTGATATTACAGGTGAAAAATCTACTAACCAAGTCATGGCGGATTCTGATATTAAAAGGCTTGCTGAACTTGGAATGAAAATAGAAAAGCATTATGGCTGCCCACAGGATATTGAGTGGTGTTTGGAAAATGGTGAATTGTATATTGTGCAGAGTCGTGCAATTACATCATTATTTCCACTTCCAACCCCTAATAACAATGATGATAACACTCATGTATATATTTCTATAAATCATCTTCAAGTGATGACCGATCCAATATCCCCTTTAGGGCTTGATTTATTTAGAGATATGCTGCCTTTTGGTAGAAATATTAAAAGAGAAGAAAAATATAAAATTTTAGCTTCAGCGGGTGGTAGGATTTATGCAGATGTAAGTGGCTTTATGAATTCTGAAAGAATAAAGGAAAAGCTTTTAGCTTTATTGACAAATGCAGATGCTTTGATGGCAGAAGCTTTAGGAGAGCTCTTAAAGAGAGAAGAATTTAAGGAAAAGTTTAAAGGAAAGAAAGCTAACTTAAAACCCTTCTTAAAATATATAGCTCCAATAGCAGTTAAAGTTATGAAAACCCTTCTTTTCACTAACCTAACTGGAACGGTGGAGTTTATGAATAATTATATTAAACAGCGTGAAGAAGATACCTTGAAGGCTATTTTAAATTCAAAGAAAGGTACCGAAAAGTTAAATATAATACATGAAAAAGCAAGTCTTTATGAGGATGCTAAAATAATAGTACCATATTTAGCTCCAGGAATTATTGCCTTTAAGCTTCTTGAAAAGCTGGAAATGAAGCTTTTAGGAACAAATAATTATAGTAATATAATTGCAAAAGGTTTAGAAGGAAATATTACAACAGAAATGGGATTACTTACTGGAGATTTGGCGGATATGGTGAGAAAATCTCAAAGTTTAATTAATGAATTTGAAAATGAAGATTATGAAACTTTGGTTTCAAGAATAAATGAAATTAAAGGTAATGAGGAATTTAAAAGCTTTTTTAATGATTTTATAAATATGTACGGAGTGCGTGCTTCAGGAGAAATAGATATAGCTAGAGATAGATGGATTGAAAATCCTGAGCCACTTGTAAAATCAATACTTGCAACTATTAAAACTTCAGAGGAAGGCGCTCATAGGGAAGAATACAAAAATACTATAAAAAAAGCAAAAATAGCAACAGAAAATATGGTAGAAGAAATACAAAGAAAGCATGGCAAAATCAAAGCTAAAATTGTAAAAAGGCTTATATTTGTTTTAAGAAATTCTTTTCCAATACGAGAACATCACAAATTTATGATGATGAGACTTTGTATGATTTTTAAGAAGGAATTGCTAAAAGAAGCAGAAGATTTGGTTGTTAAAGGTTATTTAAATGAAGAAAAGGATGTTTTTTATGTAACATTCAGTGAATTATATAGAGCAATTGAAAATAATGAAAGTCTTAAAACAATAGTAGAACAAAGAAAAGAAGAATATGAACATTATAAAACGTTAAATGCACCTCGTGTTATTACAAATGAAGGAGAAGAAATAAAAGGTGGATATAAGATAGGTGATCTTCAAAAAGGAGCACTTCCAGGTATTCCTGTTTCCTCAGGAGTTATTGAAGGAGTTGCAAAGGTGATAACTGATCCTTCAAAGGCATCCTTGAACAAGGGGGAAATTCTTGTAGCTCCATTTACGGATCCAGGATGGACGCCGCTTTTTATAAATGCAGCTGGATTAGTTATGGAAGTTGGAGGACTTTTAACTCATGGAACTGTAGTAGCTAGAGAGTACGGAATACCAGCAGTTGTTGGAATTTCAGATGCTACTAAAATGATAAAAACAGGTCAAAGAATAAGAGTAGACGGAAATAGCGGATATGTAATAGTTCTAGAAGAATAGGCGGTTTTTCTATGATAGGTTTTATAGGCGTTCTTTTAAGCATGTTTGCCATTGGAATGATGCAGCTAGTACTTGCCTATGGTGAATTTCAAAGGTCGCACTTCGCCTCCACATGAAAAACACGACCATTTGTATGTAGCTTAAATAGCTATTTACAGGTGGTCGTGGATTTTTCTTATAACTGGAGGCCTAATCCTATCCATTTTGCAAAAGATGAAACAATCTATAAATTAATCAATATAAGAATTTAAGCAAAAATCTTGAATACTATCCTTTGTGTAATCTTTCATTGCTAACTATATTTTTAGCAATTTTATGAGCTGTCTTTCCAATTTCATCTGCATTCATTGAAATAAGATTTCCATCTTTTGATACTAACTTTCCGTTAACAATAGTCATTTTGGTAAAGCTTGAATTTCCAAGGCATACTAATGAAACAAGTGGATCATGGCATCCTGCATACTCAACCTTGTTAAGATCAAATAGTATTATATCAGCCGCCTTTCCAACATCAAGTCTCCCAGTATCAGGCCTTCCTAAAACATCTGCACCACCTCTAGTTGCAATCTTTAGTATTTCGTATGCATTAAGTCCGTCAGCTCCATACTTTAAATGATTTAGAAGGTACGCACGTCTAACTTCTTCCCACATGTTCGAACCATCGTTACTTGCACTTCCATCAACTGCTATACTTATATGTCCACCTTTTTTTAAAATTTCAGAAGTTCTACAGATACCACTATTAAGTTTCATATTTGATGAAGGACAATGGGCAATACCAGTTCCATTCAATCTATCTATTTCTGAATCGCTAAAGTGTATTCCATGTGCATACCAAACATCAGGACCAAGCCATTCAAGTTCTTCCATAAGCTCAAAAGGTCTTCTTCCATATTTTTCGATACAAAATCTCTCTTCATCAATAGTTTCTGCAAGATGAGTATGAAGCATAACTCCTCTTTTTCTGGCTAAGTTCTTAGTTTCAAGCATTAATTCTTTGGTAACTGAAAATGGTGAGCATGGTGCAAGAGCTATTCTTGTCATTGAAAAATCATTTGTATCATGGTATTTGCTTATAAGTCTATCGCTATTCTCTAATATTTTACTTTCAGCTTGAACAACTGACATTGGAGGAAGTCCACCATGATCTCTACCTAAAGACATAGAACCTCTTGTAGCAGTAAAGCGAATTCCAATTTCTTGTGCTGCTCTTATTTGTTCATCAATTAATGTGTCAGGCTGGTTCTTTGGAAATACGTAGTGATGATCTGAAGTTAAGGTACATCCGGTTCTTAAAAGTTCACTAAAACCTACTAGACCTCCATAATATACAGCATCCGGAGTTATATTTTTCCAAAATTCATAAAGCCCAATAAGCCATGGGAAAAGTGGCTTTTCTTGAACTTCTTTTATTCCCCTAAATAGCGTTTGATACAAGTGGTGGTGAGTATTTACAAACCCTGGCAAAGCCACAAGTCCAGTACAATCAATAATTTCGGTTTCAGCAGGTACTTCAAGGCAAGTAGCTATTGAAGTAATTTTAGGTCCTTCAATTAATATGTCTACATTTTCAAATACCTCTTCTCTGTCATTAAATGTTATGGCATGTCTAATGTTCTTCAAAATTAATTTCTTCATCATAAAATCCTCCTTAAAATAAAAAAACCACTTTGAAATGAGTAATTTCAAAGTGGTTAACTCTACACGTTTTTGCGCAAATATAAAATTATATTTTCCTTGGTATTACAATATCAATTATCTTGATATTTGTATAGTTTTATTTATAATTTTTGTAATAAATTTCATCTTTCATATGAATATAAAAGGGATTCCTGTGGTTCAGTACCTAAAAATATAATTTGGTTATGTGATATTATTCCATTATGTGATGAAATTAACATCTATGATAATACTAACATATTTAAGCTAATTATGTGTATAAGAAATGGTAGAGTAATTTGGAATGATGAAAAGTTATCGGATTGGATGAAAAAGTGACTATTACAAATAGTAATAGTGGTGAAAACAAACTTTATTTACATACAATAGAACCTAAGCAGGAATTTATTCATAAAGAATGCTTTAAGCAATTTATTAATATGTACCTTTACTAGGAAAGTATATACGTATAATAAAACTGTCTCAAAACTGTATTTTGAGGCAGTTTTATTTATATATATAAGCCTATATATATAAATTATGCTATCTTATTTTTTAATGCACATTGCATCTTCAACGTGCATTAAGCACTCACCAAATCTTTGGAAGTGAACAACTTCTCTTTCTCTTAAAAATGCTAGTATTTCTTTAATTTGAGGTTCATCAGTTAAGTGCATTAAATTCTCATAAGTTACTCTAGCTTTTTGTTCAGCTGCTAAATCTTCATGTAAATCAGCTATAGGCTCGCCCTTTGCTTGGATATAAGTTGCTGTCCATGGATTTCCTGTTGCATCTGTATAAAATAATGCCTTTCTATGATCAGCATAATGCCCAGCAAGTCCTGCTTTTTTTATCTCTTCTATAGTTGCGTTTTCCATAAGTTGATATACCATTGTAGCAATTATTTCTACATGGGCCATTTCTTCTGTTCCTATATCTGTTAATAATCCTTTTGATTTTCCAGTTGGCATAGTATAACGTTGATCTAAATATCTCAAGGCAGCACTTAATTCTCCGTCAGGACCACCATATTGAGTTATTAGCAATTTTGCCATATTAAGATCTTTGCATTTGTTAAGATTCACTGGATATTCTAAATTTTTTACATAGTACCACATAAACTCTTATTCCTCCTCCCTGCTACAATTTTCCCAAGGCCATGGTGTATTTACCCATGCTTTTGGATTTTCTACATATGCAGATCCAAAGTTTGTTAATGGGCCAAAGTTTTTTTCGTATGCGCTAATTAGTTCGGTTAACTTACAAGATACCTTGTTGTAATCTTCTTTAGCGTTTTTATCTTCAGGAAAATTGTCGAGGAATAGGTTTAGTTCTACAGCACAAAACTGATAAACTCTTATACTATTTAGCATATCTCGTTGGTTCATAATATTATATCACCTCTCGTATTTGATTTTCTTGTATTCAAATTCATATTCATGATCATATTCATGTTCGTGCTCATGCTCATGATGATCATGGTCACAATCATAGCCTTTATGATCATGCTGTTTTTTATATGGTCTGTAAAGGTCTTTAAATATTGTTCCTTTTACGAAACCTTCTTTGCAAGAATACAAATTTTCATATTTTTGAGGTAATATATATGCGCGTGCATATTCATATTTTTTTGAATACTCTTTAGAATATTCTTTTGAATATTCTTTTGATTTACACATACAGTCATCATCGTCGCGTCTGTACATAAGGGTTAACACTCCTTCATTTGTTGTTCATTTATATAAGTATCTTATGCGTATTATGAAATAATGTGATAATTTATAAAATATATTTTGAATTTTTGATATTCGTTGTCTGAAAATGTTATAAAGGAGTGTGAAATTAAAATAAAGGCAGTATTTAGAAAAACTAATTACTACCTTCACTTTAATTTAGATAAATATGACCATCTGTAACTGAAACAAAGTAACTGCTATTTAAGCCGTATTTTTCGAGTATTTCAGGAATTGTTTTATCATATTTCATTTCATCTATTTTTTCATTTATTGCTTTTGCTAAAGTAATATCATTTTTCCTAACAGCAGCAGCTATTTTGCCAGGGGATTCAGGCGTATAATCTGTTGGAGGCAATACCCTCAAATATAAATTACTTCGAAAGATTATATATGAAGCAAAAATAGAATCAGTTATTGCGGCATCTATTTTTTTAGTACTTACTGCTGATAATAGATCATTTTGATTTTTAAATGAAACTACATCTTTAACAACACCCTCTACTTTCCATTTATTGGCTAGAACTAGAAAAGCTGTTCCTACTTGTGCACCTATTACAGCATTTTTAAAATCTTCCTTAAAGACAATTTTAGATACTTTAGGGGTAATTATTGCTTCAGATTCTTTATATAATATATTTGTAAACAATGCTTCTTTTTTTCGTTCATCTGTAACATACATTCCATCAGCTACTATATCTATGCTATCATCTGTATTTAATTGTTTTAGTAAATCGTTAAATGGAATTTGCTTCATTTCTACCTTGTTTATTCCAAGCCTTTTAGCAGCTTCTCTTATAATTTCTGCATCAATTCCAGTGAATTCTTTAGTTTTGGGATCTATATAAGCAAAGGGAATATCATTTGAAGATGCAACAACCAGTACCCCTTTTTCTTTTATTGATTCTAATCTATCTTTTGATACTTTATTATTTGGTATATTAGCGCCACAAAATATTAATTGAATAATAATCATTAATAACATAACAAGAACAAGCAATTTTTTATGAATTTTCATATACTAAATTTCTCCTTTTTATTATTATCTTAACTTAATATAAATTTATTCATTAAAGAGACTTATAATATATATGCTGCAATTTAAAATGTATAATTCATGATTAAGACTAAGAGTCTTTAAATATTTTTGGAATATATATTAAATCAAAAGATTTGTTGTAATTAAGGTTATGTTAAGAAAAAGAAGGTATAATAAAGGGTGGTAAAAATCTCAATAAATAGTTATGATATAGATAAATAAATCATAACTCTAGGAAATTATTTATCTTATAATGTATTATTTTGTTGAAAAAGAGGAATTTAAATCTGATTAGCGAATAATAAATAATAATAGATTTGACTTATAGTCAAACAATAAATATATGGGGTGAAAGTCCGAATGAAATGTCTAGTAGAAATAAGCAATGATTTCTCATCTTGGGATGATTTTATATCGACTATAAATGAAAATCCAACAGCGAGACAAATTACATTAGAGTCATGGAAAAGATGCGAGAAGTTAGGAATGAATCCTAAGGAAGTGAAATTTGAGTTTTTATCAAGCAGGGATCTTGAAAAAAAGAAAAAGGAAAACTCTAAACTAACAGAAATATCAAACTTGTATATGGATTCACTATCTATGAGTTTAGCAAATATTCCACACATAATTGCTTTATCAGATAATGATGGATGGATCATTGAGTTTAGAGAAAAGACTGAAGAACTGGGTGGAATAATAGAAGGTTTTTCTCTTGGGGTAAATTGGTCAGAAGAAAATATTGGGAATAATGGGATAGGCACTGCATTGGCAATGGGGCAGCCAATTTTGGTTTATGGGGCAGAACACTATGGTATGCCTGATTGTAAGTGTGGATGTATAGGCGTGCCAATTATAAATAATGAAAATGTCATAGGGGCAATTGGAATAAGTGTTCCAGTTGAACATATGAATCCGGTAAAATTACACTCTTTTATAGCTTGTATAAATTCAATTGAGACAGCCATGAAATATATTAATGATAAATTTAGTAACATATCAACTGGAATCAATTTAGCTGCAACAAGTGAATTAATTGCAACAGCTGTTCACGATCTTAAAAATCCACTATCTGTAGTTAGAGGATTAGGTCAGCTTGGCATAGCAACTTCAGATAAAGCTAGGATGGACAATTATTTTAATAGAATAATTAATCAAGTTGACGAAATGAATGATATGGTAATGGAACTTTTAAGTATATTTAAACCAGAAGAGCTCACACCACAGAAGGTAACTCCTCTAATAAAAGATGTTTTAAACTCTTTTCAGCCTATTTGCAATCATAAAAATATAAAGTTATCATTGGTAGACAATGTAGATGAATATGCGAACATATCAAAGAAGCTTTTAAAGAGGGCAATAGAGAATCTTATAAACAATGCAATTCAAGCAATGGATATTGGTGGGTCAATTGAAGTTACAACTGAAAAATATAAAAATTCCATACTCATTATAATTAAAGATACAGCTGGGGGAATTCCAGAGGAAATAAATGAGACTTTATTTGAACCTTTTTCTTTTAGAAGAAGTGGAGGAACAGGACTTGGCTTGTTTATGGTCTATCATACAATTACTAATATTCATAAGGGTAAAATATGGTTTGACACAGAGCTAGGTAAGGGAACAACATTTTTTATGAAGCTACCAATAACAAGAAATATTGAAAATATATCAGTTAAGCAGTTCGAGTTGATTTAATTAAATTAAGTTTTCATATAGTGCTATATTGACTTAGATAAAATTAGAATGCTATAAAAAATATTTGAATAAATTTATAAATAAAGTTTAACATTTTCTGAAACTAACGGTATTTTGATGTATCATTAAAATAATAGTAAAACGATATTTTGTGTATCACTAAAATAATAACAAAGTGAAAGGATTAGATTTATGTCAAAAGTATTGAAACTAATAAAGTACTTTTTAGGATTTATTGCCCTTACGGGTTTAATTTATACATTTATTTATTATTCTGTGATAAGTAAATTAACTACATAATTAGAAAGTATCTGTAGCAATGCACATTTCACGATTCACAATTATGGTTAAAATTATTGCAAGATTTTTAGAACTATGATTAAGAATTATTTTTGCAACCTATATGATAATAATATTTTTGGAATTTTATTAAGCTAATGTTAAGGTATTGTAAGTATAATAAAACTTGTAAAAAAGTTTTTTTTTCATTTTCATTTCTTAAATAATATAAGGCTATGTTTGGTTTTAATATAATGTTGAAATATAGCCTTAAAAATTATATATAGGATTGTCTACCTATTAATACTAAATATATGAAAATTGCACACAAAAAAATCGCAAATTCATTTTCTTTAATAATACGACTTTACATTTATTATTTGATTTTTTGATTCATGATTTATGAATATTGCCTTTTAGTGCACATCCATATAGTTTTGTTTCTTCATTAAGTACGAAGGATGGTATAAATTTGTTGGTGGATAATATTCATCATGGGTGTAAACAAATCCAAGTTTTTTTAGCAATTGAGCAGAGGCTGAATTTTTAGGATTGTGTCCAGTAAAAAGTGCATTAGCATTAAGATTTCTAAAAGCATATTCCATTACTGCCAAACATGCTTCTTTAGCAATCCCTTTTCCCCAATACTTCTCTTTTAAATGAATTCCCATTTCTAATATATTGTTCTCATAATCATATGGCCGTAAACCGCAGCATCCTAAATTTTCATTAGTTTCTATTAAATAAATTGGCCAATATTGAATATTGTAATTGTTATAATTTTCTATTTCCTTTCTTAGCCTTTCTTGTACTTGTCTTTTTGACATCGTGCCTTCTGCTGTGATAAATTTTGCTACTTCTGGATTTCCCCATAATTCTAAAGCATCACATATATCATCTTCACTCCATCTTGAAAATCCAATTCTTATTGATTTTAAAAAAAATTCTTTCATTATATACGCTCCTATAACTTCACAATAATCTACTATTGTTTATTAAACTATAGTTTTTAATAACAATTATTATAACATAATTTACAAAATGTCACACAAGCCATACATACATTAGCTCTCTATTTTTTTATATCAGCGAATGAACGTGAGTAGAGTTTTAGATATCTCTTGTTCCACTAGTGCTTGCTTGTCACGCTGAAAGTGGAAACATGCAGTAATGGGGGGAACCTGCCATTTAGAAACTTCCAGCGAAATTTTCATAGTTATATGTAACAAATATGTATTCAATTTCAGCTGATATCCACATGAGTTCAACTCTCATTGCGGAACCCTATATAAATAAAACAATTATAAACTAGATTTATACTATGAAATATATACTAACTAGAAATAAGAATTATGCTTTTGTGAAATGTTTCGTTAGGAATTTGATGGTTTCGATTCTTAGATTAAAAGTTGTTCCAAGTATGCTAGTTCAAAGCTTGCCTTTGAGGCTAGCATCTTGGGTGCAACTTGTGATCTTAGAATCATCCATCATAACTTCCTTAGAAACTGGAACAACAGCATAATCCTTATTTCGGGGATTTATATGCATAAGTTCAGGTTTTAGTTGGATTATTTCTATAATTATTTTTCAAAAAGGTATTTACAAATAAAGTTAATGGAGTTAATATTAATACATAGAATCAAATTGATATTATCTAAATGATAAATAGTAAAAAGTTTTCTAATATATAGAGGTGGGGAAGTTGAATCAAGAACTATTAGATAAAAATGAAAGAGAATTTCTAAGTGAATATGATGTAAATATTTATGATAGGCCAAGTGTTACAAATGATATTATTATATTTACAACTGGTGATAGGATAGAAGAGAATTCAAGGAAAGTGCCAAAGAAGGGAATGCAAATTCTCTTAATTAAAAGAGATGATTATCCTTACAAAGGAAAATGGGCAATTCCAGGAGGCTTTGTTAAAAATGATGAAAGTTTAGAAGAAGGAGCTCTAAGGAAATTAAAGGAAGAAACAGGAATTGATAATGTATATACTGAACAATTATACACTTTTGGAGAAATTAATAGAGATCCAAGGACAAGAGTAATAAGTATAGGAAATATAGCATTAATATCGAAAGAAGATATTAGATTTGGTGATTATAAAGATAGGAAAGAATCAAGGTGGTTTTGGGTAGAAAAGAATTTAGTTGATTCTAAAAAAGATGAGACGCATACCATAAATAAATATATTCTAAAATTTGAAAGTGAAGATGAGGAAATAAAATTTAATTATGAGATAATAGAAAAAATAGAAAGAACTATTTTTAGGAAAAAGGAAAATAGTTATAAGACGTTAAATGAAAGTAATGATGAATTAGCTTTTGATCATTATAAAATAATAGATTATGCATTAGACAGAATTAGAAATAAAATAGAATATACGCCAATTGCACTAAATCTTTTGCCTAGATTGTTTACAGTTAAGGAACTTCAAAATGTATATGAAGCAATAATGGGAAGAGAAATATTGAATTTTAGAAGAAAAATGGAAGATATGATTATAGAAACTGATGAAAAAATAGAGGGGAAACCTTTTAGACCTGCTAAAGTATTTAAGTTTAATGAAAACTGGGAGCACAATTTTTAAACAAAATGTAAGTTGTTAATAAAATTTAATGATAGAGAATTGAGATTTAATATGAGAGGGGATAATTAAATGATTTTTTTAAATGACAAAGAAATAGAGGTTAAAAAATTTCCTAATGGAGAAAGTTTAATAAACAGCCAAGAGTTAAATATTAAAGAATGGGTAAATACCATTAAACTCAAATTTGAAAGTGATAATGATATAACTCATTTGATATTTTTAAAGGATCATTTGGATGAATTAAATATTAAATGTAATCTTATAATTCCTTATATGCCTTATAGCAGAATGGATAGAACAGAAGGGTTTACTGTATTTACCCTAAAGCATTTATGCAGACTTATTAATAATTTAAATTTTGAAGAAGTATCAATTTATGAACCACATTCAGATGTATGTGTGGCATTGCTCGATAGAGTTAAAGTTATAAACATGTCTGCAATATTAGCAAAAGATTTATTAGAAAAAGTAGATGATAAAAAAGATTCAGTTTACTTAGTTTATCCAGATGCAGGTGCAGCTAAAAGATATGGTAAACAAATTGAATATGAAAAAATATTAACTGCAAACAAAGAAAGAGATTTTAAAACAGGATCTATAAATAAGCTTGAAATAAACGGAACTGTAGAAAGTAAAAATTTTAAAGCTATTATTGTAGATGATTTATGCTCTAAGGGTGGAACCTTTATTTTAACAGCTAAAAAGCTTAAAGAAATGGGTGCAACTGAGATTTATTTGGTGGTAACACATTGTGAGGATACAATTTTTGATGGAGAAATTTTGAAGACTGATTTAATTACTAAGGTATTTACTACTAACAGCATTTTATCTAAAGAGCATGAGAAACTTGAAATATCCTCTATTGTATAACTTAGACTTATGCAATAATCCACCGAAAGGACAGGTACTCTGTTGTTTCGGTTACTGAGAATAAGTTGAGGCTTTCTAACATCATAAGTTGCACCATTTCAGCATGCTCCCGAGACAAGCTCGTGACAAGCAGAAATTGAACAACTTATGATGAAGAAATGCCTGCAACATATTCTCTAATGTAACACTGTACAAAAGAGTACCTGTCCTTTCTGATATAGCAGATTTTTCAAGCTATAAGTATAATTCTCAAATTGAATATCTATAAAGTTAAAAATGAAAGAATATAAGAATTTAAGAACAAAGGAATATAAGAATTTAAATTCTTAACAATGAAAAAACTTAAAAAGTTAAAAGTGAAAATATTTTTAAAGAAAAAAATATAAAAAGTTAACAATTTGTAGTGTTTTCAATGTTTTGAGCGAGTATAGATAAACAACTATAGACCAGACTTATATGTAGAATAATTATCTTTTATTGTTAAACGTTCGTGTGTACCTATGCCAGAAATGCATACATTTTTGTGAAACAGGCATTTGAAATTGAGCTATTGAAAGTTATTAGTGAGAGGTTGCTCCGTTTACTTCTTGTCATCAACTTGCTTGAGGAGCATGCAGAAATGGGCACAACCTTTTACTTAGAACTTTCTAGCGGAGATTTCTTAAGTCCTATGGAATAAAAATGTATGTGATTTCGGTATATCACCACACAAGTCTAAGTTGAAAGTTGGATATCTAAAATTAAATTATAGAGATTGGGGAGACGATTATGAATAAATTATTAGTGGTTGTAGATTATCAAAAAGATTTTGGTGATGGAGCTTTAGGATTTAAGAAAGCGGAAACATTAGAACAAGGTATTTATGATAAAGCAAAAAAATATTTGAAAAATGGCGATAAGGTTTTATTCACTTATGATACTCATTTTGAAAATTATCTAGAAACAAGAGAAGGAAAGAATTTACCTGTACCTCATTGTTATATAAATACTGAAGGTCATGAGCTTTATGGAAAGTTAAAAGAATTTGTGGGCGTAGAGAATACTTTTCATTATAATAAAAACTCTTTTGGAATAGCGCCAGCGGACATGTTAAAGATATCAAAGGATGTTGGCGAGGATATAGATGAAATAGAGTTAGTTGGAGTTGTAACGAACATTTGTGTAATAAGCAATGTAGTCACATTTCAATCTCAGTATATAAATGCAAACTTAAGTGTAGATGGAACATTGTGTGCAAGTTTTGATGATAGTCTTCATGACAAAGCATTAGATGTAATTGAATCACTAGGAGTTAAAGTTACAAGATAGGAGAGATATAAATGATAGATCCATTATTATTAACTGATTTTTATAAGACAATACATCATATGTGCTATGCAGAAGGACTTACAAAGCTTGTAAGCTATTGGACTCCAAGAATGTCTAGAAAAGAAAACATGAACAAAGTGGTTATGTTTGGGCTTCAATCTTTTATAAAAAAATATTTAATAGAATATTTTGATGAAAATTTTTTCGCCATTCCTAAGGATGAAATTATTAGTGAATATAAGAGAGTGATATCTAGAACAATGGGAAGCATCGCAGCAGATACAGCTCACATAGAAAAATTGCATGATTTAGGTTATTTGCCTATACAAATAAAAGCAGTCCAAGAAGGAACAAGAGTAAATATAAAAACACCTATGATTGAAATCACTAATACTCACGATGAATTTGCTTGGCTTGTGAATTATTTGGAGACTTTCATGAGCTGTAATATATGGCAGCCTATGACAAGTGCAACAATAGCATATAGATATAGAGAAATTGCTTTAAAGTATTTTGATCTAACTGTTGAAAATGGTGATGTAAAAAAAGCTTGCGGTGACTTTAGCATGAGAGGATTTAGCTCAATTGAAAGTGCACAGGTTAGCAGTGCAGGGCATTTACTTTCATTTGACTTAACTGCAACAATATCATCAATACTTTATCTAGAAAATTATTATAACTGTAATATTGAAAATGAAATAGTTGGACTTGGAACCCCATCAACTGAGCATAGTGTAATGTGCACTTATGGAACTGATGAACTTAAAGCTTATAAGAGATTAATTAATGAAGTATTTCCAAGCGGTGTTATAAGTATAGTTTCAGATACCTACGATTATTGGAACCTCATTACTAATATCCTTCCAATATTAAAAGAGGATATATTAAATAGAGATGGAAAGGTAGTAATCAGAGGAGATAGTGGAGATCCAGTTAAAATAATCTGTGGTGATAGTGAAGCACCACATAATAGTCCAGCATATAAAGGAACTGTTGAACTTTTGTGGGATATATTTGGTGGGGAAATTAATTCAAAAGGATATAAAGTTTTAGATTCACATATAGGAACAATTTATGGTGATAGCATCACAGTTGAAAGGTGCGAAGAAATCTGCAGATGCCTTGCACAAAAAGGATTTGCAGTAAGCAATTGTACTTTTGGAATTGGTTCTTACACCTATCAATATAATACTCGTGATACTTTTGGATTTGCTCTGAAAGCAACTCATGCAGTAATAAATGGTGAAGAAAAATTCATATTTAAAGATCCTAAAACTGATACAGGAAACTTTAAAAAATCTCAAAAGGGAATGTGCTATGTATACAGGGAGGGAGAGGACATCCTTTATAAGGACGAGCTTACTTTAAAAGAGCAGGAGGAGTATAAAGACAATTTATTAGAAGTTGTTTTTAAGGATGGAAACTTGATTAAAGATTATTCATTAAAAGAAATTAGAGAGAAGTTACATGGAGAGTTTTAGATTTACTGTATTTTTAAGAAGGGAATGAGAATTTTGTACACTATTGAAGAAATTCTTGAAATGAAATACCCCTATGAATTATTTACAGGTGATAGAGAAATAACTAAAAAGGAACACAGTGATCTTCTTAAAATATTTCATCCAGATTTGCATAGGGATTCAGAGAAATACAAAGAAGTCACAAGTAAAATAAATGAATTATATTCTGAAACTGTTAAATTATTAGAGAATGGAAACTGGATGGAAGAGGGGTTAATTAAAATAACAAGCTTTGATGGCGAGAAATATTCAATGAGATATAATGTAGAATATTCATTTGAATTAGGAAAATATTTTATTGGAAATAGATCAATTTTATATTTAATTGATAAAAAGCATGAGGATTTTGTAGAAAATGCATTGGATAGAATCAAGAACTTAAAATACGAAAATAACAACATGAAATCTGAATTTGAAAAGTATTTTCCCAAAGTGTTAAAGAAATTTGAAACCATAGATAAGAAGATAGGACTGCTTATAGAAAAGCCAGAAGATGCTTATTCTCTTAAAGATATATTAAATTATTATAGCAGCAAAGTTCCACCAAGACATGTAATGTGGATTCTAAGCACTTTATATAATATAACTTGTTTTCTATATTATAATAATTTATCACATAATGGAATAAATATTGATAATTATTATATTTCACCTTCGAATCATAGTGGATTTTTGTTAGGTGGCTGGTGGTATACAGTTCCTATAGATGGTAAGATGCTTGGAGTACCTAGCGAAATTTATAGCATCATGTCTCCAGAAATGAAGTCATCTAAAATAGGTACATTTCTATTAGATTTAGAATCCATAAGATTAATTGGAAGAATCTTGCTTGGTGATAAGAATGGAATGAGTTTTATTGAGGATTCTGATATACCTAAGCCACTTATTGATTGGGTCAGAGGAGTCTCAGTAAACAATCCAATGGAAGAGTATAAGCTTTGGGAAAGTGTGATTAAACAAAGTTATTGGGAAAGAAAATTCGTAGAAATGGATATTGATATAAATAAATTATACGCTGGAAAAATTAATAAGTAATATATATATGTTACAAAAATAATCATTCATCATAATTCAAAAAAATATTGCAAGAATTTTAGTCGTAATTATCAATCGTGAAATGTGCAATTTTCATTGTGAATTGAAAATTGTGAACTGTGCATTGTGAATTGTGAACTGAAATATATATGAGTATTTAGGAGGTATTAAAATGGGAACAGGAAGATGGGATTCAAAAGCTTGGGATAGTTATGCAAGTGCAACTATAAAAGGAAAGAAAACAGTAGATGATGTCTTTGCAGCGAGGAAACTTGATCCAAGTTTAAATCCGTATAAAGTAAGTTTTAGGGAAAGCTGTGACAGCAGCGACAATCCAAACTCAACACCAATTATTATTGGATTAGATGTAACTGGTTCAATGGGAATAATTGCAGATAGTATTGCAAGAGAAGGCTTAGAAAAATTAGCTACTGAAATATATAACAGAAAGCCTGTTTCTGACCCACATATCATGTTTATGGGAATTGGTGATGTTAAATATGATTCAGCGCCTTTGCAGGTAACTCAATTTGAAGCCGATATAAGGATTGCAAAAGAGTTAACTAAAATTTATGTGGAACATGGAGGTGGAGGAAATAACTCTGAAAGTTATACTTTGCCTTGGTGGTTTGCTGGAATGCATACAAAATGCGATAATTTTATAAAAAGAGGAAAAAAGGGATATCTATTTACTATAGGAGATGAAGAGTGTCCTAAGACTGTTCTTAAAAATGAAATAAAAAAAGTCTTTGGAGATACAATACAAACTGATAGCATGTCAGCACAAGATTTATTAAGGCTTGTATCTAAGCAATACGAAGTATTCCATATTATTATTGAAGAAGGAAGTCATATGCGTTATCAGCCAGATGAAGTAATAAAGTCATGGAATGATATTTTAGGCCAAAGAGTTTTGAGATTGTCAGATTATACAAAATTGCCTGAACTTATAGTATCAACACTACAAGTATTAACTGGAGAAGACAAGGATAATGTTTCTGATAGTTGGGATGGAAGTACAAGCCTAATAATAAGAAATTCTATAAAGGAATTAGTTCCAAATGTAAAAACTGATGATGGACTTGTAAAGTTTTAATGTTATTGGAGCTGCCGCAGAAAGAATAAAAACTACAATATACTGTATTAAATTTAAAAATTCTAATACAACATACTGTGGCCAATTTTCTTAATGGAACAGCTCCATTTTTAACATCATGAGAGGAGAGCTTGGCATGAAATCTATAAAAGTGATAATAGGTTCTAATTTTGGTGATGAAGGAAAAGGACTAATGACAGATTACATGTGTTCTATAAATGAAAATCCAGTTGTGATTCGATTCAATTCATCTGCTCAAGCAGGTCATACTGTAGTTACACCAGATGGTAAAAGACATGTATTTGGACATTTTGGAGCAGGAAGCTTACAAGGTATTCCAACTTTTTTAAGCAGTTATTTTTCAGCCAATCCTTTGTTATTTCTAAAAGAATATGATGAACTTAATAAAATAGGAAATATTCCACATACAATGATAGATCCCAATTGCCCTGTAGTTATACCACAAGACATGCTATTAAATCAGATATTAGAAAGACATAGAGGAAATAATAAACATGGAAGTTGCGGACTAGGATATAATGAGTCGATTGTAAGAAATAGTATGGATAGATATAAAATAACCTGCGGTGATATTTTCAGTGGAATTTATAAAGATAAGCTGGAGCTTATAAAAAAAGAATATATAGATAAAAGGCTTGAGCAGTTAAATTTAAAGTCATCCAATGATAATTTAATGAGTATACTGTTTGATGCAAATATAATAGAACATTTTATTTATGATGTTGATAACAATTTTAAAGCAAAAGTAGAACTGTCTAATATAGAAAGTATTTTAGAAAATTATGAAACTATTATATTTGAAGGAGCGCAAGGATTGATGCTATCAGAGGACTATAAATATTTTCCTTATGTGACCCATTCTAAAACAGGTGTAAGCAATGTGATAGATTTGTTAGAAGAAGCAAAGCCCTGTGAACTGGACATAGAAGTAATCTATGTAACAAGGAGCTATTTAACAAGACATGGTGCTGGACCATTGCCAAATGAAATTAAAGAGAAGCCATACAAAAATATTACAGATTTAACTAACATTCAAAATGAATTTCAAGGTGTTTTGAGATTTGCACCACTAGATATAGATTTATTATCGGAGAATATAGAAAATGATTATAATAAGATTAGCTTCAAGAGCAAGAATAAAAAAATCAATGTAAGTAAATCTATTGCAATAACATGCCTAGATCAGATAGATAATAATAAGGCAGAATATTATAAAGATAATAATCTTTTGTTAAAGCATACTGATGAGTTTATAGAGGATATACTTAGAAAGATCAATCCTGACAATTGTTATTTAAGTTATGGAGTATCAAGAGATAATATTGTAAAATATTAAAATAAGATTTGAATATCATAATTTATTTAAAATAAATAGTGAAGTTGTTATAGATATCTAACTTTAAAACTAGATTTATGTGGTAACTTACCGAAATCATAAATATTTTGATTCCGAAAAGCTATGAAAATATCGCTGAAGGTTCTAAGCAGCAGGTAGTATCCACTTTAGCATGCTCCAACTTTCAGTTTGACAAGCTAAAATGGAACAACCTACAGCTAAGAACCTTTAACAGCTCATTTTCAAATGTTTTCTTCACAAATATATTTATGATTTCTGGTGAAGATATGAGCTTAAAGTTTTAGTAACTTTTTAAATATGTTCATCTAATAAGTCGAATTCTTAAATTGGAGATCTATATAGATAAGCCAATTATAAGTTAGATTTATACTATGAAATATATCCAAACTAGAAACTGGAACAAAAGTATGTTATTCATTTCGGCGAGTTGTATTCATAAGTTCAGGTCTTAGTTGGATATCTATATATTGTAGGAGTTATATGTTAAATGTTAATTGGAAACCAAATAAAATGTTATCTATTCCATTATATCAGCAAATAGTTAATTATATTAAGACGATGATATCAACAGGGGAATGGGATGTAGGTAGTAAACTGCCAACACAAAGAGAGCTGTCAAAAATATTTGAAGTAAATAGAAGTACTGTTGTGGAGGCTTTAGATGAATTAAAAGCAGAAGGTCTAATTGAAGGTAAAAGCGGTGTAGGAACTGTCATAGTTAATAATACATGGTCTCTAATTACATCTATTTCACCATTAAAATGGCAAAATTATATTCAAAGTGGTATACAAAAGCCAAACCTGCCTACAATTCAAAAAATAAATCAATTAGAATTTAAAGATGGAATGATACGGTTAGGAACAGGAGAACTTTCTCGTGATTTATATCCTCATGATATGATGAAAGTGATTTTAAACAAAATTTCAGAAAATGTAAAAGATTTAGGTTATGAAGAACCAAAAGGGTCACTGCATTTAAGAGAAACAATAAGCAAGTATCTGAAAAAGCATAATATAAGTGTTTCCCCATCAAAAATATTAATTGTATCTGGATCATTGCAAGCACTGCAGTTAATTTCTATGGGGATTTTAAAGAGTGGATCTACAATACTTGTTGAAAAGCCTTCATATTTGAGTTCGCTTAATTTATTTCAATCATATGGAATGAATTTAAATAGTGTTTCAATAGATAACTTTGGCATCAAGACAAATGAAATTATAAAAAATAAGAAAAACGATAATTCAACTTTATTATATACTATACCCACTTTCCAAAATCCTACTGGAATTGTAATGACAGAAGAGAGAAGAAATGAAATTTTAGAAATATGTTCAAAAGAAAGAATTCCTATTATTGAAGATGATGCGTATAGAGAACTATGGTTAGATAAAGAGCCACCGCCACCGTTAAAATCAAAAGATAAAAATGGAAATGTCATGTATTTAGGCACTGCTTCTAAATCTATAGCAGCAGGTCTTAGAGTTGGTTGGCTAGTTGGACCAGAAAATGTAATTGAACATTTAAGTGATCTTAAGATGCAGATGGATTATGGAACAAGTTCTTTGTCTCAGGAAGTCTTAGCTGAATTGATTGATAGTGGCTTATATGATGAATATTTACTACAACTAAGAAATCGGCTGAAAATTCGAAGAGATGCTACACTAAATATTTTAAAGAGGTATTTTGATGGCATAGCAACATGGAGCAAACCACATGGTGGATTTTATATTTGGTTAAAATTAAAGAAATCACTATCATTAAATAAACTATTTGAATTATCTTATGAGAAAGGAATATTGATTAATCCGGGAAATATTTATGATTTTTCTAATAGCCAAAACTTAAGAATTTCATATTCATATGCTTCACTGGGAGAGTTAGAAAGGGGTTTAAAGATATTATCAGAATTGATAAAAAAGAGCTATTTTAATGATATAAGTAAAAGCAGCTATTGATTTTTTCAATGGCTGCTTTTGGTTGGGTAATAAACTAATATCTTGGTTGGGGACTTTTTATATTTTATTAGTTAAAATAATAAAAGAACTAATAAAGGGGGTAAATTATGATTAAATACTTATTACAAGGGCTTCTATTTGGACTTGCTTATGTAGCACCAATAGGAACACAAAACTTATATGTAATAAATACTGCTATGCAAAAAAGTAAGGCTGAAACATATAAAGTTGCACTTATAACTATCTTATTTGATATTTCATTAGCGATTTCGTGCTTTTTTGGAATAGGGGCGCTTATTCAAAAATACCATATATTAAAATTGGCAATACTTCTATTTGGATTTGTCGTTATAATTTACATAGGAGCTGGATTAATAAGAACATTTTCACAAATGTTAGAAGATAAAAAGCTGGGTGATAATTCATTTATTAAGATTACCATTTCTTGCTTTGCTGTTACGTGGCTTAATCCTCAGGCAATAATTGATGGATCCTTATTATTAGGTGGATTCAATGCTTCACTTCCAGCAGAAATGTCAAAGTACTTTATATTGGGGGTCTGCATGGCATCAGTCATATGGTTTAGTGGACTTGCAGGATTCGTAGGGAAGTTTAGCAGTAAATTTAATAAAATAATTAAATGGATCAACATAATTTGTGGACTAATACTTATATTCTATGGCTTAAAATTAGGATACTCATTTATTGAAGCAATATATTTATAGCTTTTTTGTGGCTATAGATAACCTAAGTGAGACTTAAACTTATGCAATAATCCACCGAAAGCAGAAACATTGTTATTTCACAGGACTATGAAAATTTCGCTGAAAGTTCTAAATTGCAGGTTGCACAACTAATGCTTGCTCCCAATTTCATTGTGACAAGCATTAGTTGAACAACCTACAATTAAGAGCTTTTAACAGCTCATTTTCGATGCCTGCTGCATAAAAATGTTTCTACTTTCTAGTATGGTATTTATTGCAAAGTATAAATGAAATTCTTAAGTCGTTTATCTATAGATAACACAATCATAAACTATACTTAGACTATGAAATATATCCAACAAGAAATGAGTAATATACTTTTGTGGAATGTTTCATTGGTAATTTTGATGGATGTGATTCTTGGCTATAAGTTGTTCCAAATGTGCTAGTTCAAAGCTTGTTCTTTGAGGCTAGCACTTTGGGTGCAACTTTATAGCCTTAGAATCACTCATCAGAATTACCTAGAAACTGGAACAAAAGTATATTATTCATTTCGGCGAGGTATACACATAAGTATGGATTATAGCTGATATATCTATATACAAAAATGTATTTGTTGGATACAATAAAGGTGAAATTACTTACATAATGAGGAGATTCATGATATGAAATATTATTTTGCACCATTAGAAGGTGTTACTGGATATGTATATAGGAATGCATATGAAACTTTTTTTGGACAAATTGATAAGTACTTTATGCCATTTATATCACAAACTAAGAATAAAGGTTTTACTTCTAGAGAGCTAAACGATGTGTTGCCTGAGCATAATGAAGGAATCAATGTTATTCCTCAGATACTCACTAATAATTCTGAGTATTTCATTGATACTGTAAATCAGTTGAGTAAATTTGGATATGATGAAGTTAATTTAAATTTAGGATGCCCATCTGGCACTGTTGTTGCAAAGCATAAGGGATCAGGATTTCTTGCACAAAGAAAGCAGCTCGATGAATTTTTAGAGGATATATTTTCAAATGCGTCAAGCAAAATTTCCATAAAGACAAGAATTGGAAAGGATTCGCCAGATGAATTTTATGAGTTAATTGAAATCTTTAATAAATATCCTTTAGAGGAGCTTATAATTCATCCAAGAATTCAGACAGACTTTTATAAAAATAAGCCTAACATGAAAGTGTTTAAGGATGCATTGGCATTAAGTAAAAATCCTATTTGTTATAATGGTGATATTTTTAATGTAGAAGATTATAAGAAATTATCCGAAGCTCATCCAAAGCTTGAAGCAGTAATGCTTGGTAGAGGACTTATTGCAAATCCGGGATTGATTGAAGAAATTAAGACCAATCGTCTTATGGATAAAGAGTTAATAAAGGCATTTCATGATAAAGTCTGCATAGGATATGAAGAAGTTCTTTCAGGTGATAAAAATGTCTTATTTAAAATGAAAGAATTATGGTTTTATATGATACATATCTTTACTAATAGTGATAAATATGCTAAAAAGATAAGAAAGACTAGTAGTTTACAGGAATACAAAGGAATCATATCAAGCATGTTTCAGGAACTTGATATAAAGAAAACAGATATACATGGATTTTAATGGTTCAATTATCATATAGATTTTAATGCTTAAATTATCTCATAGATTGAGAAAGTTTTTAATGGGATAAATTTTTGTATAAATGAAATTTATACCTAACTACTGTTTATTATAGAAAATAAGCGTAAAATAATTAGAATATTGCTATAAAGATACATTAATAGGAATAATATATATTGGAAAAATAATTCTTCATTATAATTCTAAAAATATTGCAATAATTTTAGAATTATAATGAATTGTGAAATGTGCATTATGAATTGAAAAATATATATTTATAAAATTTGGAATATAATCACTGATATTTTTATAATTTATTGTATCAGGGGGTGATTATATGGGCGTTAAAGAAATAATTGAGAAATACAGGGGTAAAAATGCAGATATGCAAAACATTATCGCAAACCTTGTTCTCGCAGTGGCAGATTTAAATGCCAAAAACAAAATCTTAGTGGATATACTAAAGAAGAATGAAATAGAGATTCATATAACTAATAAGAAATATCAAAAATATTTAAGTGATTCGCTGGAGAGTATATTATCGAAGATTTACAAAGACTAGCCAAAGAAGATTTTATAAATGGAGGATATAGAATGATATTTAAACCTGAATTAATTAAGGGAATAGCGAAAACAAGCCATCCATATGGATGTAGAAAAGAAGTACTAAACCAAATCGAATACTGTAAGAATGCAAAGCAATTTCATGGCCCTAAAAAAGTGCTTATTATTGGAGCATCATCAGGTTTTGGCCTTGCTACAAGAATTTCTTTAGCCTTTGGTGGAGCGAAGGCTGATACAATTGGAGTTTCGTTTGAAACAGGAATTACAGATAGGAGAACAGGGACTGCAGGTTGGTATAATAATATATTTTTTAAAGAGTTTGCAGAAAAAGAAGGACTTATTGCAAAAAACTTTATAGGAGATGCATTTTCAGATGAAGTTAAAGAAAATGTTATAAAATATATAAAGGATGAGTTTGGAAAGATTGATTTACTTATTTATAGTTTAGCATCTCCAAGAAGAAAAGAGCCTAAGACAGGTAATATATACGATTCAACTTTAAAAACTACATCTGGAGAATTTCAGGGACCGACAATTGATATGGAGAAAGATGAACTTGTTACGACTAAAGTTAATTCAGCAACTGATAAAGAGATAGAAGCAACGAAAAAAGTAATGGGAGGTGAAGATTGGAGCGAGTGGTGTAAACTACTTCTTGAAAATGATTGCCTCTCTGATAAGGCTATAACAATTTCGTATTCATATATTGGAGCATCAAGAACATATAAAATTTATAGGGAAGGTACAATAGGAGAGGCTAAACGCCATCTTGAAAATACTGCAATTCAAATAGATAAAGATTGGAAAAAGAAGATTAATGGAAAGGCTTTTGTTTCTGTAAATAAAGCAATTGTAACTAAGGCAAGTGCATATATACCTTCTTTCTCATTGTATGCAGCGGTATTATATAAAGTAATGAAAGAAAAGAATTTACATGAAAACTGCATTATGCAGATGCAAAGAATGTTTGCTGATAAAATATATGCAGAAAATCCACTTGAATTTGATGATAGTGGAAGATTAAGAATGGATGATTGGGAACTTAGGGAAGATGTACAAAGTGAAGTTAATGAATTGTGGGAAAAAATAACTTCAGATAATTTTAAAATATTATCGGATTATGACGGATATAAAAAGGAATTTATGCAGTTAAATGGATTTGAAATTGATGGAGTCAATTATAGTGAAGACATTGATATAGAAGCATTAAAAAGGCTAGAACCATAGATTAATGAATGTTTATGTTAAGAAGTATCAAAAGGGTACTTCTTATTTTTTTATAAATATATTTTAGAGAGATAATAATATTTCAAAAAATATTGTACCTGTGGTATAATTATCCGGGTATGCAATAAATCAAATAGCTATGTATATTATGGTCGTATTTGATTTTAGTGTTAATAAATATAATTAACTAGGGAGAAGTGTTTTGAAATGAGAATAAAATATAAACTTATCGTTAGCTATTTGATCTTAATTGTATTTGCTGTAAGTGTATTGGGGTTGTTAATTGGGAATAAATCTAACAAAGCAGTTTTTAAAGAGGTTAACGAAAAAAGTCAACGTTTAACAGAATCAATTATTACAACTTTGAGTGTAAGAAATGATTTGCTTACTGAGAAATCTTATGGAGATTTAAATTTTGCAAATAACGTATTAAACAATTTAGCTGATATGAGAGTTGATTACAATGAAATCATAAAAGTTGGAGATTTTAACTTACCAGTTTTATATTCAGGAAATCAAAGAATATCCTTAGATAATACTATAGTTGATAAACTAAAACAATCAACAGGTAGTATAGCAACAATGTTCTTATTACAAGATGATAAACTAATTAGGGTTTCTACTACCGTATTTAATAATGGTAATAGGATATTAGGTACATATATTTCAAGCGATACTGAGGCTTATAAAAAGACACTAAATAATGAAGAATATATTGGTGATATTAGAATAGAAGGAATTGGATATTTAACGAGAATGAAGCCAATATTAGATAAAGATAAAAAAGTAATAGGGGCAATAGGGTTAGGCAATAAAATTAGTAATGATTATTTAGACAAGACATTAAGTAATATTAAATTAGGGAAGACTGGATATGCGTACATACTAGACTCTGAAGGAAATGTAATTCTTCATCCATCTGATAGTGGAAAGAATGTAAGTGACTACGATTTTGTTCAAAAAATGCATAATGAAAAAAGTGGAATGATTGAGTACACTTATAACGGAGTTAAGAAATTAGGATATTATCAGTATTTTGAAGCTTGGCATTGGTATGTAGTTACTACAGCAGATTATGAGGAATTAAACTCTTCAGCAAAATCAATTTTGACGACCACAATAGCTACAGGGGGAATAATTATTGTTTTAGGCGGAATTATAGCGTTATTTTTAGCTAATACATTAGTTAAGCCTATTAACAAGTTGAAATCTTGTATGGAGATAGCGAGTAAAGGTGATTTAACAATACGATGTAATATAGATAGTAAAGATGAGATAGGAGTTTTAGCAAATAGTTTTAATGATATGCTGGCAGAAAATAAAAGATTACTAGAAGAAACTGTGCAGTATGAAAAATTAAAAACGGAATTTATTGCTAATATGTCACATGAATTAAGGACTCCTTTAAATATTATATTTTCAACAGCTCAGTTATTTAATGTACTTATAAATAGGGATGAGGATTTAAATACTGAGAAAATGAAGAATTATACAAATAGTATAAAGCAAAACTGTTATAGGTTAGTAAGATTGGTGAATAATCTTATAGATATAACAAAGATTGATTCAGGTTATATGAAACTAGAATTGAAAAATGGCAATATAGTACAAGTTGTAGAGGATATAACACAATCGACTGCTGAGTATGTAGAGTATATGTCTAGAACAATAATATTTGATACAGATAATGAAGAAAAAATTATGGCTTTTGATGAGGAAAAATTAGAAAGAATTTTGCTTAATCTAATTTCCAATGCTACTAAATTCACTGAACCAGGAGACAAAATAAGTGTTAATTTATATGATATGGATGATTATATAGTTATCTCTGTAAAAGATACAGGAAGAGGAATTCCAGAGGAAAAAGTATCGCAGCTTTTCCAACGATTTAAGCAGGTAGAACGATTATTAAATAGAAGTCATGAAGGAAGTGGAATTGGGTTATCCATAGTTAAAGCCTTAGTTGAGATGCATGAAGGAACAATAGAAGTAAAAAGTGTATATGGAGAAGGTACAGAGTTTATTATATGCCTTCCTGTTAAGATAGTTCCAGAAGATGAAGGTAAGAAAAACAAAAATGGTTATTCAAACCAATCTAAGGTTGAAAATATAAATATTGAGTTTTCAGACATATATAGCTAAAGAAGATGGTAAATTTTCATTGACATTCTTACATTTAGAGTATAAAATTTAGACGAGTACTAGGGGAGCCAGAATGGCTGAGATGAGTTTTCAGACCCTTTGAACCTGCACTGGGTAATGCCAGCGAAGGGAAGTTATAAGATAATATAAAGCTAAATCTAAAGGTAGTAGATTTACAATTTAATTAGATTATTAACTCTTTTCAATGGTATTTTAGTACTGTTTGGAAGGAGTTTTTTTATGCAATTTTCACAAAGATTATTATTGAAAGGTAAACCTATTTGGGAAGCATGCTTGGAGCATCCTTTTCTTAAGGAACTTAGTGAGGGGACTTTAAAGGAAGATAAGTTTTGCTTTTACGTTAAACAGGATTATGTTTATCTAATAGATTATATAAAGCTTTTTGCATTAGGTATGGTTAAAGCAGATTCATTAGAAGATATACAAGCCTTTGCTAAATGTGCAAATGCTATAGTAAATATTGAAATGGATGCACATACTGAATATGCTAAGAAGTTTGGAATAACTAGGGAAGAATTAGAGGCCACAAAGCCAAATGCAAGCAATTTGTCATACACAAAGTTTATGTTACAGGTATCATCAGAAGGATCGTTAGCTGAACTAGTAGCAGCGCTGCTTCCATGTATGTGGAGCTATGCATTTATTGGGAAAACCTTAGCAAAGAATAGTAAGGCATTAGAGCATCCACTTTACAGTGAATGGATACTTACATATGCAACCGAAGAATATAACAAGGAAAATGATTGGTGCGTAAAACTTATGGATAAACTAGCAGAAGGGCTTCCAGAAAGACAACTTCAAAAATTAGAAGAAATTTTCATTATATCTTCAAAATATGAATATATGTTTTGGGATGGGTGCTACAAAAAGGAAAGTTGGGTTATTTAGATGAAAGCATTGGAAATTAATAATTTATCCTTTGGATATAAGGATTCGGATAAATTAATAGTAGATGATTTATCTTTTGATATAAATAAAAATGAATTTGTCACAATTATTGCACCTAGTGGCACAGGCAAAAGTACCCTTTTTCGATTAATTTTAGGACTATTAAAGCCACAAAAGGGTAAAATAGATATATTAAAAGATGGTAATAAAAATATTATAGGATATATGCCTCAAAAAGATTCTTTAATGCCTTGGAGAAATATTCTTGACAATACAGCAATTGGACTTGAATTAAATGGTTATAGTAAGAAAGAAGCCAGAAAAGTGGCAGCTACATACTTTGAGGGTTTTGGACTTAAGGGAACTGAAAAATATTATCCACATGAATTATCAGGTGGTATGAGGCAGAGAGCTTCATTTTTAAGAGCAATAGTAAATAATCCTTCCATAATCTTATTGGATGAGCCATTTTCTTCTCTAGATGCGTTAACAAGAAGAAAGATGCAGTCATGGCTTTTAGATCTTTGCCAAAGACAAAGTAATACTGTGTTCATGATAACTCATGATATAGAGGAAGCTTTACTTTTATCAGATAGAATTCTTATTTGTACGGAGCTTCCATATAGAAATCTAAAATCTATAGATGTAAATATTGAAAGACCAAGGAATTATGAGACCACACTTTCTAGTGAGTTTATTGAGCTAAAAAGAGATATTTTAAATGTTCTTGACTCCTTAGAAGAAAATAAAGGGGGGATATAGAATGAAAAAAATTAAAGACTATATATTTCCTTTAATATTTTTGATAATTATAATTTTGGCCTGGGAATTCATAATACCATATTTTAAGGTGCCGAATTTTATTTTGCCTAGATTTTCTGAAATCATAAAGGCTTTAGTAGATCAAAAAGATTTAATATATAAACATTCTCTTATCACACTAGGGGAAGCACTATTAGGGCTTATTGCGTCCGTAATTATAGGTATATCTTGCGCACTTTCCATATACCTTTGGAGAAATGTTTCGAAAACTTTATATCCAATTATAATTTTTTCGCAAACAATTCCGACTATAGCTTTATCTCCAATTATGGTTATGTGGTTTGGATATACTATATGGTCAAAGGTTGCAGTGGTAATATTATTTTGTTTTTTCCCTATAGTAATAAGTACATTAGATGGATTAAATAGTGTAGATAGAGATTTAGAGGATGTTTTAAAAGCTCTTGGAGGAAATAGATTTCAAATATTTTTTAAACTCCATATGAATTCCGTATTACCTAATTTTTTGAGCAGTTTTAAAATAGCTGCAACCTACAGTATTTCAGGGGCTACCATTGGAGAATGGCTAGGTGCTGAAAAGGGATTAGGTATATATATTAAGAGAGCAGCAGGAATGCTTCAGGCAGATTCTGTTTTCGCAGGAGTGTTAGTTTTATCATTTCTAGGATTAATTCTATTTTCCGTAGGATTCTTGCTAGAAAAGATTTTATTAAAATACAGAAGAGGATTGAAGGAGGACAATCATGAAATTAAAAAAGCTTAGTATATTTTTACTATTTATTATGTTAGTTAGTTTAGTATTTAGCGGGTGCTCTAGTGCTTCCAATAATAAGGAAGACAAGAGTGCTACCAAAGAACTTAAAGAAGTTAATGTTCTTTTAGACTGGTATCCAAATGCAGTACATTCATTCTTATATGCAGCAGAAGAGCAAGGATACTTTAAAGAAGCAGGATTAAAGGTTAACTTAATTACACCTGCAGGTACAGATGATGGAATTAAATTAGTAGCAGCAGGAAAAGCTGATTTAGCAATAAGCTATCCTAAACAAATTATCTTAGCAAGAGGCGAAAATATTCCTATTAAATCTGTTGGAGCAATAGTTAGAAGTTCATTAAACCAACTAATGGTTCGTAAAGATTCAGGCGTTAAAACATTAAAGGATTTAGAAGGAAAAAAAGTTGGATATGCATCTTTTGATATTGATAAAGAAACTGTTAAAGCAATGGTAGCACAAGCTGGTGGAGATCCATCAAAGGTTGAATTTGTAGATGTTGGATATGACTTAATGCCTGGAATTGAAACAAAACAAGTTGATGCAATTATAGGTGGATATATAAACCATGAAAAAATATTATTAGAGAAAAAAGGTATTGAATTAGAAACTTTTGCGCCATCAGATTTTGGCGTGCCAAATAACTACGAATTAGCATTTGTTGCAAGTGATGATACAATTAAGAATAATAATGATACAATACAAGCGTTCTTAGGAGCTGCTAAAAAAGGATTTGAATATACTCAAAAGAATCCTGATAAGGCTTTAGATTTAATATTGAAGGCTCAAAATGAAAGTTTCCCATTAGATGAAGAGACAGAAAAGAAGAGCTTAGAGATACTTTTACCTCTTATGGAAAATGAAAGTGGTAAATTCTTAAGTCAAGATAAAGAAAATTGGAATAACAATATTAAATGGTTAAAAGATAAGAATTTACTTCAAGCTGATGTAGATAGTAAAGATGTGTTTCAATAATTTATCTTTGATATAGGAAATAGTATAGATAAACTAACTATAATCTATACTTATGCGTATACATCACCGAAATGAATAATATACTTTTGTTCCAGTTTCTAGGCAATTATGATGGGTGATTCTAAGGCTATAAAGTTGCACCCAAAGTGCTAGCCTCAAAGAACAAGCTTTGAACTAGCACATTTGGAACAACTTATAGACAAAGAATCACATCCATCAAAATTACCAATGAAACATTCCATATTATGACCCTTGTGGTTACAAAAGTATATCACTCATTTCTGGTTGGAAGATATTGCACAGTCTAAGTATATTTTATGATTATGTTATCCATATTTAGATAAAAACAGATAAATTATATTAAAAAAGATACTGAATATATATATTGCAAAAATAATCATTAATCATAATTCTAAGAATATTACAAGAATTTTAGACGTAATTGTGAATTGTGAAATGTGCATTGTGAATTGCAACATATAGATTATAATTCGGTATCTTTTTTTATTCTCTAGGAATTTATATTCAAGTTAAATTTGTGGACATTGTGCCCCTTGAGGGTATAAGTTATGAAAAATACTGATTCAGAAAGTTACAGTTCGTAAAGAGAATAAAAAAGAAATCTTATTCGCCTGCATAAAATGTTCTTATATGCACAATACGGAACTTAACCACAGTCTCCTGCGATTTTTTTATTGTTTTATAAATACTATGTGATATTAGAGTAGTTCTGAGGAAAAGCTAATTTTACTATATGAAATTTTTTATTATGATTTATATTTTAGCCGGTACAGTTGGACTCTTGAAAGAATAATATTGTAATTATATAGGTTGAGAGAAAAGCAACAAATTATATGTTTTGAATTTGTTGCTTTTTCCTTAAAGTTTACATTGTAACATGTATTATTTTAAACTTGGAGGATAATACTATGAAAAAAATAATTAAAAACATTTTATTTAACACAGTATTTAAGAGTCACAATAAATCGAATGTACAAGTAATAGTAGGGGCATCAAGACAACTTAATTACGAAATTCAAGTTATAGCTGAAAATTTATACGTACCATGGGCAATAGATATAAGTGATGAAGGAAAAATATATTTTACGGAGCGGTCTGGAGCAATTAGAGTTATTGAAGACGGCAAACTTAATCCTAATCCAATAATAAAATTTAATGAACCTTTTGTCAGTCAAGGGGAAGGTGGTTTGATGGGGATTGCTCTAGATTCAAATTATTCGAAAAATCATTATATGTATGTTATGCATACATATGGAGAAGGAGATGTAATTTATAATCGTGTTGTGAGAGTGATTGAGAGCAATAATAGGGCGGTTATTGATAAAGTTCTTATAGATAAAATACCTGGGGGACGAATTCATAATGGAGGCAGAATAAAGATAGGCCCAGATAAAAAATTATATATTACAACAGGAGATGCAGGAAATTCAGCATTGGCGCAAGATCCTAAAAGTTTAGCAGGAAAAATACTACGAATAGAATTAGATGGCAGTATTCCAGAAGATAATCCAATTTCTAATTCAGCACTTTATAGCTTAGGTCATCGAAATCCTCAAGGATTAGCTTGGAATTCAAAAAATGTTTTGTATGAGTCAGAGCATGGACAGTCAGCTAATGATGAAATAAACATAATTAAGCCAGGAAGCAATTATGGGTGGCCTCTTTTTCAAGGAGATGAGGAATCTACTGAAATTCAGATAAAAAAGCCATTAATACACAGCGGACAAGATACATGGGCGCCTTCTGGTATTGCTTTTGCAACCCAAGGACCATTGCAGGGAAAACTTCTAGTTGCTAATTTACGTGGACAGCAACTGCTTGTTATCTCACTAAATAGAGATGGAAGCGTAGTTAATAATGTAGAATCGTGGTTCAAAAACGAATATGGACGTTTACGTGAGGTTATTCAGGCTAAAGATGGATCAATTTACATTACAACGAGTAATAGAGATGGAAGAGGAAATATTAATACAGGTGATGATAAAATTATTAGGCTTATTTTAAAATAAAAAAATATTCAATAAACTAATTAAATCTAAGGCTCTCATTGAATAAAAGTCTTAGATTTAATTAGTTTTATTTGTTAATTGACAAAATATATTTATAGAGATATAATTTATTTCGAAAGCGAAATATTCGTACACGAAATGTTTGGAAGCGAAATATAAAAAGAGGTGGGAATTATATGGAGATTATTAATGAAAGTATAGAGGTATCGAGATTATTTCAAGAAGTAATGAGTTTATTTAGATTAAATATGAAAAAAATAATTGAGCGGACTGGAATGACAGCTCCTCAAGGTATGGTTATTGGACTATTACATAAAAATAAGAAGATGAAAGTGACTGAATTAAGCAAGCAGCTACATTTACCTAATAGTACAGTATCAGGTATTATTGATAAACTTGAAGAACAGGATGCTGTTATAAGAGAAAGAAGTGAAGATGATAAGAGAGTTGTATATGTAAGTATATCTCCAAAGTTTATTGAAATTCATAAGAATTTTAATAAACAAATTGAACATAATATTGAGAGTATACTAAATCAAGGAACACAAGAAGAGCTTAATAAGATTTCTGAGGGACTAATAATATTCAAAAGACTTTTAAGTGAAAATAACGCTAATTAAGGAGAGTGCGCTAATGATTAAATTGTTTAGATTTTTAAAACAGTACACAGTTAATATAATAATAATTGTTTTATTAGTTTTTACACAAGTAATTGCAAACTTATATCTGCCTACATTAATGGCTGACATAGTTGATAAAGGAATTGTTCAAAAAGATGTGGTTCAAACTATATCGTTTCTTGGTTATAACGGTGAGTATAGTGGAGTTGATTATATTCTAAGAATAGGAGGATTAATGCTGCTTGTATCTCTTGGAGGTGCAATTTGTTCAATTATAGCATCATTTTTATCTTCAAGAACTGCAATAGGCTTTGCTAAAATAATTCGTAATAAATTATTTACAAAAGTTGAAAGTTTTTCTTTAAATGAATTTGATAAATTTGGAACAGCTACTTTAATAACAAGAACTACAAATGATGTTACACAGGTTCAATCAGTTACAATAATGATGTTTTCAATTGCACTTTTCGCACCATTGACAGCATTAGGCGGAGTTGTTATGGCTTTAAGAGAGAATGTAACTCTAACATGGATATTTGCGTTAGTAATTCCACTACTTGCAGTTATAATAGGGCTTACTTTAAAATTTGCAATGCCTTTATTTAAATTGATGCAAGTTAAGATAGATAAATTAAACTTAGTACTACGTGAAAGCCTTACAGGAATAAGAGTAGTTCGTGCTTTCAACCGTATAAATACTGAAAAGGTTAGATTTGACGATGCAAATAAAGATTTAATGAATAATGCTATAAAAGTAAATAAAATTATGGCAATTTTAATGCCAATAATGATGTTTATCATGAATGCTACAACTGTTGCAGTAATTTGGTTTGGAAGTATAAGAATAGATTCAGGGAATATGGAAGTAGGGTCATTAATAGCCTTTATGCAATATGGAATGCAGATTTTATTTGGTTTCTTAATGCTTGGTATGGTATTTATAATGATTCCAAGAGCTCAAGCTTCAGCAGTAAGAATTAATGAAGTACTAGATATGGAATCTGAAATTGTAGATCCTAAAAACCCATTATTAAATGAAAATGAAGGCGGTTATGTTGAATTTAAAGATGTAAGCTTCAGCTATCCAGGTGCAGAGCAAGAAGCTATTAGTAATATATCATTTAGTGCGAAACCTGGAGAAGTAACAGCTATAATTGGTGGTACTGGTTCAGGAAAATCGACATTAATTAATATGATACCGCGTTTTTACGATGTAACTAATGGTTCAGTTCTTGTTGATGGTATTGATGTAAGGGAAATGAGTCAGGAAAGTATAAGAGCTAAAATAGGTTTTGTACCTCAAAAAACTGTTCTTTTCTCTGGAACTATTGCTGAAAATATAAAATACGGTAAAGACGAGGCTAGTATGGAAGAAATTAAGCATGCGGCAGAAGTAGCTCAAGCAACAGATTTCATAAATGGAATGGATGATGGATATGAGCATTTAATTGCTCAAGGAGGAACTAACGTATCAGGAGGACAAAAGCAACGTTTATCAATAGCACGTGCTCTTGTTAGAAAACCAGAGATATACATCTTTGATGATAGTTTTTCAGCCCTTGATTTTAAAACAGATGCAAGACTTCGTGCAGCATTAAAAAAGGAAACAGTAAAATCAACTGTAATTCTTGTAGCGCAAAGAGTTGCAACTGTCATGGATGCAGATAGAATTATAGTTTTAGATGAAGGACAAATTGCAGGTATTGGAACTCATAAAGAGCTATTAAACAGTTGTAAGGTATATTCTGAGATTGTATCATCACAACTTTCAGAGGAGGAATTATCATGAGTGAAAATCGTAATAGAGTAAATAAAAGATCAGGTGGCGGTTTTGGCGGTGGTCCAATGGGATCTTTTGCTGGCCCAAAAGTAAAAGCTAAGGATTTTAAAGGGACATTAAAAAGACTTTTAAATTATTTGAAACCACAAAGAATGAATTTCATTTTAGTTTTTATATTTGCTATAGCGAGTACTATATTTAATATAGTAGGACCTAAAATTTCAGGTAAAGCTATAACTAGATTAGTTGAAGGATTAGTAGGAAAATTTACTGTAATGTCTCAAAATGCTGCATTACTTAAAGCAGGAAAACCAGGTAATATACCAGTGCCTGGGATTGATTTTCAATATATAGGAGATATTCTTTTATTACTACTTGGCTTATATGTAATCAGTACACTTTTTGGCTTCCTTCAACAATATATTATGGCAGGGGTTGCTCAAAAAACAGTATACAACCTAAGAAAAGAAGTTGAAGATAAAATTTCACGTTTACCGCTTAAATTCTTTGATTCAAGAACTCATGGTGAAATTTTAAGCCGTGTAACAAATGATGTTGATAATATTTCAACAACACTTCAACAAAGTTTGACTCAGCTTATTACATCTATAGTAACTATTGTTGGTGTTATTATCATGATGTTAACTATAAGTCCAATGATGACATTAGTAGTAATATTAACATTACCACTTTATATTGTAATAACAACACTTGTTGCTAAGCATTCTCAAAAGTTTTTTGCTGCTCAACAAAAAGAAGTAGGAGAACTTAATGGTCATGTAGAGGAGATGTATACAGGACATAAAATAGTTAAGGTTTTTGGACATGAAAAAGATTCAATAAAAGAGTTTGAAAATATTAATGATAGACTTTATAAAGCTGGATGGAAAGCACAATTTATATCAGGTATAATAATGCCAATGATGAGATTTGTTAGTAATATAGGTTATGTAATAGTTTGTGTTGTAGGTGGATATTTGGCAACACTCGGAAAAATTAGTATTGGTGATATTCAAGCTTTCATACAATACTCAAACCAATTTACACAGCCAATAGTTCAAACTGCTAATATTGCTAATATAATTCAATCAACAGTTGCATCTGCAGAAAGGGTTTTTGAACTTTTAGATGAAGTTGAGGAGATTTCAGATACTGCTGATGCTAAGATTATAGAATTCCCTAAAGGTGAAGTTAAATTTGATAATGTTGATTTTAGCTATAAACCAGAAGAACCACTTATTGAGAACATGAACCTTGATGTTAAACAAGGTCATACAATTGCAATTGTAGGACCGACTGGAGCAGGTAAAACTACACTCGTTAACTTACTTATGCGTTTCTACGAAATAAATTCTGGTAAGATAATGATCGATGGTGTAGATATCAGAGATATAAAAAGAGGTGCACTTCATAATATGTTTGGTATGGTTCTTCAAGATACATGGTTATTTAACGGAACTATAATGGATAACATAGCTTATGGCAGAGAAGGTGCTACTGAGGAAGAAGTTATCCAGGCAGCAAAAGCAGCACATGCTCATCACTTTATTAAAACTCTTCCAGATGGATATAATACAATATTAAACGAAGAAGCTTCTAATATATCTCAAGGCCAGAAGCAGCTTCTTACAATAGCTAGAGCAATTCTAGCAAATCCTACTATAATGATTCTTGATGAGGCTACAAGTAGTGTTGACTCAAGAACAGAAGTTTATATACAAAAGGCTATGACAGAACTTATGAAAGGCAGAACAAGTTTTGTTATTGCACATAGACTTTCTACAATTAGAGATGCAGAATTAATTCTTGTTATGAATAAAGGAAGTATTATAGAAATGGGCAACCATAATGAACTTCTTGCAAAGAAAGGTTTCTATGCAGATCTTTACAACAGCCAATTCTCTGGAGCAAATTTAGATAGTGAAGTAATGTAAATTATAATATTTTAAGGATAGTAGACGATAGTAATATTGTTTACTATCCTTTATTTTTATACAAGAAAATGGATTTTTATAAATTATTTCTAGTGAAGATATAAACTTAAAATTTTAGTAACTTTGTAAATACATTTATCTAATAAGTTGATTTGATACCTATATATACATTAAAAAATAAATTAAATTACTCATACTAAAACAAAAAGTAGTTATCAAGAATTATTGGCATAATTCTTGCTTTAAATATACTTGAAGAATAAAAAATATTGGAGGAATTAGAAATGAGTAATTTAGGAACTTTCAACAAAATAATAAAATCTGTTTGGAGTATTGAAAATTTAGATGAAATTGAAGATGGTTTTGGTCCAGACGAAATTGAGGCATGGGATTCACTTAGCCATATTGAACTGGTAGTAGCCCTTGAGGAAGAATTTGAAATATCTATGGCAGTTCAAGATATTTCAAGGTTATATACTATAGGAGATATCAAAAATACATTGAGAAAATATGGGGTTGAAATATGACCTTTACTGACTATGTTTTTGAATTCTCCTCAGAGCTTAACAAAACTGCAATAATTGATAAGAAAAATATCAGCTATAGTGATTTGTACTGTAAGGTACTGATGATATCTCATAATATAAAGAAAATTAATATAGTAAAGGAAGATAAGATTCTATTAATAAGTGAGAATTCACCTTTTTTTATAGAAAGTTACTTTGGAATAATAAAAAGCGGGTGCACTTGTGTACCCCTAAATCCTACTCTAAGTAAGAATGATATTGAGTATATAATTAATAGTTGCAATCCTAAAGCAATTTTTATTGAAAAACGTTTTTTAGATAATATGCGAAATTTGATTAATAAAGATATTAAGATAGTTACTGAAGAAACATTAAATAATCTTCTATTAGATAAAGAATGTACTAGTAATAATAGAGAAGAAGAAGAAATTGATTTTAAAAATAGTGTGGCTGTAATATTATTTACATCTGGTTCTACAGCAAGACCAAAAGGAGTAATGCTTACGCATCATAATCTCTGTCATAACACTAATTCCATAATAGAATATTTAAGCTTAAACAGCGAGGATAGGATAGAAGTTGTCTTACCATTTTACTATTGTTTTGGAACATCGTTGCTTCATACACATTTAAGAGTTGGAGGCAGCTTAGTAATAAACAATAAATTCATGTTCCCAGAAACAGTTCTAGATGATATTGAAAAATATGAATGTACAGGCTTTGCAGGGGTTCCAAGTAATTATCAAATTTTACTTAGAAAATCTAGTATTAAAGATAGAAATTTGAAAAGCCTAAGATACGTCGCTCAGGCAGGAGGAAGACTTCCTGATAGTTTTATTAAAGAAGTAAGACAAGCTCTTGTAGGAGTAGATGTATTTATAATGTATGGACAAACTGAAGCAACTGCAAGACTTTCGTATCTTCCACCTAATATGCTTGATGAAAAAATGGGTTCAATAGGTAAAGGCATTCCTGGAACTTTGCTTAAAGTAATTGATAAAGAAGGAAATGAAGTAAAAGTGGATGAAATAGGTGAAGTGGTGGCTTTGGGTGAAAATATAATGAAGGGTTACTTTAACGATGAAGAAGAAACGAGAAAGGTCATTAGAAATGGTTATTTATATACCGGTGACTTGGCTACAGTAGATGAAGATGGTTATATTTATATTGTGGCAAGGGAAAAACAAATCATAAAAAGTGGTGGAAATAGAATAAGTCCTAAAGAAATTGAAAATATTATAATTCAAATTCCAAGCGTTATAGAAGCAGCAGTAATTGGAATTCAAGACGATATATTAGGAGAAGCAGTAAAAGCATTTGTAGTATTAAATGATGAAGTATTAAAAGTTGATGAAAAGTATATAATTGACTATTGCAAAGATAAATTGCCGTCCTATAAAATACCTAAATATGTGGTATTTTTAGAGGGTCTTCCAAAAAATTCTTCTGGTAAAGTAATGATGGGGGATTTGAAATGATAGATGAAATTATAAATAATGAGCAATTTAAGTGTCTGCAAAAGGACAAAGAAAAAAAGCTTTTGAGCATTCTAAGGCCCCAGATAGATAAAAGTAGAATAAATGAAAATTTAAACATTATGTATAAAAAACTAGGAGTTAATATAAATGATATAAATTCTCTTGAAGAGGTTCCCTTTATTCCTGTAAATATGTTTAAGCATTTTGAGCTTAGGACTTGTAGTGAAGAAAGTGTAGTTAGAATATTAAACTCAAGTTCCACAACTGGAAACATTCCGAGCAAGATATATATTGATAAGGAAACATCTATAAGACAATCTCAAGGATTAATATCAACTCTAACAAGTTTTTTGGGATCGTATAGAAGACCAATGCTAATAATTGATAGTAAAGAAGTTAACAAAAAAAGTGACTATCTAACTGCAAGAGGCGCGGCAATAAGAGGAGTAAGCAGTTTTGGAAAGAGTTTAACTTATGCTATGGATTTGGTAGATGATAACATCATACTTAATATAGAACGACTTAAAGAATTTGAAGAAAAGTACAAAGATACAGATATATTAGTATATGGATTTACTTATATTATCTGGACTAGGTTTGTTAACGTACTAAAAGAAAAAAATATAAAATTAAACATGCCGAAAATTAAAATACTTCATAGTGGAGGCTGGAAAAAATTAAATGCCCAAAAAGTTGAAAAGAAAGAGTTTAATAGATCTGTGGCTGAAGTATTTGGAACTGACCCTGAAAACATAATTGATTTTTATGGAATGGTTGAACAGTTAGGCGTAGTTTTTCTTGACTGTGAATTCGGATATAAACATGTACCTGATTTTGGAGAAATTATCATAAGAGATTTTTCAACGCTTAAAGAAGTGGAAAAAGGTCAATATGGCTTTATAGAGGTTATGAGTGGACTTACTTCGAGTTATCCGGGGCAGGCTATATTAACTGAGGATATTGGTGAATTTATAGGCGTAGATGATTGTAAATGCGGAAGAACGGGTAAATACTTTAAGTTTAAAAATAGAGTAGATAAATCTGAAACAAGAGGATGTGGAGATACTTTTGCAGAAAAGAGGGACAAGAAATGATAGGCTGCTTTATGTTAGGAGATAAATTTTATGAGGAACCTAAGAAGCTTCAAAGTTTAGATGCAATTATAGAAGAGCTTAATAAAAATAGAGAAACAATTTATTCGTATCCATCAGAAGCTATGATTGAAATAATTAATGAATATAGTAAAATATTATGTAGCGATAGAAAGTTTTTAAGCTATGAAGGTGTACCATTTTTGGTATTATGGCTAAAGAAAGACAATATTAAGAAGCTTCTACGCCAAGATCTAAAAAAACAAGAATTCCTAGATGATTTTATAGAAATAGCAGATAATAAATTTATGAAAGCTCAACCGAGAGGGGTAGTGTGCCATTTCATGGCTGGCAATGTTCCTACTCTTCCAATATATTATTTAGTTCAAGCCATTATTTGTAGAAATGTTAATTTATGCAGGATACCTATTGTCAGTATAGATACTGCAATTGAACTTCTAAAACCTTTAAAAGATATTGTAATTAATTTTAGAGGAGAAAAATATTATGGAAGTACCTTATTAAAGAGTATTTCAATTATAAATTTTTCAAGTAATGATTTAAAATTAAATACTGAAATGTCACAGGCAGCGGATGTAAGAGTAATATGCGGCGGTGAAGAAGCCGTTAACACATTGTCAGTTCTGCCTAAGAAAACCACATGTAAGGATGTTATATTTGGACCTAAATATTCCTTTGCTGTATTTGAAAAATCTGCGACGGAAAGTCTTAAGATAACTAAAGCCTTCGATAATTTTGCAAAGGATATAATAAGCTTTGATCAAAGAGCATGCTCTTCTCCTCAAGTGTTATTTATTGAAAAATCTACTGTAGGTATTAATGAAGCAGCACAAATGCTTTCAGAATCTTTAGAAAAGGTTTTAAAACGATATCCTAAGGTTGAAATTAATCAAGGAGCAGCTGCAAATATAATTAATAAAAGAGGGGAATATCTTTTATCTTTAGAAAAAGATATAATATGCAGTAAAGACCTCAGTTATACAATTTTAATAGACAAAGAAATAATGTTAGAAGAACCTGTGCAGCATACAACTATATTTTTAAAAGAGGTTGAAGATATATTTGAGGTTTGCAAGCTAATAACTCCAAGGATACAAACTATTGGAATAGCTTCTGAAAACAATAGCAGGATTATAAATTTTGCAAATAAAGTCAGCCTGCATGGTGTTGATAGGCTAGTTAAAGTGGGTCTCATGAATTTGTATGATTCACCTTGGGATGGAATACTCTTTATGAGTGAAATAGTTAAATGGACAATTTTAAATCTAAATTAAAAAAGAGAAATACTTTATTAATGGATAAATCTTTAGATTTGTTTTATAAACGGTACTTATGTTAATGGTGAATTATAAATTCTGTATAAATAAGATATAGGGTGTGGAGAATGTGAAAGTAAAAGAATTGATGACAAAAAAGGTATTGGTATTAAAACCTAATAATACATTTGAAGAGGCAGCAAAGCTTTTTATTGAAAATGGCATAGATGGAGCACCCGTTGTAGATAGAGATGGGAAGTTAATTAGCATTGTAACAAAAACAGATTTAATGAAGGCTATTCTTAATAAATTGGAAATGAATACAAAGCTAGAAACTTTAAATCTTAAAAAAGTAATAACAATTAATAGTGAAATGAATATAGAAGATGTATTGAAATATAATGTTGGTCGTCTTCCAGTTATAGATAAAAACAATAAGATTATAGGGATAATTACTCATACAGATTTTATTAATGATTTGGTTGAAAAAATTTCAAAAAAATGTAGAGATATGAAAAATACAAAGTTAGGATTAACTGAGTTAGACTCTATTATTGAGTGCTCTTATGATGGGATTTATATAACAGATGGCGAAGCTAATACTATAAAAATAAATAATGCCTATGAGAGTATTACAGGACTTAAAAGAGCAGAGGTTTTAGGAAGAAATATGAAAGACCTGGAGAAAGAAGGTGTTATATCTCAGTCAGCTACTCTTTTAGTGCTAAAGAATAGAAAAACCACTACAATTCAACAGGAATTCAAAACAGGAGTAAAGGTTCTTGTGAGCAGTAACCCAATCTTTGATAAGAATGGAAAAATAATTATGGTGGTTACAAACGTACGAGATGTAACACAACTTTATGAGTTAAAAGAACAACTTCAAAAGAATAAAGAAATTACTCTTAAATATGTTTCTGAAATCGAAGAAATGAGAACTCAATTATTAAATACTTCAGAAATTGTTGCAGAAGACCATAAAACTATTGAAATTATCCAGCTTGCCAATAGAATTGCAAAAGTGGACACTACGATTCTTATGCTAGGAGAAACTGGAGCAGGAAAGGATCAAATAGCAAAGCATATACACAAAGTAAGCAAGCGAAGTAAAAAGCAATTTATTAAAGTTAATTGTGGTGCGGTGCCTGCAAGTTTAATAGAATCTGAATTTTTCGGCTATGAAAAAGGTGCTTTTACTGGAGCAAATAAAGAAGGTAAAATAGGTTTATTTGAAATGGCTTCTGGAGGGACTATTTTCCTCGATGAAGTTGGAGAACTTCCAATGGATATGCAGGTTAAGCTTCTAAGAGTACTTCAAGAGATGGAAGTAGTACGAATTGGAGGAACAAAGCCTATAAAAATTGATGTTAGAGTACTAGCTGCAACAAATAGAGATTTGGAAGATATGATAAAGAAAAAACAATTTAGAGAGGATTTGTATTATAGGCTCAATGTCATACCGCTATATATTCCACCCCTTAGAGAAAGAAAGCATGATATTTTGCCATTAATTAATTTTTTTCTCACACAGCTTAATAAAAAGTACAATTTCAATAAGATATTTGCTTCAGATGCTTTAAATTGTATGTATGAATATAATTGGCCTGGGAATGTTAGGGAGCTAAAAAATATTGTTGAGAGAGCTGTAATAATGAGTGAGGATGATAAGGTAAAGAGGTCAGATCTTCCTAAAAATATTATTGGGTCAAATGGCATGATTGTAACTTTAAATACTTTTGAAGAAGGTATAAATTTAAAAGAAACCTTAGATGCCATAGAAAAGAAATTAATTAAGAAGGCATATGACAAGTATGGTAATGTAAGAGCTGCAGCAAAATCACTAGGAATAGATGCATCAACATTTGTAAGGAAGAGGCAGAAATATATAAAAGAAGAAATTTAATAATATGACGTATTTAAATAGAAATTGGATACATATTTATTCATTAGCTACGGCAGCTTATTTTAAAATGCCTGCTGTGCAAATATGTATCCAATTTCTTTGTTGAGTATGGCGAATAAATATATAATCTATTTAAATTCATGTATCATACTATAAACATGCTAAATATTGGATAGCCAGTGGTGCAAAAATGCAACAAGATGCAGAAGTGCAACGTAATAAAATATTTTCAAATTATAACTACTGTAAACGTATTCTGAGGTTATTATTAAATTTAATTGAAATTTTAGTTGCGTTTTTGCAACAAATATTTATATTGTTCCAGAAATTAGAGGTGATATTGAAAAAATTATAAGATTATTATGGAAAATTCAAGGCAGTATAGTAATTTTTTATTTTGGCACGCTTATTGCTTATATAATTATTAGAAAATAAAAATTAGTGAAGGAAGCGATAATATGCCATTAAAAACAAAGGAACAATATATTGAAAGTCTTGGAAAGCTAAACCTAAAAGTGTACATGTTTGGAAAAGCGATAGACAATGTTGTTGATCATCCAATTATAAGACCATCTCTTAATTCAGTTGCTATGACTTATGAATTAGCACAAATGCCAGAGTATGAAGATTTAATGACAGCTACTTCAAATTTAACAGGAGAAAAAGTAAATAGATTTGCTCATTTACATCAAAGCACAGATGATCTTATTAAAAAAGTAAAGATGCAAAGATTACTTGGTCAAAAAACCGCATCATGTTTCCAAAGATGTGTTGGTATGGATGCTTTTAATGCACTATACAGTTCAACATACGAAATAGATAAAGCGTGTGGAACAAATTATCATGAAAACTTTAATAAGTTTTTAAAATATGTTCAAGAAAACGACTTAACCGTTGATGGTGCAATGACTGATCCTAAGGGGGACAGAGGATTATCGCCAAGTAAACAAGCTGATGGAGATTTATACTTAAGGGTTGTTGAAAGAAGAGAAGATGGGGTAGTTGTTAGAGGAGCAAAATGTCACCAAACTGGAATGTTAAATTCTCATGAGGTAGTAGTAATGCCTACAATAGCATTAACTCCAAATGATAAGGATTGGGCAATATCTTTTGCAGTGCCTACAGATGCTGAAGGAATAATTCATATATATGGAAGGCAATCTTGTGATACAAGAAAATTGGAGCCAGGTGCTGATATAGATCTTGGAAATGCTGAATTTGGTGGACAAGAAACATTAACAATATTTGATAATGTGTTCGTACCAAATGAAAGAATTTTCTTAAATGGAGAAACTGATTTCGCTGGAATGATAGTTGAAAGATTTGCAGGATATCATAGACAAAGTTATGGTGGATGCAAAGTTGGAGTTGGAGATGTTCTAATTGGAGCTGCTGCAGTAGCTGCTGATTATAACGGAGCTCACAAAGCATCTCATGTTAAAGATAAATTAATAGAAATGACTCACTTAAATGAAACTTTATTCTCTTGTGGTATTGCATGTTCAGCAATGGGCTCCAAAACAGAAGCTGGAAATTATTATATTGATAATCTGCTAGCAAATGTATGTAAGCAAAATGTTACAAGATTCCCTTATGAAATATGTAGACTTGCAGAAGATATTGCTGGAGGAATCATGGTTACTATGCCATCAGAAGCAGATTTTAAAGATGAAAAAATAGGTCCATATATAGATAAATATTTGAGAGGTGTAAACTCAGTTTCAACAGAAAATAGAATGAGAATATTAAGATTAATAGAAAATATTTGTTTAGGGACTGCAGCTGTCGGATATAGAACAGAATCAATGCATGGAGCTGGATCACCACAAGCTCAAAGAATTATGATAGCTAGACAAGGAAATTTAGCAGCTAAAAAGAAAATAGCTAAGAAAATAGCTAGAATTGAAGAATAATATGAGCAAAATCATGGTAGATGAAATTAATAATGCTATCAATACTAGAATAAAACCATTACTTGCCGAGCATAATGGAGATATTGAGCTTGTAGAAGTTAACAATGGTGTAGCTTACGTAAAACTTTTAGGCGCATGCAGTGGCTGCCCTTCTGCAAGGTTTACTATGGAAGAATTAATTTCCTGCGTATTAAAAGAGATACCGGAAGTAAAAGATGTACAACTTGTTGATCCAATTAGCAGAGAAATGCTTGATTTTGCTAGACAGCTGCTTAGAAAATAAAGGCTAGGTGAAATTTTGGAAATAGGTATTAGATACTGTGGTGGCTGTAATGCCGGTTATGATAGAAAAACGTTTATTACAAATTTAATTAACGATCTTGGAAAAACTCATAATTTCGAGATTGCAAAGGAAAATAAGGAATATGACTATTTAATTTTAGTCTGTGGATGTTCAAATTGCTGTGTAAGCCATGAAAAATATATATCAAAATATAATAAGATTTTTATTAAAAATATAAAGGATTATGACAAATTAGTATATGACTTGAAAAAATTATAATTGAGTTATATTTAGGAGGTGTCTAAAATTAGCTGGAAGGATTTATACAAGAGTAAGGTAGTTACAGCTGACGAAGCTGTAAGAAAAATTAAATCGAATGATAGAGTAGTAACTGGACATGCTTGCGGAGAGCCAAAAGAAATTATAGATGCTATGGTTAGAAATAAAGATTTATATGAAAACGTAGAAATTGTTCATATGGTATCAATGGGTAAAAGTGAATATTGCAAGCCTGAAATGGCTGTTAATTTTCGCCACAATTCTATATTCGCAGGTGGAACAACAAGGGAAGCTATTCTTGACGGAAGAGCAGATTTTACACCGTGCTTTTTCTCGGAAGTACCAAAAATGTTTAAGGAAGGTACTTTACCAGTAGATGTAGCACTTGTTCAATTAAGTGTTCCTGATGAACATGGTTATTGTAGTTTCGGAGTTTCAAATGACTACACAAAACCTGCTGCAGAGGCCGCTAAAATTGTTATTGCTGAATTAAATGACAAAATGCCAAGAACTTTAGGAGATTCATTTATACATGTTTCTGATATCGATTATATAGTTGAAACTTCAAATGATATTATTGAGCTTAAGCCACCTAAAATAGGAGAAGTTGAAAAGGCTATTGGTGAAAACTGTGCAAAGCTCATTGAAGATGGTTCTACACTTCAATTAGGAATTGGTGCAATTCCAGATGCAGTACTATTATTCTTAAAGGAAAAAAAGGATCTTGGAATTCATTCGGAAATGATATCTGATGGAGTAGTTGAATTAATAGAAGCAGGTGTAATAACAAATAAAGCAAAAACTTTACATCATGGAAAATCTGTAGTTACATTTTTAATGGGCACTAAGAGGCTTTATGATTATGTTAATGGAAATCCTAGTGTAGAAATGTATCCTGTAGATTATGTAAATAATCCATGTGTTATAGCAGAAAATTATAAAATGGTTTCTATAAATTCATGTATTCAGGTAGATCTTATGGGGCAAGTAGCAGCTGATACAATTGGACTTAAACAGTTCAGTGGCGTAGGCGGTCAAGTTGATTTTGTAAGAGGAGCAGCAATGGCTAAAGGTGGTAAATCAATAATTGCAATGCCATCAACTGCAAGTAAAGGAAAACTTTCAAGAATAGTTCCAATTTTAGATGAGGGTGCAACTGTTACAACATCTAGAAACGATATTCATTATGTTGTAACTGAGTTTGGAATAGCAGAGCTCAAAGGAAAAACTTTAAAAGAAAGAGCTAAAGCATTAATAAATGTCGCACATCCTGATTTTAGAGATGTCCTTATTAAAGAGTGGGAAAAGAGATTTAAAGTGAAATTTTAAATTGAAATAAATGAAAATATGGGAGGAAGTAACTTATGAAAGTGTATGTTTTAGACACGGGATATTTAGAAACTGATAAAAATAATGTAGTGGGTGGAGCTACTATGGGAACATATAGCCAGCCACATGTACAAAATGAATGGATTAAGCTACCTGTAATGTCTATTTTAATTGATCATCCAGATGGAAAAATATTATATGATGTAGGAAGCAATCCAGAAGCTATGAATGGTTATTGGCCAAAAAACCTTCAAGAAGTTTATCCATTATATCAAACAAAAGAACAAAGACTAGAAAATCAATTGGCTTTATGTGGTACAAAGCCAGAAGAAATAAAGAAAGTAATAATTTCTCATATGCATTTAGATCATGCAGGAAATTTAGATATGTTTAAACATGCAGATGTATATGTACCAAAGGCAGACTTTATGCAAGCTCAAACTCAAGTAAGGTTAAATGAAAATCCGTTAACACACGGAGGATATATTAAAGCTGATATGGATGTTTCAGTAAAGCAATATCATTTAGTTGAAGAGGATTTTGAATTTGCAAAGGGCATAGAAATAGTAAATTTACCAGGTCATACACCAGGATTACTTGGAATAGTAGTTCATTTAGAAAATGAAGGTACATTAATATTCCCACAAGATTGTGTTTATAGTTCAGAAATTTATGGTCCACCAGCTAAGGCATCAGGATTACTTTATGATAGTCTTTCTTTCTTTAAATCAATTGAAAAAGTAAGAGCGTTAGAGAAAAAATATGACGCAAAAGTATTTTTTGCTCATGATGAGGAGTTCTTTAAAACAATAAAACTTGCTCCTGAGTTTTATGAATAAAAAGTAGTAAATAGATAACCACAGTGAAAGTTATAGTAATGTGGTGACTAACCGAAATTCTATATATGTTTGTTCCATAGAACTATAAAAATTTTGCTGAAAGGCAGTTAATGTAGGGTTGTATCCATATGTGCATGCTCCTAATTTTATTAGGACAAGTAAACTTGGAACAACCCTACATTAATTATTTTCATCAGCTTATTTTCTAATGACTGCTCCATATTATGACATTGAAGTTACAAGCATATATGGAATTTCTTTGTTTTTATATGCATTTAAGTATAGTAAATGTTTAATGGAATTTTGTATGTGATTTACTCTATTGTTTAGACAAAACAATAAAAATACTATGTAACATAATATTTAAATGCTAAAATATAAGTAAAGAATAAAATATAAAAATAAAATACACTATCAGATATAGATTTGATATTTTTTTGAATGTGTCTGGATATATGGAGGAAAGAAATGAGTAATATTAATAATGACAATAATTTAGGAAACATAAGGAAAGCAAGAATTGAAGATTTAGAAACTATAGTAAAATTCAATTATAACTTAGCAAAGGAAACAGAGGATAAAGAACTTAATTTAGAAATTCTAAGCAATGGTGTTAAAGCGATGATAGAAGATTCATCAAAAGGACAATACTATGTTTATGAAATAAATGGTAGAGTAGTTGGACAAATTATGTTTACATATGAATGGAGTGATTGGAGAAATGGTATGTTTCTTTGGGTGCAAAGTGTATATGTAGATTCTGAGTATAGAAAAAAAGGTATTTATAAGAAGTTGTATCATAATGTTAAGAATATATGTGATAATAATGATGGAATAGCTGGCATAAGATTGTATGTAGAAAAAGAAAATATAAATGCTAAAGCAACGTATGAATCACTTGGGATGAGCGAATGTAATTATAATATGTATGAATATGAAAAATAATTATTTACATTATTAAGATAAGTAATCATATATGACTAGATTGCTGCTTAATAGCTGTAAATAATAGTTAAGTTAGCGGAAAGCTGCAATTTTCATTAAAGACAGCTTCTATAAGTTTTGTTCATATATATGTTGCAATAATAAACTTACATTTAAACTTCTAGTATGTTAAGTACCCTATTAAGGCAAAATGTAGAAACTAATTGCAACATATATAAATCATATTTTACAATAGAAGGGAAGTGAGAATTAAAGGAGAGCGTATTAAATCCTCTCTTTTAATAATATTATGAATAATAAAAAGATAGTAAGAGATGGACATATGCACTCGCCATATTGTCCTCATGGAACTAAAGATAGTTTTGAAATGTATGTTGATAAAGCATTAATAGAGGGATTAGAGGAAATAACATTTACTGAACACATGCCTTTTCCATGTTATTTTATAGATGACAAAGAATTTCAAGATGAATGTGCTCCAAATGAAGAAGTAATAGAGAAGTATTTTAAGGATGTTGAAGAAATAAAATTAAAATATAAAGACAAAATCAAAATAAATATAGGACTAGAAGTTGATTTTGTTGATGGATATGAAGAAGGAACTAAAAGACTACTTAATTCCTATGGTCCAAAATTAGAAGATGGGCTAATATCTGTACATTTTATAAAAATGGGCGATGAATATGTTGCTATTGATGGAAAAGAGGGCTTTGAAAGAGCTTTAGAGTTTTATGGCACTACTGAAAAAGTTTATGATAAGTATTATGAGACTTTGCTTAAAGCAATAAAATCAGACTTAGGGGAGTATAAGCCTCATCGTGTAGGGCATCCAAATTTAATTAGGATTTTCAATAAATTATATCCATTAGAATATAAAAACAAAGAACTTTTAGAAGAAATAGTAAGAGAGATTAAATCAAGGAATTATGAAGTAGATGTAAATACAGCTGGCCTTAGAAAGCCATATTGCGGTGAAATCTATGTGTCAGATATTTTTAAACATTTGATAGATGAGTACGGGATTAAAAAAGTATATGGATCAGATTCTCACACAGCAAGTGATGCTGGAAGAGATTTTGATAAAGAATAAATTTCGGATAGCAGCAGTAAAACTATATTGAGGAGTGAGGTATGTCATTAGAAGGTATTAATTTTATTAAAGAAATTACATCTTTTATCTTTGTGGAAGATAAGCCAGAATACTGTGATATTATTTTTATACCTGGTAGTGCATGGCCAGAGCCAGCAGAAAAAGCTTCAAAACTTTGGTTAGAGGGATATGCACCATATATACTTCCATCAGGAAAATATAGCATGTCAAAAGGATATTTTCCAGGACCAATAACTAAGGCTGAAATATATAATGGAGAATATAACACTGAATGGGAGTTTATGAGAGATATAGCCATATCAAATGGAGTTAATGGTGATGCAATATTAAAAGAAGATAATGCAACTTGGACAAAGGAGAATGCCTTTAAGTCAAAGGAAGTTACTGATAACTATAATTTAGATATAAAAAAGGCTATAATATGTTGCAAATCATTTCATGCCAAGAGATGTCTCATGTTTTATAGTTATGCATATCCAAAGACAAAATTCTTTGTATGTCCAATAGATGTAGACGGAATAACTAAGGAAAATTGGTTCAAAACTGAGAATGGAATTGATAAGGTTATGGGAGAATTATCTCGGTGCGGAGGACAGCTTAAGAAAGCAGTTCCTACTTGGTCCTAAGTATTTTAATAGCTCTAAAAATATTACAAGAAGTTTAGACTTAATTGTGAAGTGTAACATATGTACTTTAAAAATCTTAATTTATCAACGCCTATATTGAAATATCACACAATACAAATAATTGTATAAAGAATTGATAATAATATTATATAATTCATGTTATGAATCCCATAAGAAGCTTGATAGTTGCTTATGGGATTATCTATTTTTGAAAGTTTTAATATTTTATAAATCTAGTGAAAAAAGTATACGATTTTGTAACAATAATTTAATTACTGAATAAAGTGACTATATAGATTGTTATATATTTAGTATTAAAATAAAGTTAAGATATATACTTTGGATTGACAATAGATAGATGATGTTCTATATTGTATATAGATAGATGTCTATATAGGAAAGGCGTGAATTAGAATGAGCTATGAAGAAAATTCAAAAATTTTTAAAGCATTATCTGATCCAAGCAGATTAAAAATAATTGATATATTATCTTGTGGTGAAAGATGTGCATGCGATATACTAGAATACTTTGATTTTACTCAGCCAACCCTTTCGCATCATATGAAGGTATTAAGTGACTGTAGTCTTATAGAAGTTAGAAAAGAAGGTCTTTGGAATTACTACCGATTAAATCTTAATAATTGCAATAAACTTACTTTATTTATGATGAACCTCGTAACAGAAACAAAAGACTGTATTTGTAAGGATAAACCTAAGTGTACTTGCAAATAAGAAGAAAAAATTAAATGTATCTATAAATGAAATTTAAATATAAAAAATCATATTGTAAAGGAGTTAATAAAAATGAAAAAAATGATTATTTTTGATCCAGCTATGTGTTGTTCAACAGGTGTTTGCGGGCCATCTGTAGATAAAGAATTATTGAGAGTTTCAACTGCACTTAATACTTTAAAAAACAAAGGTATAGTAGTGGAAAGACACAATTTAACAAGTAATCCTCAAATATTTGTAGATAATAAAGTGATAAATGAAATTTTAAACACCAAAGGCATTGAAGCTTTACCTGTAACTATGGTAGATGGAGTAGTAGTTAAGGAAGGTAGTTATCCAACTAACGAAGAATTTTGTGTTTTATTGGGTATACCAGCAGATACTTTGAAGCTTAATATAAAGAAAGCTAGCATAAAAAAGCCTGCTAAAGGCTGTGGATGTAAAGGTGGATGCTGCTAATAATTAGGTTCATTAGAATAAATCGATACACTTAAGTAGAAGGGAAGAGTAAATTATGTTGAAACTGTTTGATATTGAAAAGCTGAACTTAACTAAGTATCTATTTTTTACTGGAAAAGGTGGAGTTGGTAAGACTTCAACAGCTTGTGCTGTAGCCGTGAATTTAGCGGATCAAGGAAAAAAGATTATGCTTGTAAGTACTGATCCAGCATCAAATCTTCAAGATGTATTTAATACAGAGTTAAATAATAAAGGCATTCAAATAAAGGAAGTCCCAAACTTAACTGTTGCAAATTTTGAACCAGAAGCTGCAGCGGCTGAATATAGGGAAAGTGTAATAGCTCCATATAGAGGAAAGTTACCACAAGCAGTAATAGATAATATGGAAGAACAATTATCAGGTTCATGTACTGTTGAAATTGCAGCATTTAATGAGTTCTCAGCTATGATAACTGATGAAAAAGTATTCAATGAATATGATCATATCATTTTTGATACTGCACCAACAGGGCATACCTTAAGAATGTTACAATTACCTTCTGCATGGAGTGATTTTATTAATGAAAGCACTCATGGAGCATCATGCTTAGGCCAGCTTGCAGGACTTGAAGAAAAGAAAGAGATGTACAAAAGTGCAGTAGATACTTTGGCTGATGGAGAGAAAACAACGCTTGTACTTGTATCTCGTCCTGAAACTTCTCCACTAAAAGAGGCAGAAAGAGCTTCTAGTGAACTTCAAGAAATAGGAGTAAACAATCAAATATTAGTTATAAATGGTGTACTTCAAAATCATGATGATGAACTCTCAAGTGCTATTTATGAAAAGCAGCAAAAAGCTTTAAGTAATATGCCACCTAAATTTAAGGATATCGAAACTTTTGAAATTCCTCTAAGACCTTATAATATAACTGGGCTTGAAAACGTAAGAGCTTTCCTTAAAAAAGATTATATTAAAATTAGTGAGGAATCTTTAAATGCAGTGGCTATGCCAAAATTAAAAGATGTCATTGAGGATCTATATAATAGCAGCAAAAAAGTTATTTTTACAATGGGTAAAGGTGGAGTTGGTAAGACAACTATAGCAGCAGCTATAGCACTAGGACTTGCAAAAAAGGGTAAGAAGGTTCACTTAACAACAACAGATCCAGCTGCTCACTTGAAATTTGTATTAGATGAAAGCTATGGAATATCTTTGAGTAACATTGACGAAAAAGAAGAACTCGAAAAGTACAGACAAGAAGTTATAGGTAAGGCAAGAGAAAACAATATGACTGATGAAGATATCGAATATATTGAAGAAGATTTAAGATCGCCTTGTACTCAAGAAATAGCAGTATTTAGAGCTTTTGCTGAAATTGTTGAAAGATCAGAAAATGAAGTTGTAGTAATAGATACAGCGCCAACAGGCCATACTTTACTTCTTTTAGATTCAACAGAAAGTTATAATAAAGAAATTTCTAGATCAGAAGGAGATATACCAGAGTCAGTAATAAAATTATTGCCTAGATTAAGAAATGAAAGTGAAACTGAAGTAGTTATAGTAACTTTGGCTGAAACAACTCCTGTTTATGAAGCCATGAGACTTCAAAAGGATTTAGATAGGGCTCAGATTCATAGCAAATGGTGGATAATCAATTCAAGTCTTTATGCAACTGATACAACCAATGAAATCTTAAAGGTAAAGGCAAGTAATGAAATTCAGTGGATTAACAAAGTTGATGAAATTTCTAATGGAAACTTTGCGGTAATAGAATGGAAGGCAGAAGACGTAAGAGGAAATAACTTAATTAACTTAATCCAATAAAATTATTTTAAGGGGAGATAAAAAAGATGAAAACAAAAGTTGCATTTATCTGTGTCCACAATTCATGCAGATCACAAATGGCAGAGGCAATAGGAAAACTTTATGGAAATGATGTTTTTGAAAGTTATTCAGCAGGAACAGAAACAAAACCTCAAATAAACCAAGATGCAGTAAGGATCATAAAGGATTTATACAACATTGATATGAATGAAACTCAAAAATCAAAGCTTTTATCAGATATTCCTGAGGTGGATATAGTGGTAACAATGGGCTGTAATGTTCAATGTCCATTTTTACCATCTAAGCATAGAGAAGATTGGGGCTTAGAAGATCCAAGTGGAAAAAGTGATGATGAATTTATAAAAACAGCTAAAACAATAGAAGAAAAGGTAAAAGAATTAGCCAGAAGAATTGAGAATAATGAAATAAAATTAGAATAGTAAATTAAAAATAGGGGGAATTTTAAAATTGAGTAATAAATCATCAAGGTTATCATTCTTAGATAGATATTTGACTCTTTGGATATTTGCAGCCATGGCGCTAGGAATATTGTTAGGATGGGGAGTACCAGCCCTATCGGAAGGATTAGCGAGCTTATCTATTGGAACAACATCAATACCAATAGCTATAGGCCTTATTGTTATGATGTATCCACCACTTGCTAAAGTAAATTATAAGGAACTAGGAAAAGTATTTAAAAATCCAAAAGTTCTAGGATTATCGTTAGTACAAAATTGGTTTATTGGGCCAATTTTGATGTTCATACTTGCTTTTGTATTTTTAAAATCTGATTCGGAATTAATGACAGGACTTATTCTTATAGGACTTGCAAGATGTATAGCTATGGTAATTCTTTGGAACAGCTTAGCAGATGGAGATAGCGAATATGCTGCTGCATTAGTTGCATTTAATTCAATATTCCAAGTAGTATTTTATTCTGTATTTGCATACTTTTTCATAACTGTATTGCCACCTATTTTTGGACTTACAGGATATGAGATTCATATTTCCATGGGACAAGTGGCAACGTCTGTTGCAATTTATCTTGGTATTCCTTTTTTACTAGGAATGTTTACTAGACTTATACTAGAACCTATGAAGGGAACAGAATGGTATGTAAAAAAATTTGTTCCTAAAATTAGTCCATTAGCTCTAATAGCCTTATTATTTACAATTGTAGTTATGTTCATGTTTAAAGGAAAATATATTGTAGAATTACCTTTAGATGTTATTAAAGTAGCTATACCACTTGTAATATATTTCATAGTAATGTTTTCTGTATCATTTTACATTAGTTATAAGTCAGGCATAGATTATCATAAGACTACTACTTTATCTTTTACAGCTGCAAGCAATAACTTTGAACTTGCAATAGCAGTTGCAGTAGCAGTATTTGGAATTCAATCAAGGGTTGCCTTTGCAGCAGTAATAGGACCATTAATAGAAGTTCCTGTAATGATTGCATTAGTAAATGTTGCACTTCACTGGGGGAGAAAATATTTTTCATATTCTAAATAGAAATGATATTGCTAGTTACAGTTAATAAAAATATATAGAGCTTGTTGTGAAATATATAGAGTCATTAATTTATAAAATTTGCATATAAATCAATAGTTGTAAGGCTATAATAGTATAAATTGTGCTATTATAGCTTTATATTTATATGTGGAATCTATTGTATATTCGAAAGTGTTTTATGTAATTTAAGAAAGGAGTTTTAAAAATATTATGAAATATTCTTATGAGGAAGGTAATTTTAGAAAAGGAGATATACTAGGGATTACTATTGACAGAAAGGTAAATATTTATTTATTAGATGGTGATAATTTTATTAGGTATAGAAATAATAATAGTTTTAAATACTATGGTGGTCCAGTTGATAGCTCACCATATAATATTACAGTTCCAAGTTCTGGTCACTGGTATATTGTGATAGATTTAGGCGGAGGATCAGGAATTCTAAACTACTCTATAAAAGTATTTAGATAAAATACATATGTATTAGTTAATATGTTATTTAACTATAGATGTCCAAATTATTAATTATACTTATTATGTGAACATATTTACTATATATAAAGGGTTATCTTATCTAGAAATCATAAATATATTTGTGGAGAAAACATTTGAAAATGAGCTGTCAAGATTCTTAGTTGTAGATTGTTCCACTTTAGCTTGTCACACTGAAAGCGGGAGCATGCTAAAGTGGTGAAATCTGCAGCTTAGAATTTTCAGCGATATTTTCATAGCTTTTCGGAACAAAATATTTATGATTTCGGCAAGTTACCGCATAAATATAGTTTTAAAGTCGGATATCTATATATTAATAGGCATTATTTAGCGTACATTTATATATAAATTTACATTAAATTTTGGTAGTATTTTGAAATAAGTAAATAGATTTTGTTTTGCATTGACAATAATAGGATAAATATATTATTATATACAAAATATCTAAAATGTAAAAGGAGTAAGATAAAATGGCATATTATTTTAATGAACCATCCCATACTTTTGGAGAATATTTATTAGTACCAGGTTACTCTTCTGTAGACTGCATACCACAAAATGTAAGTTTGAAAACACCTCTTGTTAAGTTTAAAAAAGGCGAAGAATCATTATTAAGCATTAATATACCTTTAGTTTCGGCTATAATGCAGTCAGTGTCAGATGATAAAATGGCAGTAGCTTTAGCAAAAGAAGGCGGAGTTTCATTCGTATATGGATCTCAGTCAATTGAAAATGAAGCTGCTATGGTTGCAAGAGTTAAGAATTATAAGTCAGGCTTTGTTACTAGTGATTCTAACATCAAACCTGATACTACTTTGGAAGAAGTGGTAGAAATAAAAGAGAGAACAGGACATTCTACTATGGCAGTTACTGAAGATGGGACTCCAAATGGAAAACTTCTTGGAATTGTAACAAGTAGAGACTATAGAATAACTAGAATGGATTTAAGTACTAAGGTTTCGGAATTTATGACACCTTTCAGTGAACTTATATATGCGGATTCTAATATAAGTTTGAAAGAAGCAAATAACATTATTTGGGATAATAAATTAAATATGCTGCCATTAGTTGATAAAGATCAAAAGTTAAAATACATGGTATTCCGTAAAGATTATTCAGCTAATAAGGAAAATTCAAATGAACTTATTGATTCTCAAAAAAGATACATAGTAGGAGCAGGTATTAATACTAGAGATTATGCTGAAAGAGTACCAGCATTAATAGAGGCTGGAGCAGATGTATTATGTATTGATTCATCTGAAGGATTTTCAGAATGGCAAAGAATAACAATTGATTATATACATAAGAATTTTGGAGAAAACATAAAAGTTGGAGCTGGAAATGTTGTTGATAGAGATGGATTTATGTTTTTAGCTGAAGCAGGAGCTGATTTTGTTAAAGTTGGAATAGGTGGTGGATCTATTTGTATAACTCGTGAACAAAAGGGTATAGGCAGAGGGCAGGCAACGTCTCTTATTGATGTAGTTAAAGCTAGAGATGAATATTTTGAAAAAACAGGAGTTTATATTCCTGTATGCTCTGATGGTGGTATTGTTCATGACTATCATATTACATTAGCATTGGCTATGGGTGCAGACTTTATTATGTTAGGAAGATATTTCTCAAGATTTGATGAAAGTCCAACTAATAAAGTAAATATAAACGGAAACTACATGAAAGAGTATTGGGGCGAAGGTTCAAATAGAGCAAGGAATTGGCAAAGATATGACCTTGGTGGAGATAAGAAATTATCTTTTGAGGAAGGTGTTGATTCATATGTTCCATACGCTGGAAGTTTAAAAGATAATGTAAGTATAACACTTAATAAAGTTCGTTCTACAATGTGTAACTGTGGCGCTCTTACTATTCCAGAACTTCAAAAGAATGCAAAAATAACATTAGTGTCTGCAACAAGTATCGTAGAAGGAAGTTCTCATGATGTAATGTTAAAAGATAATCACTATAATGCTCAACAGTAAAGAGAATATACTATGAAGTAATTTCAAACTTACAAGATGCAGTTCAACTGTTTCGCAAGGAATTATAGAGAGTTTGCAAATTAAAATATGAAATTACTCATAGTTAATATTAAATGTTTTAATAATAAAAAATTAAAATTGACATTATTTAATCCATGTCATATCATATAGTATATAGATTTCATTGGAAGGAAGTATTTTTGTGAGTGTTTAGTATCTTAATTATAGTAATTTAATATTAATTCAAAAAAGAAGTATTTTATACTTTTATTTGTTGTTGAATTAATTATAACTATTAAAAGATACGAGCCACGAATTTGCTTTCAAAAGATAGGTATATTTCTATCTTTATTTGATGTTGAATTTTTTAGCTGTGGAGGTATCCACAGCTTTTTTGTTTATTTAAAAACTTAAACTATATATGTATTGCAATTGTTTTTACACATTTTGTATGCAAGAATTTACTTATCCTGAAAACATACTAAGTGTAATTTTATTATTGCAACATAGATAAATATTTGATGAATGTATACATTGCATTAAATATTGGTTTGTTAAGTAACTCTATTTTGAAATCTATAACCTTATTCGTGGCTTGAATATATAAGAAAAGGAAATGAAAAAATGAATAATGCCACATTAGAAAAATTAAATTATAAAGAATTAAAAGACATTGTAAAATCATTTTGTGTAAGTAACTTGGGAAAAAAGTTGATTGATAAATTAGTTCCAAGTAATAATATAAAACAAGTAAGAAGAATGATTAAAGAAACTTCTGAAGGGAGAAGACTAATCGATGCATCTTATCATATGCCCCTTGAAGGAGTATTTGATATATCTCCATTAATTGAAAAAATAGAAAAAGGTGGGGTTTTGGAACCTTCAGAAGTGATTACGGTAGGAGATTTTCTTAGAGGATGCAGAAAAGTAAAAGCATTCATTAAAGATAAAGAAGGATATGCAGAAACATTAAGTGCATATGGAGAAAATATTACAGACTTAAAATATATTGAAGATGAAATAAATATAGCTATTAGAGGAACCATTGTTGATTCTAATGCTACAAAAGAACTTAAAAAAATTCGTAGGAGCATTGAGCTTTGTGAGGAAAAAATAAAAGAAAAGATAGAAAGATTTATTAAGAATCCAAGCAATAAAGAGTATATGCAAGAATTTTTTGTTAGTATAAGGAATGGAAGATATACAGTTCCTATAAAAGCTGCTTATAAAAATCATGTACAAGGGACTATAGTTGAAGCTTCTTCAAAAGGTACTACAGTGTTTATGGAGCCAGCTTCAGTGTCAAAATATACAATTGAATTAATAACTTTAAAGGCTGAAGAGAGCATTGAAGAATACAAAATATTATCTACCTTAAGTGAAATGATTTTTCAAAAGCATCAAGAAATAAAAATAAATATCGAAGTTATTTCAGAGTATGACATGATACTTGCGAAAGCAAAATATAGCAAGGAAATAAACGGAATCGAGCCCAAGCTTAATGACTACGGTTATATAAAAATAATAAAGGGAAAATATCCATTAATTAAAGAATGCGTTCCACTGGATTTTGAAATAGGAAATAAATATAGAAGCTTAATAATAACTGGTCCAAATGCAGGCGGAAAGACAGTTGTATTAAAAAGTGTTGGGTTACTTACTTTAGCAGCATTAAGTGGATTTCATATAAGTGCACATGAAAATACTGAAATTGCAGTATTTGATGATATTTTTGTTGATATTGGTGATAATCAGAGTATAGAAAATGCTTTAAGTACATTTTCATCTCATGTAAAAAATTTAGCAGAGATTTTAAAAGAAAGCAGTAGAAATTCATTATTACTTTTTGATGAAATTGGAAGTGGCACAGAACCAAATGAAGGAGCCGCACTTGCTATTGCAATTTTAGAAGAATTTTATCATAAGGGGTGCATTACAGTAGCAAGTACTCATTATGGGGAAATTAAAAACTTTTCGCAAAATCATCCAGACTTCGAAAATGCAGCTATGGAATTTAAAAGAGATACTTTGGAGCCATTATATAAACTTCATATAGGAAAAAGCGGAGACAGTAATGCCCTATATATATCAAGAAAAATGGGTATTAGTGATAATATAATTGAAAGAAGTAGAAAATATATTCAAACAAAAGATTATAATTATAATTTAGTAAAAGAAAGTAAAATTCCTAAAAGAGAAATAGAAAAATCCGAAACTCATGAGTATATTTATAGAGTTGGAGATAAAGTATTACTGCTTGATAAAGATGCAAGTGGAATTGTCTATAAAGAAATTGATAGATTAAATAATATAACTGTTTTATTTAATAATGAATTTATAGAAGTAAATTACAGAAGGCTTAAACTTGAAATTAGTGCTGAAGAATTATATCCTAAAGATTATGATATGAGTCAGCTATTTTCAAGCTATAAAGAAAGAAAACTTAATAGAGACATTGAAAGAGGATCTAAAAAAGGACTAAAAAAATTTAGAAAACAGGAAGGTATATAGATATCTAACGTTAAAACTTAGATTTATTCGATGACTCAACGAAATCAAATATATTTCTAGTATAGCGGTATATTCTAACTGTAAGTTGAGCTCTTAAATTGTCTATCTATAAAGTTAAAAAGGAAAGAATATAAGAATTTAGGAATAAAGGAATTTAAGAATTAAAGAATATAAGAATTTAAATTCTTAAGAAGGAAAGAATTTAAGAATTTAAAAGTGAAAATATTTTTAAAGAAAAAATATAAAAAGTTAACAATTTATAGTGTTTTCAACGCTTTGAACAATTATATATAGTGTAAAAATAATTCTTCGTTATAATTCTAAAAATATTGAAGGAATTTTAGCTGTAATTGTGAATTGTGAAACTTGCATTGTGAATTGCAGCATATATATTAAAAAAGGTTATCTTATAGAGGTGTATAAACCAATAAGATAACCTCTTTTTATAAAAAGCATAATAATGTATTAATTCTTTCTAATTCAGGAAACATGTATTAAGTAAGCCTTTTTATTGGTAAATAATAATGCTATAATATGAACAGATTATTACACATGTCATAGGTGATAATTTTACTGTTACTGAATGAATTGGAGGAAACATATGAAGGAAAACTTGGAAGTTACATTAAAGCAAATGATTCATATCATTCATAGAGCTATTAATTCTGTGGACAAAAGACTTTTGAATCATGGAGAAAAAGTTGCATATATAATGTTAAATTTATTAAAAGCAAAAGGAAATTATAGTAATGAAGATATGCTTAAAATTTGCGTCATATCAATTTTTCACGATATTGGTGCATATAAGGTTGCGGAAAGAGATAAGCTTGTTGATATTGATGTAAAAACTCCATTTGATCACGCTATCTATGGTTCATTATTTATAAAATATTTTTCTCCGTTACCTAATTTATATAATATAGTTCTAAGCCATCATTTTACGTGTAAGTATTTTAAGGACAAGCACATGGATATTATATCTAAAGAAGGAATGATATTAAGTTTTGCCGATTATATTGATAGGGTATATTTATCAAAAAAAGAATTAACGAAAGACTTTATTAGAAATCATGCAGAAGAATATTCAAATGAGTATATAGAATTATTGCTGGAAGCAGATAGAAAATTTAATTTTATTGAAAAGCTAATAGATAAAACTTATGTTGACGAGTTGTATGATTTTTTTGGTACTAGAATACTTACAAGAGATGAAGTTGTATCATATAGTAAAATGTTAGCTTATTCAATTGATTTTAGAAGTGAAGCAACAGTTAAACATACTATATTAGTAGAAGCTGTAAGTTATCAAATTGCAAAGCTGTGTGGGTTAGATGAGAAAATTTTATCAAAAATTAAATTGGCAGCTGCACTTCATGATATAGGAAAGATTGCTATTCCAGTAGAAATCTTAGAAAAGCCCGGTAAACTTACAGACGAAGAGTTTGAAATTATGAAAAGCCATGCTATTATAGGATATGAGATTTTAAGTGATTTAAATATAGATGATATAAGAGATATAGGAACATTTCACCATGAGAAGTTAGATGGTGCGGGTTATCCATTTGGGCTAAAAGGAAATCAATTAACTAAAGAAATGAGAATAGTAGCAATAGGGGATATTACTAGTGCCTTATTAGGAGTAAGGAGTTATAAAGAGGAATTTAGCAAAGATAGGATAATTAAAATTTTAAATAATATGGCTAAGGATAATAAAATTGATTTATATATCACTAATTTGCTTATAGATAATTATGATTTTATAATTGATGAGGCAAAAAAGCAGGCTAGTGATTTAATGGCAAAATATCTAAATATAACGACTGAATATAAACAATTATTAAAAAAATTCTCGTAAAAATAAGTGAATATCATATAATCCCAAGCAATTAAATATATGTGCTATATAATTAATTGCTTGGGATTTTTAGTTGAAAAGTTATTTTTAATAGGATTTCCAAATTTCTTTAGAAATTCTTTCGATTTAATTGTAAACTATCTTTATTTTTGAATTGTATATTTTACTTGTAGCTAATCAGTATATAAAAAATAAATATGTTGTAATTGAGTTTCTACATTTTGCTTTAATTTAACGTTTGGATTACTAGGAACTTAAATGCAAATCTGTTATTGCGGCATATATCATCTAAGAATAGGAGGTGTTTATGAAAGAATCTTTAATTCTATAATTTACAATCAAATTTAATAAAAATAAAATTAGTATGAAAGTATATTTATGAGTTTGGAAATGCTTCACATATGATATATAATAAATTTTATGTGAATTTTATTCCAAATTAAATAAGAATAGGAATTTTAGTATGTATTCTAAGATTAATTAAATATATATTGCAAAAATAATTCTTCATGACAATTCTAAAAATATTGCAAGAATTTTAGCTGTAATTATGAATTGTGAAATGTGAATTGTGCATTACAATATATATATGAATCAAATATTATTTGTAAATTATAGTAAGTGAGGGTGTTAAAGAATAATGAATTTTTATAATGTTTTAATAGTTGAAGATGAAAAAGAAATATGTGATGGAATAGAGATATACTTGAAAAACCAAGGCTACAATGTTTATAGAGCAAGCAATGGAATAGAAGGATTGGAGATAATAGAAAATCAAACTTTGCATTTGGCAATAGTTGACATAATGATGCCGAAGATGGATGGAATAACAATGGTGATGAAACTCCGTGAGAATTATGATTTTCCTGTAATAATGCTTACTGCAAAATCAGAGGAGATGGATAAAATTCTAGGCCTTAATATTGGAGCGGATGACTATGTAACTAAGCCATTTAATCCAATGGAGTTGATAGCTAGAGTCAATTCCCAGCTTAGAAGATATTCAAAATATTTAAGTGTTGTAAGTGGAGCTGAACAAAAAAGTAATGTATTTTCAATTGGTGGTCTAGAGTTAAACAATGATACAAAAGAAGTGATTCTTGATGGAGAATTAATAAAAGTTACACCAATAGAATTTAAAATATTACAATTGTTAATGAAAAATCCAGGAAGAGTTTTTTCAGCAGAAGAAATATATGAAAAAGTGTGGAATGAGGAAGCCATAAATACTGATACAGTAATGGTTCACGTTAGGAATATAAGAGAAAAAATAGAGATTGATACAAAGAATCCAAAATATTTAAAGGTGGTATGGGGAGTTGGATACAAAATTGAAAAACAGTAAAAAATCATATGTTACAAATTTAGTAACATTTATTATATTTTTAATAATGTCAGTAGGAATATTTAGTATTTATCCTAACATGAGGGAATGGGCAAAAGCGGAGCCTAAATCTCCATTTGAAGAAGATGAGTTCTTAAGAACTATTTATAAAAATGATTATGTTTTATATAAAGATCTTGTAGGACAGACAAACCATGAAGAGTTATCAGGTGATAAAATTTATATATCATCCTATGATACACATAATGATACTGAGGAAAATACTATTCGAAATTTTAACTATGAACTGAGTGAGTGGAAAAATAATTTGAATAATAACTATAAAAATCTTGATTATTTAGTGTATAGTGATGATGCAAATATTACAAATACAAATAATGATTTAAAGGAATTAATATCTGATAGTGAAGTTAATAATTTAAAGAATAAATATTCGTGGTACATGACCGTAAAATATGATAACACTGGATTAATGTCAATAAGTAATGTTTATGGTGCTGATGCAAATATCGTAAAAAATGCATTTTCAGGCCTAAATATAAGAGAAATTTGGGGATATCCTCGTAGTAATGAAGAGAATGTTAAATTTAATCCTATTAAGAATGTAACTTTCATTTATGGAATTCCTAAAGACCTTAAATATACAGATGCCTTAAGCAGAAGGATAGATGAATCACAAAATAAAATGAATATTGCATCTGTGGTAGCTATCCTCTTAGGAATAGTAAGTATTATATTAATACTTAGTTTACTAATTCCTTATAAAAATGGTAAGGAAGTATTTGGAGTTAAATATTTCTCGAAAATTCCTTTTGAGATTAATTGCTTTATTTTTGGAGCAGGTGGAATTGTCATTGGAACTGTATTAGGACTTACGGTAACAGAAACTTTAAGAAATAGATTTGCTATAAATTTAATTGGCTCAAGAATGGATAAAAACCTTGAAAGTTATACAGTAATTTCAGTAAATATAATTATGTGGATGGCAGCTATTTATATTATATTTGCAGGTGTCATGTTATTAAAAAGCATAATAAATTTTGGAGTAATTAAATACTTAAAAGAAAACTTATTAATAATTAAGATTTCTAGGCAGATTAAAAAGCTATTCAGTAATGTATTTAATTATATAGAGCATATAGATTTAAATGATAAATCCAATAAGTTCATTATAAAAGTTATTGGCGTAAATTTGATAATAATGTTAATCTGCTGTATTTTCTGGTTTTTTGGAATAGTAATAGCATTAATTTATAATATGATATTATTTCATTCAATTAGAAAACAGTATGGAGATATAAGGAATAAGTTTAGTATACTTTTAAATGAAGCAGATAGAATTGCTGGCGGTAATTTAGAAGTAGAAATAGAGGATGATTTAGGATTATTCAATCCACTAAAAGATAGAATTGAAAAAATAAAAGATGGTTTGAAAAAAGCGGTAAGTGAAGAAGTTAAAAGTCAGAGAATGAAAACTGAACTTATTTCAAATGTTTCGCATGATTTAAAAACACCTCTTACTTCAATAATAACTTATACTGATTTATTAAAAAAAGATAATTTAACTGAAGAAGAAAGAAAATCGTATATTGATACAATTGATAAAAAATCACAAAGATTAAAATTTCTGATTGAAGACTTGTTTGAAGTAAGTAAGGCTACTAGTGGAGATATTAAGCTAAACTTAGTGAATGTAGATATTGTAGAATTAATGAGACAGACGCAAATTGAATTAGATGATAAAATAAAGGATTCAAAGTTAATATTAAAAAATAGTTACCCTGCAAGTAAGGTGATATTAAATCTTGATAGCCAAAAAACCTTTAGAATTTTTGAAAATCTAATAATAAATGTAGTCAAATATGCTATGAAGGGATCAAGAGTATATGTAGACATAATAGATCATGAGAAAAATGTAGAGATTACAATAAAAAATATGTCTGCAGAAGAGTTGAATTTTGATCCATTTGATATTGTAGATAGATTCCAAAGAGGAGATAAATCAAGGAATACAGAAGGATCTGGTCTTGGTCTTGCAATTGCAAAGAGTTTTGTGGAAGTCCAAGGTGGAACTTTTAATATAGAGATAGATGGAGATTTATTTAAGGTTGTAATTAAATTTAATAAGTAATGAGTAGATTTAATCTGTTGACAATAAACTAATGCAGCTTTACTAGTTAAGTGATTTTTAATATACTTATGTTAGACGGCAAAATCAAAAAAATAATAGGTTGTTAGTTAATAAAGGAGGCATTATGTTTACCAAGGAGGAACTTTTAGTAATTGAAGATGCATTAAAAATTGCAGATGCAGAATATATAAAGTTAATTGATGAAAACAAAAATAATAAAAACAGAATGGTTGCATTTAATAGAAAGCAAAAGAAGTTATGGTTAGTTCAAAATAAATTAAAAAAACTTAAAGAAGAACAAAATTAAATTTAGACTTATGCGATAATCTGCCGAAAGGACAGGTACTCTGTTGTTTCGGTTACTGAGAATAAGTTGAGGCTTTCTAACATCATAAGTTGCACCATTTCAGCATGCTCACGAGACAAGCTCGTGACAAGCAAAATGGAACAACTTATGATGAAGAAATGCCTGCAACATATTCTCTAATGTAACACTGCATATTATGACCCCTGTGGTTACAAAAGAGTACCTGTCCTTTCTGATATAGCAGATTTTTCAAACTATAAGTATAATTCTCAAATTGGATATCTATAAAGAAGAGCAACATTAAATATAGTAGATTCATCTTATTGAAAAAATGATGAGTCTACTATATTTTTATGCAATTATACTTCACTTATTTCATGAATATATTTATAAATTTGCCCAAAGTTTAAGTTCATGTCTTTAACTAGAAATCATAAATATATTTGTGGAGAAAATATTTGAAAATGAGCTGTTAAAGGTTCTTAGCTGTAGGTTGTTCCATTTTTGCTTGTCACACTGAAAGTGGGAGCATGCTAAAGTGGATACAACCTGCTGCTTAGAACCTTCAGCGATATTTTCATAGATTTTCGGAATCAAAATATTTATGATTTCGGCAAGTTAACACACGTAATATAATTTTAAATTTGTATATCGGTTATAAGTTATTTGAATCGAATTGGTTTGCTAAAAGAAAGTTAACATATTATAATGTTTTAGTATGAAATTACTGTTTTATATTAAAAAAAATATATATATTGCAAAAATAATTCTTCATCATGATTCTAAAACTATTGCAAGAATTTTAGCCGTAATTGTGAATTGTGCATTGTGAATTGCAACATATATAAATAAAAATAGGAGCGATATGTATGAATAAATTATTTCAAATTAAAGATTTAGAGTTTTATGAAGAGGATTTTGTTGATGATATAAAAGATTATGAAGATATAATTGATATTATTGATGAGTTAAGTGAAAATTTAAGTTATGAGATTATAGAGATTGCAGGTTCCAATGGATGTTGTGATAAGACAAAGAAAAATTATCTAGTTGAGATAATTGGATATATTGATGAAAATGATGAGTTTATTACTAAAGAGGAGAGAGAAGCTTTAGGAGTTATGGATCTAAATAAGAGATTTGATTTATTTGTTATAACAGTACATAAGTGTACAGCATGTAATAAGTGGGTAATTTCTATATTAGAATAATTATAGGATAATTAGCTGTTGATACAGCTTTTTCTTTTATAAAATGAATTAATGTATAAGAAGGGATGTAAAACAATTGGGGAAGCATAGTAATAGAAATGCTCAAAGATTTAAAATTGGTTTAATGCTAATTTCACTTATAGTACAGCTATTTGTCAATATAAATACTTTTAATATTAAAGTTAATGCTGCTGAAATAAATAGTAAATTAGATGAAATATATATATCTGAGTATAATTACAATGAAGATATGAAAAGTAAAGTCGAACCATATATAAAAAGTAAACTGGAATCTGGATATATAGATGGAGATAAGGACGTTAAATTGTACTATGAAAAATACAATATAGAAAATGCAAAGGCTAATATAGTAATATCTCATGGATATACTGAGAGTTTAGAGAAGTATCATGAATTAATATATTATTTTTTAAAAGAAGGATATAATGTTTTCGGAATTGAACATAGAGGTCATGGCAGATCCGGCACACTTGGAATAGCTGATAAAACCCAAGTGAATGTAGAAAAATTCGATCAATATGTAACTGATTTTAAAAAATTTATGGATGAAGTTGTTATGCCCAATAATCAAGGTAAAAAGGTATTATTGTTTGCTCATTCAATGGGGGGAACTATTGGAACAAAATTCATAGAGGATTACCCAGATTATTTTGATGCTGCGGTATTAAGTGCTCCCATGCTTGAAGTTAACACTGGAAATATACCAAAATTTCTAGCTGATATTATAGTAGAATTTGAAGTTGCTATTGGTAATGGTGGAAATTACGTTTTAGGTAAGAAAGCATATACACCAGAGTATAAGGAAAATGAGATTGGGACAAGTTCTTTGAATCGTTATAAATATAGTCATGATATAGTAGCTAATAACAAAGAACTTCAAAGAGGTGGTGCTAGCTATAATTGGACAAAAGAAGCCTTTGATACAACGAAGGAAATTATAAAACCAGAAAATGCATCAAAAGTAGAAATTCCAACATTATTATTTCAAGCTGATAATGATACTTATGTAAAGGCAGAAGGACAAAATAAATTCGCAAGTAGCTCAAAGAATTGCGAAATAGAAAAGATAGAAAACTCTAGACATGAAATATATTTAGAAAAAGATGAAATTCAAAAACCATATTTAGATGAATTATTAGATTTCTACGATAAAGTATAATTTTTAAAATAAAATATAGAAGCTTGTCTTTGCGTATAAAGACAAGCTTCTATTCATAATATACTATTCCATCATTGCTGCTAATTTTTTATTAAATAATAAGAATAATATTCCCATTATAATTGAAGTAGCAGCTATTCCAGCAAATATTTGTAAGTGTCCTAAAGTTTCTGTGTAACCAGCAAGTCTTCCTGCTATTTGATTAGCAACAAAGCTGCTTAGAAGCCATACACCCATTAGGAAAGATGCAAGTTTAGCTGGCGCTAATTGACTTACCATTGAAAGTCCAACTGGTGATAAGCAAAGTTCACCAACAGTATGGAAGAAATAAGTTCCTACAAGCCATATCATGTTAGCTTTAATAGCAGTATCTTCTATATTTCCTCCTCTTTGCATAACAGCACCAACCATAAGTAAGAAACCAAGTCCTAGAAGTATTGAACCTGTTGCCATCTTTTGAGGAATACTTAAATCACCACTCTTGCTGCAAGCTAATTTGTACCATAGCTTTGATATAGGTATTCCAAGTATTAATATAAACAATGGATTTAATGATTGGAACCAAGATACTGGCACTTCCCATCCATTTACTGATCTATTTATAAAATCTTGTGTGTATATAGTAAGTGAACTTCCAGCTTGCTCGAAGCCTGTCCAGAATATTATAGCAAAAGCTGTTAATATTAAAATAACTGCAGTTCTATGTTTTTCTTGCTTAGTTAATGGCTTAGCTTTTGCTTTATTATCATTGGAATTAGATTTAGCTACACCTACAGGTGCTTTACCAATATCTCCAAGGAATTTGTTTGCTAATCCATTAAAGATTACTTGTCCTAAAATCATTCCAAGTCCTGCAACTAAGAAACCATATCTAAATCCGTAGTGTATAATTTCACCTGCTTGTGTAGTAGCCATTGTTTTTTCTGCTAATGTACCACATATAAGAGGTGCTAAAAATGATCCGGCGTTTATTCCCATGTAGAAAATAGTGAAAGCTGAATCTTTTCTTTTATCGCCATCAGCATATAAATGACCAACCATTGTTGAAATATTTGGTTTAAAGAAACCATTCCCGATTATAAGTAAAAATAAACCTATGTACAATGTAGTCATACTTTGGTTTGAGAATAATGTTAACTGTCCAAGAGCTATTATTATTCCTCCAATAGTGATAGCTTTTCTTTGTCCTAAGTATCTATCTGAGATATATCCGCCTGCTAGTGGAGTAAGATATACAAGAGATGTAAAATTTGCATATATAGTCATTGCAGATACCTTATCTACACCAAGTCCACCTCTTATAAATTCTGTAGTTAAATACATTACAAGCAATGCTCTCATACCATAGTAACTAAATCTTTCCCACATTTCTGTAAAAAATAACATATACAGACCTGGAGGATGTTTCATTTTGCTTGATTCGTTTGATGAAACTTCTTTCATCGTTATATCACTGTCTTTTTTAAGTTCCATAATAAACCTCTTTCTTTGATATTTTATTAACATAACAATTTTAGCAACAAATTCGACAACTTGCAAATTTTTGCTTACAAAAATGTTAAATTATAACCTGTAATAGTGGTATTTATATGAAAAATTAAATATTCTATATAAAAAATTTAACAATAGAATCCCTAAAAACAGTTGTTAAATTAGCAATATATTAAAAAATGATAGCTTTTCATAAAAAAATCATATTTTTTGATATTAATTAAAAAATATGATTTTTTATGAATTTTTAAAATTTGTTTAGTAAGTTTTTATAAGAAATTATTGTACATAGTATGTTTATTCTTGGGACAGTATATATTTATACGATTAAAAAGGTGGTGAAATATAATTGATAAGAAAAATTAGTAATTTTATAATATGTTTTTTTATTATTTTTAGCATTCCTATAGATTCAAAGGCATCAGAAGATAGGGATTACCAAACAGAGATGAAGCAGGATATTTTGATTCTTATGTTATCATATCCTCAACATATAGTAGATGTAGAAAAGAAAAGTGATGATGAAGTTTACATAATTATGAAATCAGGTAAGAAAATTATTTATGATGATAAAAAGAAAAAAAATCATGAAGTAAAATTAACAAATCCTGATTTACAAGATATGTTAGAGCAAGACTACCCATTAGAAAAAAATACAGAGATCATGGATAAAAATTTTGATCCTGGTAGAGCTAGACATTACGAGTTATTAAGCGAAGTATATGGAAATTCTAAGGGAGCAATTGAAAAAAACTTAGCTAGCTTAAAGTATGGATATACTAATTATCAATTCAATAAGCAAAATAATGCTAATGCGTCTTTAGAAGCAGCTTTAAAAGAATTAATGCCTTTAGCAAAATCAAGATCAGATATAGGTAGTATACTTTACCCTGCCAGCGGAACATTTAATTATAGAGTTATATCTGGAACTGGAAGGCTAAGCCCACATTCATATGGAATCGCAATTGATCTTAAAAGTGATAAGAGAGATTATTGGAAGTGGAGTTCAGAAAAGGCTGGAAAGGAAAGACTCTCTGATTACCCTAAAGAACTAGTGGAAGCATTTGAAAAGAATAATTTCGTGTGGGGAGGAAAATGGGGACATTTTGATATATTGCATTTTGAATATAGACCAGAAATAATATTAAAAGCTAGATATTTTGCTAATTGGAATAAAAATGATGAATGGTTCCAAGGTATTCCTCTAAACGAAGAAACTAATAAGTATATTGAAATAATTAACAATAAATTGTAACAGAATGACTTAATTTAGAAAGGGGTATTATAGATGCGACTCTCTAAAATCAAAAAAAACAGGTCAAAATTTATAATCATCTTAGTATTCATTGTGTTTTTATCATTGATTACTAGTGATAAAAGTAGCATTGTATTTGCTGATACTAGTACTGATAATGAAGTGAAAAGTATTGTAGAAAATATATTTGCAATAAAAAATAAAGCTATACTTAGCAAAGATTTGGATTCAATTAAAGCCTTATATGCTACTGATACTAGATATGGTCAATGGGCATATGAGTATGAGGAAAAAAAGGTTAAGTATGTTAATAACTGGGCTGAAAAGCAGGGAATACAATTTGTGGATATCGTTCCTAAAGTAGTAATCAAAAAATCGAAAATTGGAGACAATAAATGTTCTTTTAGTTTAATTTGTAATACAGAGTATAAGTACATATATCCGGATCAACCTGAAGCTATAAATAGTTCAAGAATGGGGACATATCATTCTTTTCAATTAAGCAAGAGAGATAATAATTGGATAATAACAAAGGAATGGTATACAGATCCATTTGCTGATTCCTTAAGTTTAGAAAATATTAAAGCAGATGAGATTAAACAATATATATCATCACAGCCTCCTAGAGATATTTCAAATATTAATGAAAAAAGAAAAGGAGCAAAGGAATATGCAGAAAGGTACTGTGGAGCGGCAACTATCGAGGAATATGGCTTTAAGTATAATAATAAATATAGAGATTTTAATCCAGAAGGTGGAGATTGTGCAAATTTTGCGTCACAAATACTACGCGAAGGAGGAAAATTCAAGGAAAATTCTACATGGAACTATGACAAAGGAAGTGCAACAGGTCCTTGGGTAAATGCCGGTAAGTTTACTCACTATATGATTAATAGCGGAAGAGCATCGGTAATTGCTAGAGGAAGTTATGAAAAGGTATATAAGGCTTCTTATAAATTACTTCCCGGAGATTTCATAGCATACGAAAAGAAAGGTGATATAACCCATGTATCGACAGTTACAGGAGTCGATTCTAAAGGATATTCCTTAGTAACGTGTCATAATACAGATAGAAATAATGTTCCATGGGATTTAGGATGGAGTGATAAAAAAATTAAGTTTTGGCTTATTAGAGTTCATTACTAAATAAAATTTGCCTTAAGGGGTAATTAAATGCACTTTAAGGCTTTATTTGAAATTAAAAGAATAAAATTTGTGTAACAACTAATTTCAAAATGTTTTCTTCATAGATATAAGTCTAAAAAATATTGCAAGAATAATCCTAATTGGAACTGTGAATTGTGAACTGTGCATTGTGAATTGTAATATAGTTTTATATAATCAAATTATTATAGTATAATACAAATCAGATATTAATCATTAAGGGGGGGGACTAGTAAGAAATATAGTTGTATTCTTACTAAAGTAGAATGAAACAAATAGTATTAAATAAAAAAGATAAAAGTGTTGTACAAGCCCGATTGAAACTATTGGATGTAAGCTATATCGATAAAATTATGAAATTACAAGATGATGTATATACAAGATTAGAAAACAAAGATTTCTTTGTATGTTCAGATAAAAAAGAATTTGAAACTGCTATAAATGAAAAAGGTATAGTCTTGGGTTGTGTTTCGTTAGATGAAGATGAGCTAATTGCTATAGGAGCATATATTGAATATGGATACGATGAACATAATTATGGACATGATATAAAAATTCAAGGGGAAAAGTTGCTTAAGGTAGGGCAGATTGAATCAACTATGGTTTTGGATGATTATAGAGGAAATAAACTTCAAAAGATAATGTGTGAATCTCTTGAAGAAATAAGCAAAACAGCAGGAATGAATTGTATTTGTGCAACAGTTTATCCTGATAATAAATATAGCCTGAATACATTTAAAAAACTTGGGTATAATGTTATGGAAGATAAATTAAAATATGGTGGATTAAGAAGATTTGTTTTAATGAAAGAATTAAAATGATAAACTCTAAGCACTGTAAAAACTTAGTTTATTTTAAAATGCATTTCAAGAAAATTATTCATAAAAAAGTATAATTTGAAAATTCATTAACAAATTTTTAAAAAAAGTATTGATTTATAAATTATTTTGCAATATAATGAATTCCATAAAGCAAATATGCTTATAAATAATAAAGAAATTAATTTTTGAGAAATTAAAATTTATATATGCAATGATGAAGAAAAGTAAATTCAAATAGATGATTTTTAGAGAGCAGATGATGGTGGAATATCTGTATGAGTCTTGAATTGAAGAACACTTCGGAGCTATTAACCGAAATTTTAGATTAAAAGAGTAGGCTTAATCGGGTCCATACCGTTAAAAGTGGAGAGTATAAAACAATAATGTTTTGTACTTCATTGAGGTGAGTTTTTTATAAACTAACTAGGGTGGTACCGCGAGTTAATCTCGTCCCTATGCATAATGCATAGGGACGAGATTTTTTTATTCTTTAGGAATTTATATTTCAGTAAAACCTGTAGATAACTTAAAAAAGGTTGATTGAATAGTATTTGTATTTAGAAAAGAATAAAAAAAATCTTATTCGCCTGCCAAATTTTTCTCACATGCGTTCGAAAAGGCAGATGCGTGAAAAAAATCTACACATATGAAAAGAGTGCGAAGCACAATACGGAACTTAACCACAGTCGCCTACGATTTTTTTATTATAAATTTTAATTAAAATAAAAATATTTATTTTTACAAAATATCTATAAAAATCTTATGTAAAAATAATCAATATATGGGAAAAGGAGCAATAATCATGAAAAGAATATTTATTAAAGATTTAGCAGTTAACGGGGAAGAAAAAGTATTACTTAAAGGTTGGGTTCATAAAATTCGTGATCTTTCACATGTTTCATTTATCTTACTTAGAGATAAATCTGGGATAATTCAATTAGTATGTACTAAGGAACAAATTAAAGGTTTAAGACTTGAAAATGCAGTAGAAGTAACTGGAATAGTTCGCGAAAATGAAAAGGCTCCAAAGGGAATGGAAATTGAAGTATCAGATATTAAAATAGCAGGAACTGTATATTATGACAAATTACCATTTGAAATTCAAAGCTTTAAAGAAAAGGCTGCTCTTGAAACTCAATTGGATTATAGAACAATAAGTCTTAGAATTCCTAAGAAAAAAGCAATTTTCAAGGTTCAAAATGAAATTGAAGAAGCATTTAGAATGTTCTTCAAGGGTAATGATTTTGAAGAAATCCATACTCCAAAGATAACTCATTCTGGAACAGAAGGTGGATCTGAAATGTTTACTGTTAATTACTTTAACAGAAGAGCTTTCCTTGCACAAAGTCCTCAATTCTGGAAGCAAATGATGGTTGGAGCAGGTTTTGAAAGAGTATTTGAAGTTGGTTATGCATATAGAGCAGAACTTCACAACACTTGGAGACATTTAAATGAGTATGTTAGTTTAGACGTTGAAATGGGCTTTATAAAAGACGAAACTGATCTTATGGAAATGGAAGAAAGCTTTATAAGATATTTATATAAACACTTAAATGAAAAATGTGCTGAAGAATTGAAATTATTTGATGTGGTTCTTCCAGAAGAAATTAATATTCCAAGAATTCCACTTGCTAAAGCTCAAGAAATTTTATTAACAGAATTTAATAAAAAATCTCCAGTTGGAAATATTGATAATGAGGGTGAAGCACTATTCCATAAATATGTTAAAGAAAAATATAATAGTGACTATGTATTCCTAACAGAATATCCAACAGCTAAGAGACCAATGTATGCAATGGAATGTGAAGAAAATAGAGAAATGACAAAGAGTTTCGACTTAATCTTCAAGGGCGTTGAAATTACAACTGGTGGTCAAAGGATACATGATTATGAAATGTTAAAAGCTAAAATGGAAAGACTAGGATTAAAGCTTGAAGACTTTGCTTTCTATTTAGATACATTTAAATATGGAATGCCACCTCACGGAGGGTTTGCAATTGGTCTAGAAAGAATTACAATGCAAATATTAAACCTTGGAAATATAAGAGAAGCATCATTATTCCCAAGAGACATGAAGAGATTAACACCGTAAGTGAGAATCCAAAAAGTGATGCTCCAAATTTTATATTTGGTTAGCAGAACTTTCTCTGTGAGCTTTTACATTTGGATATTCGAACTTACTCAGTGAGCGAATGCGAGTCGAGTTTCCTTAAGTAAGACTTCAAATTTTATATTTGTTAAGTCGAACCTACTCAGCGAACGTAGTGAGTCGAGTTTCATTTAAAAAAGTTATTCAATAGAAACCTAAAAAGCTTCTATTGAATAAAGCTAATTAGTTTATGCAAAGTTAATGAATTTTAACATAGTGTTTTAAACAGCATTATAATGACAAAAAATTTGATGAGGTGAAATTAATGAAAGTTAGTATTGATGAAGTAAAATATATAGCAAAGCTTTCTAAATTAAGATTTTCTGATGAAGAAGCTGCTAAATTTGCAAAAGAATTTGAAAATATTTTAGAGCATTTTCAATATTTAAATGAATTAGATTTAGATATTAAAGAAGATATAGATAATAAGGCAGAATTAAAGCCAGTAGTAAGAAAAGATGAAGTTAAACAATTCGAATGTAAGGATTTATTTAGAAATGTTAAAGACATGCAAGAGACTTATATTAAAGTACCAAAGATTATTGAATAGGGTGGTGACTAGATAATGCAAATGAATATTAAAGAAATGGTAGAAAAAATTAAAAGTGGAGAATTAACTAGTGAAGCACTAGTTCAATCATATATTGAAGAAATTACAAAAAACGAAGGGACTATAAATGCATTTTTAACTCTTACTTGTGAAGAAGCATTGGCTAAAGCTAAAGAAATAGATGCTAAAGTAAAAGCTGGTGAATCTCTAGGAAGACTTGCAGGTATTCCAATAGCTATAAAGGATAACATTTGTACAGAAGGAGTAAACACTACTTGTGCATCAAAAATGCTTGAAGATTTTATTCCACCATATGATGCAACTGTAATAAAAAAATTATTAGCTGAAGATGCAATAATTATTGGTAAAACAAATATGGATGAATTTGCAATGGGATCTTCAAATGAGAACTCGGCATTTAAAAAGACTTTAAATCCAAGGGATATAACTAGAGTTCCAGGAGGATCATCAGGTGGATCAGCAGCAGCAGTTGCAGCAAAATTCGCACCAGTGTCGTTAGGATCTGATACCGGTGGATCTATAAGACAACCAGCAGCATTTTGCGGTGTTGTAGGATTAAAACCTACATATGGATTAGTTTCTAGATTTGGACTTATTGCTTTTGGTTCATCATTGGACCAAATTGGACCATTTTCTAATTCAGTAGAAGACAGTGCTTATATTTTAAATATAATTTCTGGAACTGATGAATATGATTCTACAAGCATAAGAGATTTAAAAGAAATAGATTATACTGCTAGTCTTCAAGATGGAATTAAGGGTATGAAAATCGGTGTCCCTGAAGAATTCTTTGGTGAAGGATTAGATGAAGAAATTAAGGAATCAGTAAAAAATAGTTTAGATAAATTAAAAGAATTAGGAGCAGAAGTTGAAACATTTTCTCTTCCTATAATTAAGGATGGATTAGCAGCTTATTATATAATGTCATCTGCTGAAGCAAGTACTAATTTAGATAGATATGATGGAATAAGATATGGTTATAAGACTCCAAATTACACAAATCTAGATGAATTAGTTGAAAACAGTAGAACTGAAGGTTTTGGAGCAGAAGTTAAGAGAAGAATAATGCTTGGAACATATGCACTTGCTTCTGGATATTATGATGCTTATTATAAGAAAGCAGATGCTTTTAGAAGAAAATTAAGATATGATCTTAAAAAGACTTTTGAAAAATATGACTTAATAGTAGGACCAGTTTCACCTGTATTACCTTTTAAAATTGGTGAAAAAAAGGCTGATCCATTATCAATGTACTTAGCTGACATTTACACTATTAATGTTAATTTAGCTGGAAATCCAGCAATATCAATTCCAGCAGGAAAGAGCAAAGAAGGCTTACCAATTGGAATTCAATTGATGGGTGATATGTTATGCGAAGAAAAAATATTCAAAGCTGCATATAGCTTAGAGCAAGCTTTAGCTATTGAATTATAGGAGGGGAATTACGATGAATTTTGAAACAGTAATAGGACTTGAAATACATGCAGAATTAAAATCGAAGACAAAAATTTTCTGCTCTTGTTCAACTAAATTTGGAGCAGAACCTAATGCTAATACATGTCCAATATGCACAGGGGTCCCTGGAACGCTTCCAGTGCTTAATGAAGAAGTTGTAAATTTAGCAATAAAAGCAGGAACTGCACTAGGATGTACAATAAATAAATATAACAAAATGGATAGAAAAAATTATTTTTATCCCGATCTTCCTAAAAATTATCAAACTTCACAATTTGATTTACCAATCTGTTCAGGTGGGCTTGTAGAATTTGAACATGAAGGAAAGCAAGTAAAAGTTAGATTAAATAGAATTCACATAGAAGAAGATGCTGGAAAGCTAGTTCACGTAGAAGGAGAACCAATTTCTTTAGTAGACTATAACAGAGTTGGTGTTCCTCTAGCAGAAATAGTTACAGAACCAGATATGAGAAGTGTTAGTGAAGCTGTAGCGTTTATGAAAAAGCTTAAATCAATTTTAGAATATGGTGAAATTTCTGATTGTCGTATGGAACAAGGGTCATTAAGATGCGATGCTAATATTTCATTAAGACCAGTAGGGCAAAAAGAATATGGAACTAAGGTAGAGCTTAAAAATATTAACTCATTTAGAGAACTTCAAAAAGCTTTAGAAAAAGAAGAAAGAAGACAAAGAGAACTTTATACTTATGGAGAAGGTCATAAGGTAGTTCAAGAAACTAGAAGATGGGATGCTGCAAAAGGTAAAACAATCTCTATGAGATCTAAAGAAGAAGCAGATGACTATAGATATGTTGTAGAACCAGATTTACCACCAATCATAATCTATGATGAACAAATTGAAACAATAACTAAATCTTTACCTGAAATGCCAGATGAAAAGAAAGAAAGATTTTTAACTTCATATGAACTTACAGAAAAAGAAGTTGATATTTTAATAGGCGATAAAGGACTTGCTACTTTCTTTGAAAAAGTTGTAGAATTAGGTGCTAAGCCTAAAATTGCTTCTAACTGGATATTAGGTGATATTTTAAGAATATTAAATGATAGAAAAATGGAATCTGAAGATATGCCTCTTGAAGCTGAAAACTTTGCAAAGCTTCTTAAGGTAGTTGAAGAAGGTAAAATTAGCAATAATGTAGGGAGAGAAGTTCTTGATGAAATCTTTGATGAAAACAAAGATCCAATGAAGATGATTGAAGAAAAAGGGCTTATGCAAATCAGTTCGTCTGATGAACTTGAAAAAATAGTTGATGAAGTAATTGCAAATAACCCTCAATCAGTAGAAGACTTTAAAGCAGGAAAGACACAAAGTGCTGGATTCTTAATGGGTCAAGTAATGAAATTGTCAAAAGGTAAAGCGAACCCAAAAGTCGCTAAAGAACTTGTTGACAAAAAACTTAGTGAGATTTAAAAATTAAATTGAAATGGAGAGCATGCATTATATATGCAAAAGCTCTCCTTTTTATTTTACCTAATTCATGAATTAAATAATTGTGCATTTTGCCTTGTTTTATTGGAATAAATATTTACAAAAAATAATATTATATATTAACTTATATGTTAAATACTCAAGCTCCATTATATTTTAATAAAGGGAGGAAATTATGGGGAATATCATAAACAAATTTGAAAATGAAACTAAGACAAGGGTAAACGTGATAGATCTTGAGAATTTAGGGAAATCTCAATTGCAAAAAGTAGTTATTAAAGATGGAATTTTTGAAGAAACAGATTTTTTAAAAAGTGACAACTATATTAGTTTTCCAACAGAAATGCTGTGCTCATCTACAAAAAGCAATTTTATTAATGTTTATTTATGCTTGAAAAATGAACTTAGCATGGTTGAAAAACTTAAAGATGAGATTATAAAATCACTATATGAGGCGTATCTAATTCTTGATAAAGATAATTGTGTAGAAAACGATAATTTTAGTGAAGAAGGTTTTAAGAAAGCTTTTTATAATTCTTTAAACAATCAAATTAATAATGTTTCCTTAATTAAATTTTATGAAGTTAATAGTATACAAAATGTATTTAAAGATATTAATTTTAATGAATTGCTTATTGAATTAAGGAAAATAAATTCTTCTGATGACTTTGATAATTTTGAAGAGAAAGATGAGCATATATGGAAGAGTTATTTTGGAGATTTCAAAGATGAGTTTCATAAACATTATAGCAAATGGTTGAAAATGATTTCAAAATACTATGAATGTAATGAAGAGGGGCATGAATATGCAAATGAAGCTCAAGATTATATTAATAAGTTTTTAAATAGAGATTTCCGAAATTTGTGTAATGTCATTTACGGAATAAATACTTCTTGTGATCTTATGGTTGAAAGAGCATATATTAAGCTTCCTGCTAGCAAAGCGAGATACTTAGGAATAATATTTATTGATTGCCCTAAAGGTGAAAATATAGCAAAAACAATAGAAAATCGTGTTGGCGAGGATTATAAAGAATTATTTATGGTTATATCTAAATGTAGTAATAATTTAGAACATCTTTTGGAATTGAAAGAAAATATAAATGATACTACATTAAAGAAGAGAATATTTTATGTCTTAAACGAGTTTGAATCATATAAAAATCATTTATTTGAAAACGACTTATTAGATTCCAATTCCAGAGAAGATTTAATAGATACATTGAAATATGCTACAGCTAAAAAATTAGGGATCAAAGAAGATAAAGTTATTGTAACAGAACAATTTAAAGATATAAACAAAAGAACATTAGATAAATTGGACACACACAATGATTTTGTGCAATTATTAAGACTAATTAGAAAAGAAAGTGAAAGATTAGGCAATCCTATAAAGATAAAATCATCAAATAAGGACGGACTAATTAGTATTTCTTTGAATCAAGAGAGAATGATAGTGCAAGCTCTTATGGGAATGCTTTATGAAAGATATAATGGATATCTAGTCGATCAGTGGAAGAGAATCATTGGTGATGAAAATGAAAAAATCGATAGGAAGTGCAAAAATTATACTTACAGTGAGATTCATACGATAATAAGAAATCGCAAAGATAATTATAAAGAATATAAAGTTACAAAATGTTTAACTACAAAAAAAGATAATAAACCAATTGATTTTAGTATGAGGAGTGGCGATTATACTGATAGCAAAAGAATATTAAAAATGATGGTTGATTATGGTTATCAAACAGTTGGATTTCATCCTAATGAGAATAAAATTTTAGTAAGTGTTAATGGCGAAATCTCTAAAGAAGATAAAGAAAAATTAATAAAATCTATTAAAGGAAGGCTTGAAGAAAACGCTATAAATTATTTTGAAAGTGCATTTCTAGCAAATATATCAAGAAAAAAATTTAATACAAATAATTTATACAAGGCCTTGGAAATTGAAACAAATATAACTATGGATGATTTTTATAGTGCGTTTAGAGAGATGTTCAAAAAAATTAGTGATAATATAGTTAGATATGAAGTTCGACTTCAATGAAAGATAGAAATGCAGATAAATGCTAGGTAATATATATTGCAAAAATAATTCTTCATTATAAGTCTAAAAATATTACAAGAATTTTATCTGTAATTGTGAATTGTGAAATGTGAAATGTGCATTGTGCATTGCAGAATATATATTAAATTGGTTTGATAAATTTTAATTTTATTTAGCGATTAGGTTATATATTATATATGAAAACTTCAGTATTATGAAATCATCTAAAACTGAAGTTTTTTTATTCTTTAGGAAATTATAATTCAATTAAATCTGTGTATAACTTTATAATAGTATGTTTTACTAGGGTTAATTATTATAAAAGAATAAAAAATAAATCATATTCGCCTGCCAAATTTTTCTCACATGCGTTCGAAAAGGCAGATGCGTGAAAAAAATCTACACATATGAAAAGAGTGCGAAGCACAATACGGAACTTAACCACAGTCGCTTGCGATTTTTTTATTTACACTTAAAATTATAATTAATTTATGTAGACTATATTTTTGCTATATTGCATAATTTAAAATAATATGAATTTGGTAAATGAATACAACAATGCATATTATTAGTTTGACAAAATATGTAAATCATATATAATTATGATATAAAGGTTTAAGGGGATGATAACGTGATAAAAAACTGTTGGAAAAAAGCCGTAGCTTTATCAATGATCGCCACATCAATAATGCTATTGAACCCAGTAGGGGCAAACGCATCATGGAAGCAAGATAATATTGGATGGTGGTATAGTGAAGGAAATCTATGGGCTACTGGTTGGAGAAAAGTTGATGGAAATTGGTATTATTTCTATCAAAATGGATATATGGCTAAAGATACGCAAATAAATGGTTATAGAATATATTCAAATGGAGTTGCAGCAAGCAATCCTAGCGGAAAATATGAAGATTCAAATTCTTATAAATGGAAAATTGAAAATGGAGAAAACAAGAATATATCTAATAATTACTATTATATAGAGAATGATAAAGTTATTGGTAAAATGATAAATAAAAATAACTATTTGTACTATACAGAAAATGGACAGAATTTTACTGGATGGAAGCAATTGGGTAGTACCAAAGGTTTTAACTGGTATTACATGGAGAACGGAAAACGCTGTTTAGGATGGAAAAGCATTAATGGAAATTGGTTCTACTTTTCTAATTTTGATGGAGAATCAGATACTGATGTCGAAAATCTAAGAGGGAAAATGGTTAATACTTCTATTTTGGATGCAGGCAAGAGTTATCAATTTGATGATTATGGAGCTTTACAAAGTACAGTTACAAGATGATAATAACATTTTATGTATTGGTGATATTGAGTATTTCTAAGTGCTTAAATAATATTGTTCAGTACAAAAAAAAGAATGACTTAGTTAGGGAAATAAGTCATTCTTTTATTATTATTTAAGGGGATAAATAATAATGCTTTAACTACTTTACAAGTTTAATTGTATATTATTAATGTTACATGATTGTGTCAAATTTATTAACTTAATATAAACAAAATAAATATTTAAATTTTTAGCACTGATATGCAGACACCCAACTCTAAAATTAAATTTATGTGGTAACTTCCGAAATCATAAATATTTTGTTCCAAAAAGCTATGAAAATATATTTATGATTTCTAGTGAAGATATGGATTCAAAGTTTTAGCAACTTGGTGAATATGTTCATCTAATAAGTCTAATTATTAAATTGTTTATCTATACAAAAAAGTAGACCGCTTACTATAAAGAAAAGAAGAACTAAAAAATAAAGTTTAATAGTTATTAAAAATATTTATATAGGAATAAAGTTGGATTGATAGATTTTTGTTGCGTTAGTTTTCTGAATTTATTCAAAAAATGATTATAAAAAAGAACGACTTATCAAGGAAATAAGCCGCTCTAAAATTAGAGAGTATTGAAGTAAATTCGTACAATTAAAGTATAAAATGCATGGAGTTTTTTATCAAAATAAATCGTATTACAATCAATGACATGAAAATACTATATATCCTATGTTGAATTCTAAAACGACATGAAAAAATAAATTTATACCGGGATATTGTAGAAAAAGATAAAAATACACATAAAAAAGTAATATAAAAATAAGTGAAGATATTGTTGAAAGATAGTAAAATAAGGATGGGTATAAAATTAATGATTATGAGAGGGATGAGTAATCATCAAAAAAGGGCTAAGATCCTCTAAAGTGGTCCCATTGTCAAGGACATTTATAAAAAAAGGCATTAGATTTTAAATCTAAATCATGTATTTTATCCGTAAGGAGGAGATGCAGAAAAGATGAGCCAACATTGAATCCTTTGGATTTGATGTTGGTTCATCTTAATAGCTAACTGTATCTTGTATTATTATGATAAATAGAAAATTTATAGAAAACTTAAATACTTTCAAGGAATCTATGTTAAGTGATGATATTCCCTCTTATGTTATTCGTTATTGCGAACAGCTTAATGAAGTGAAGTGGATATGGTTTTATGTACAAATGATGGAAGCTGTGATAATTACAGAAGAACTTGACTATCTGTTTTATGTGCTGAAATGGATTTTAAAAACCGATTTCCATGACCTCGCATATGAAATGTATTTCTATGACATGATCAATCCAGAGTGTAGTTCTGAATCACTGATTAAGGATGAATACCGGGCTATGTATAGCCAACGTTACCATACCCAGTTCATGGAAGACCTGTCTGTTCATCGTTGAGCGGATGCTTTCCAGTTATTATATATTCTGCATATTGATTTGGTGCCAGCTTCGCTAGTTTCCACTGATAACGTTCATTATTATAATAGTCCATATAATTATCAATTTCATTGCAAAGTTCATCGTAAGTACTGCATCTGTCTAGATGTATTTCATCTTTCATATGCCCAAAGAAAGATTCCTGCGGTGCGTTATCCCAGCAATTTCCCCTTCGTGACATAGACTGCCTCAGCTCTTTGTCTTTCAGCAACTGACGGAAAGAAATGCTGGTATAATGACAGCCTTGATCTGAATGAAGAATAGCATCCATTTGAAGGCTGTCTCCATGTTTATCAATTAAGTTATTAATAGTTTCTAACACAAAATCAACTTCAAGAGACTCGCTTACTACATATGACAGAACCTGTTTTGTATACGCATCTTTAATGACAGAAAGATAAGCTTTACAGCCATGGTTATAAAATAAATATGTGATATCTGTAAGAAGTATTTTCCCTGCACCATGTTCTACAAATTCACGTTTTACAAGGTTATCAGATATGGCATCTGTCTTAAGAGCTTTCGCCATTCTACGGTACGGATTGGCCTTCCTAATTGGACAAAAGAGATTGTATTTCTTCATTAGACGGCTAATCTTTTTCTGATTCATTCGCACGCCCATATGTAGCAGCCGCATATATATTCCACGTCTACCCTTATCATATCCACGATACTTATAGGCTTCTAATATTAGTGTAAAATCAGCTCTATCCTGTTCTTCCTTATTACATCGTTGCCCAAATGAATGAAGCCAGTTATAGTATCCGCTTCGCGACACGCGAGCCATTTTACATAGCCAACTTATATTTAATTCATTATTATCACGCTGAGTCATTTCTTGGATGAGTTTGAATTTTTCTTCTGGCGTTGATTCTGTTTGTTCTTCCATTCGGCTTGTTTGTCTAGAAATTCGATTTTTTTAAAAATTCATTTTCTTGTTTTAAATATTTAATTTGATGTTCGAGTCTGGCAATTCGTTCAGCATCAGTTAAATCCTTTGCAACTGGACGACCTAAGTTACATTTTCTTATATCTTCAAAGCCATCTGAGCGAAATTCACATCTCTTCACCATTGCAACAAGAGCATCCTTACGTTTTTTACCTAAGAACTTATGATTAATTCCACATTCAGTCAATATTTGAGATGGTATTTTTCCGGCACGGTATTCTTTTGCAAACAGTTCTTTAAATTCAGTTGTATAAGTTATTGATTTATTACTAACTTTTTCGATATATGGATTATTTCGCAATTCTTCTTGTTGTTCTTCTGTAAAATGATTGACGCCCATAAACATCCCTCCAATTATACTGAAATTAATTGTAACAAAAAAAGACCCTGTAAAATAGAGTCAGTAAGAAATTTAGCTTTATAAGCCTTTTTTCTAACTGTCCATTCTATAGGATCCATTTTACTCATTCTTAGGCCTTTTTTTGATATTTAACAATGTGCTTGTCCAGATTTTGAGAAATACGGATAACTATTTTATTTCTAGGAGAAAGAATACAAAGCATATTATTTAGGAGACATTTTCTTAAACGTATATTATATCTTAACTTAAATAATTCAAATCTATTCATGATAGTACCTCTTTTTACTAATTTATACACATAAAATAAATTATAATCTACATAAAATAAATTTTCAAAAAAAATCATACTACAAATAATGTCAAAATATTGTATAAATATACATGCTGTTTTATTCAGATAAAATGAGTAGTTTAATTTAGTTAGATGATATATAAAGAGATATTAAATTACTGGAAAATATAAAATTGTATATTAATATACATATTATTTAAAATAGTTAGGAACCAAAAAACTTAGTTTATTTACTTTGTATCTCAAACTAAATATAAGTTCGAATGTAACTAGAACTAGTTATAAAACTATAAAGATTATTATTTAAAACTTATGAAGGATATTTTTATGACCTTGATAGATATATAGATATAATTTAAAAAATATTAGCATTGAAAAATTGATGAAACAGATGTTAAAATGTATAGATGAATTAAAAAAGAAAGTATTCACTTGTGAGGAAATAATTCGAATTAAAAATCACTAAAAGATATATAGTAATTTATTGGAGGTAATTATCATGAACATTCATGAAATTTTGTTTGGTTCAAGACCAAAATCTATTTTGAAAATAATAAAAGAAGGGGATTTGGAGGAACTTAAAAATTTTATAACAAATGGCGGAGATATTAATGAAAAATATAATGATACTAGCCTGCTTCATTTTGCTATAGATAATTGTGAGAAAAATTACTTTGACATAATACAATTTCTAGTAAACAATGGTGCTGATATAAATAGTAATCAAAGTTATTTGAAAGAACTACCATTACATAGAATCTGTGCGAGAGTAAGTCCTAAGATGGACGTAATTAAATTACTGTTAGAGAAGGGATCTAAAGTAAATACTGAAAATATATCAGGAAAAACTCCTATCTTTTATTGTAACTTTAATTATTCGGTAGAGCTTTTAAATCTTCTTATAAAATATGGTGCAGATATTAAACATAGAGATAAGTATAGCAATACTCTTTTGCATGATGACTATTTAACTTGTCGTGATACTGATAAGTTTGAAGAATACTTAAACGAAATAGTTTCTCTTGGACTAGATATAAACTCAAAGAATAATTTAGGTCACACACCGCTATATCTTTGTAAAAATAAATCTATTGAAAATATATTGATGGAGCATGGAGCAAAGAGAAGTGTATAATTAAGTGCTTAGATACTATAGAGTAGTTAAACTTAGTTATATAATTTTAGAATCTTTTTTATGATAATATTACTACCGAGTATAATTTATAATTGTGGTTAACATATTACTGCAAAATAAAATTATGATTAAGGAGGTAGATTCAAATGTCATTAAATAATAGCGGAGTGCATAAAAATTCACTATCCAAAAAAAGAACTGACTCAAATACGGTAAAGTCAGATGTTGGTGCAGAAATTGGTTTTCCTAATAACAAAGATAAAGGTAGAGGGAAAACAGATGGAATAGTTGGAAAGAATTGAAATTTAAAATAGTTTTAATTCTTAGATTGAAATAATAATTTAGAATATAAGAAAAAATAAGGAATCCCTTTGCAGTAATAGTTTTTATAGCAAAGGGATTCTTTTATTAGTTTCTTATTAGATAGTCAAATGCACCTAAGGCAGCTGTTGCTCCTGATCCCATGGAAATAATTATTTGCTTGTATGGGGTATTAGTGCAATCTCCTGCAGCAAATACTCCTGGTACATTAGTAGCACCATAGTTATCAATTATAATTTCGCCTGACTTATTACGATCGACTGTTTCTCCTAACCAATCAGTATTTGGCACAAGTCCAATTTGGACAAATACACCATCTAATTCAACATGCTTAATTTCTCCTGTGTCACGTTCAATATAGGTAATTCCATTTACCTTATCAGTTCCAGTAATTTCTTTAGTCTGAACATTTTTTAAGACGGTTATATTATTCAAACTGTAAAGACGACCTTGCAAAACTGAATCTGCTTTAAGTTCTGGCATAAATTCAAAAACAGTTACGTGACTAGCAACTCCAGCAAGGTCAATGGCAGCTTCGATGCCTGAATTACCTCCACCGATGACTGCAACATGTTTCCCTTTAAATAAAGGGCCATCACAGTGAGGACAATATGTCACACCTTTATTCTTAAACTCTTCTTCTCCAGGAACACCGACATTCCTCCAGCGGGCACCTGTCGAAATTATTACCGTTTTACTCTTTAAACGTGCACCATTTTCTAGTTCAATCTCAATAAGGTCTTTTTTTTCTATAGTCTTAGCACGTTGTAAGTTTACTATATCAACGTTATAGTCTTTGACATGCTCTTCAAGGCTTGCTGCAAGTTTAGGGCCTTCTGTATATTTAATACTTATAAAGTTTTCAATACCTATAGTATCTAATACTTGACCACCAAAACGTTCAACGATAATTCCAGTACGAATGCCTTTACGAGCTGCATAAATAGCAGCACTTGCACCTGCAGGACCGCCGCCAACAACAAGCACATCGTATGGATCTTTATCTGCAAAATTTTCTGAAACTGGGGCTTCTCCGATTTTTGCAAGAATTTCTTCGACAGTCATGCGGCCACTTGCAAAGAATTCTCCATTTAAATAAACTGATGGTACTGCAAGTATATTTTTACTTTCTATCTCTTCTTTAAAAACGGCACCATCAATCATTGTATGAGTCACCTTTGGATTAAGGATGCTAATTAAATTTAGAGATTGAACAACTTCTGGGCAGTTATGACAGCTTAAACTAATATAAGTTTCAAAATGGTATTCTCCCTTAATGTTCTTAATTGAATCAATTGTTTTCTGATCAATTTTTGGGGCTCTTCCGCTAACTTGTAGAAGAGCTAGTACTAATGAATTAAATTCATGTCCTAAAGGGATTCCTGCAAAAGCTACACCAGTTTCTTCATCAGTACGATTTATGCTAAAGCTAGGAGTTCTTAATAATTTTGATTTTTCAGCTTTTATTTTTGGAGACATAGAAACTAGTTCATCTACGAGAGAAACCATAGTGTTGGATATATCATCGGAATCAGCACTGACTTTTATAAGTACAGTGCCTTCCATAAGCTCAAGATATTGAGCTAATTGTTGTTTTATATCTTTATCTAGTATCATAGGCGTACCTCTTAGATCTTTCCTACAAGATCAAGGCTTGGTTTAAGTGTTGATGCGCCTTCTTTCCACTTTGCTGGGCAAACTTCACCAGGATTATTTCTAACATATTGAGCAGCTTTAATTTTATTTACTATTACAGCTGCATCACGACCTATATTGCCAGCATTAATTTCAATTGCTTGAATAACACCATCTGGATCTATGATAAAAGTACCACGATCTGCAAGACCATCAGATTCAATCAATACATCAAAGTTGCGAGATAATGTATGTGAAGGATCACCAATCATAGTATAAGTTATTTTTTTGATGGCTTCTGAACTATCGTGCCATGCTTTATGTGTGTAGTGTGTATCTGTTGAAACTGAATATACTTCAGCACCAAGCCCCTTTAAAGTTTCATAATTATCTTGTAAATCTTCTAATTCAGTAGGGCATACGAATGTGAAATCTGCTGGATAAAAACAAACTACACTCCATTTGCCTTTGAAATTTTCTTCAGTGATATCTATAAATTCACCGTTTTTGTAAGCTGATGCTTTAAATTGTTTTACTTCTGTTCCTATTAATGACATAATATATTACCTCCTAAAATTCATTTTTATATTTAAACTATATTTATATTTTATTAAATATTATTATTTAATAATGATAATGATTATCACTTAAGATAATTATAAATCTAAATTATAATTTGTCAATACCATTATGTAAAAATTCTTTTAGTAATATTTTTACTTGAGTTTTCTAAAATTTAAAGGTGCTTTTCCATATGTTTTCTTAAACATTTTAGCAAAATTAGCAGAGTAATTGTATCCAACCTTATATGCTATCTCCTCGATACTTAAATCTGTTGTTGATAAAAGATTTGCAGCAATAATCATTCTAATATGATTTGTATATTCACCAATCGACATATGATAATATTTTGAAAATCCTGCCTTTAATTTTTGCTCATTTAAAAAGACCATCTTACTTAAGCTATTTATATTTGGAGGATTATGATAATTTTTAGATAAAATATCATGAGCTTTTTGAATAGCACGAATATCAAAAGAGGTTAATCTTACTATTCTATTATTACCAATATTAATGTTTCCATAGTCAATCTGATTAGTAAAAGCATTCTCAGGAGATTTATTGACCTCGTTTATTAAAATAGCAATACATTCTAATATTTTACTTTCCAAGTAAATACTATTTAATAAGTTTTTATTAGCTAAGCTTTGTAGTTGACGGATAATTTCTGTAATTTCTAGAGGCAGATAGATATATGTATAATTTCTAATAAAAGAATCAAAATCGATCGCATTAGAAAAATTAGGTTTTATAATTTCGGTGAAATATTTTTCATGTATAGTTATTTCAGTTCCATGATAATGCTGACCTTTTGCCCATTTTTGTTTTCCTTTTAAATCTTTTTCTACAACAAAGAATGAAGAAGGCGTAAAAGAGGATACAGGATTATTTTCAAGCTGAAATTCTGTAACTCCCTTATAAACTAATCCAAAACGCATTAGTAGCTCAGGGTTAGAAAAGGATAAGAAAAAGTCTTTAGGAATAGTATAATCCGCAATACCTAAACTATAATATCCATCCCTTGAATAAATAATGCAATGACCAAATTCGGGTCTATCCTTATTTGTATATAAAGTATAATTTTCATTTTCAATTTTACTAAAATTCAATTTTTTTAAGACTGCGGCTTTAAACTCATCACTAGATTTTACAATCATAAAATGCTCCTTTAATTTTTATATTATTAGACATATGATATAGATACTCAAAACAAGAAAATGATTAGTTAAGATGTAAAACTAATTAAATTAGATGTGAATATTGCATTGAGAATGAATATCATCTACAATTGCTTTGGTTAAGAATAAATTCTAAACTAATTATAAAATGTTGTAAAGTATATTTTAGAAAAGTTAGAAGTCGGAGGGAATTATGAAAAGAAGAACAAATAAAATTAAATCAGTTTTAGCTTTAGCAGCAATTGTGTCAGTGACGGGTTCAATGCGAGTTAAGGCAGAGACTTATCCTAGAATACCATCAGAAGAAGGAACTATTTATGAAGCAGCGGCTTATAAAGACGGTAAGTTTTATATTAAGGGAGAGACAAAAGAGGCTGAAAATGAAGGGGCATATTATTTAAATGGAGATAAGTATACTGAAATTAATGATATAGATATTGAAAGAGAAGTTTATAGAACATACTTAGATAAATATATTGAGATGAACTATGGAGATTACTATTTGGACATGTCAAATGGTGAGTTGTCGGAAAACAGCTTAATAGAGGATGATGTAGATAATGCATACTTGGCGTTATCAAGAAAGATAAGAAAAAACACTAAAGGAAGATATTCAGATACTAGTTTGAAAAACGATTTAGTTGAAATCCCTAATGCCAAATTCGGAAAAAGCTGGTATTTTACTAATTATGATGGTTATAATATTTACACAGATTCAGAAGGAAATTATATAGATGCGGATTACAATTTAGGTAAAATTAAGATTGCAACGACATCGAGCAATATTATTACATTAACAAATACAATTGATAAAAAAGAAGGAACCAGAGCATACGTTTCAGAGTCAAATGTACTCGGACAAGATGCAGATTATATATATAGAACTGCAAAGGTTACTATTGAAAGTGATGAAATAATAAGTAAAATAGATGGGATTGATGTAAATGCTGGAAATGCATTTGATACAAGTGAAAATGATGGTAAAACAGTAAGTTTTCTAGCTATACAAAAGATTTCAAAAGAGCAGGCTGAAGATAAGATAGATGGTGCTAACTATGCTAAAAATACAGTTACATATATACTTTCTGGTACAGATGGAACATCTGTAAGTCTACTTGATGGGGCCCAAATAAGTGTGGCAGGAGGATATATAGTTGAGTATATAAAAGATTCAGGAACAATAACAATTCAAACTATTTCATTATATGAAGAGCGAGGAAATCAAAATTATGTATATGCTTATAATATTGCGGCAGAAGAAATAAAAAATATAGATATCGATACGAATGGAAACCTATGGAAGGTTGAAAATGGAATTGTATATAAATTTGATAATTACAGTGAATGGGATAAGATTTATAAGGTAGATGGATCTATGGATAATTTATCGGTTTATGATGAAAATCATATGATAATTTGGAGTGAAGATGTTGATGTTTACTCAATAAAATCAGAGGATACAGAAGAGATAAAGGTAGAAGGATATGGGCCAGAAGAGATTTTAGCAAAAAAATTAGGATGGATAATGAATACAGATGGAAGCTGGAGTTATAATAAGCCAGAGTATATTAAAGCTACTGGATGGCTTTACGACGAGAATAAATGGTATTATTTAAATTCTTTTGGAATAATGCAGACAGGATGGATTAATGAAAATAGCAAATGGTACCATTTAAGCGAAAACGGAGCGATGAAAACTGGATGGCTAAATGAGAGTGGAAAATGGTATTATTTAAATACATCAGGAGAAATGCTTTATGATACTACGGTTGATGGATATAAACTGGGGATTAATGGGGATTTGATTCAATAATTTTTAATATGTTTCAGGCTTAAGTGATTGATATTATAAAGTTATTTAATTCATATATAAGCCAAAAATAATCAATTAAGGTGCAAAAATAATTAAATCTGGTGCAAATATTGAAATGAGAATGAATGTCATATACAATTGTTTTTGTCGGAAATAATAAAGCGGAACTTAATTCAGATAGAATATGATCTATGTATAAATTTAAGTTGGATTTTCATAGTAGCTAGATAGTGGAAAAAATATAAATTATGAAAGGAAGATACAAAATGAAGAAAATTTCAGTGGCTAAGAAACTTTTAGCAGTTTGCTTAACGTCAATGATATTTGTTGGGTGTACAAATACAAGCAATTCTACAGTAAAAGAGGAGAATAAAACTGTTAAAGTAACTGATGTTAAAGGAGAAATTGAAATTCCAGCAAATCCTCAAAGAATAGTTGATTTAAGTGGTAAGAGTGATGTTTTATCAATTTTAGGATATAAAGTAATAGGAACAGCTAATAGTGATGCTTATAATTATAAAAAATTACCTACATATTTAGAAGATACATTAAAGGATGCAACAATAGTAGGTTATAGCATGCAGGACACTATGGACATTGAAGCAATAATGAATTTAAATCCTGACTTAATAATAATTTCAACAGTACAGGAAAAAATGTATAATCAGTTAAAAGAAATTGCACCAACAGTTATGATTAAATCAGAAGCATTAAATTGGAAGGAAGATGTTAAGAATTTAGCAAAAGTTTTTGATAAAGAAGATATAGCAAATGATTGGATAGAAAATTATGATAAAAAAGCAAAAGAAGCAGGAGATAAGATTAAGGAAACTCAGGGGAAAGATGCAACTTATTTATCCTTCTTAGCTAGCGGTGGTCAATTCTATGTATTTGATGGAGCTGGATTTGGAAATGTATTATATGAAGATATGGGTTTAAATAAACCAGAAGGTATGCCAGAGCAGACTGATATAAGCTTACCAGTTGTAACATATGAAGGACTTGCAGCAATAAAAGCAGATAATATATTCGTTCTTGCAACTGATGAAGACTCAAAAACTCTTGAAGGAAATGCAATATGGAATGGACTTCCAGCAGTAAAGAATGGCAAGGTTGTTAAATTACCATCCTCACCTTATTTTAATCAAGGCTATAGTCCAATAGGAAGAGAAAAACTTTTAGATGAAATAGTGGAGAAGTTAAATGAAAAGAAATAATAAAAATGCAATGACTTTTACAGTTTGTAGTATTTTTATTCTGATAGTGGGTCTAATCCTAGGCGTAAGCCTAGGAGCTACCCAGATTGGAATTTCTGAAATATGGCATAGTATTTTTAACTATAGTGAACAGCTTGAACTTGTACTTATTAGAGATGTACGTATTCCTAGAGTTCTATGTGTATTATTTACAGGAGGGATTTTGGGTGTAACAGGAGCCATTATTCAGGGAGTAACAAGAAATCCAATAGCAGAACCATCGCTTCTTGGTGTAAGCCAGGGAGCTACTTTGGTTATTGCAATATTTTATGCTATGGGAATTTCAATAAATACTACAAATGTTATGATAGCAGCCTTAATTGGTTCAATATTTAGTGGAATTATAGTAATAGGTTTTATATCAAAAAAAGCAAATAATAGTTCAATTACAAAAATACTTTTAGCAGGAACTGCTATAAGTACCTTTTTTATTTCTCTTACAACTATTGTAGGGTTATTATCAAACCAATCTCAACTTCTTGCTTTCTGGGTAGCTGGAGGTTTTCGAAATGCAACCTGGTTAGATTTTAAATTAGTTTCAGTGATTGCAACTATAGGTTTAATAATTGCACTTTTACTTTCAAAAAAGATAAATATATTAAGTCTTGGAGATGATGTTGCAATAAGCCTTGGGCAAAATCCTGAGAAAATAAGATTAATAACTTTACTTGTTATGATACCAATGTGTGCAGGTGCAGTTGCTGTTGGTAAAAATATTGGTTTTGTTGGACTTATTGTGCCTCAGATTGTAAGAAAAATTTTAGGAGAAGATTATAGGATAAACATACCTTGTTCTTTTTTACTTGGAGCAGTTCTTTTAACTTATGCTGATATTGCTGCAAGAATGTTTTTAAGTCCTTATGAAACTCCAATTGGAATATTCACAGCCTTAATAGGAGTTCCATTCTTTATAGCTGTAGCAAGAAAGGAGAAAGGCTGATATGAAAAAGAAAAGTTTTAAAATAACAGCTTCAATATTAGCAGCCTTGCTGTTTATATCTTTAATATTATATTTGAGCTGGGGTACTTATAAAATATCACCTTTAGATATTATAAATACGCTCCTTGGAGGCGGAACTAAACTACAGAAGGCAGCACTTTTAAACACCAGGCTTCCAAGACTTTTAGTTGGAATTTCAGTAGGCATAGCCTTATCTACAGCTGGAGCGCTCCTTCAGACAATAACAAAAAATGAATTAGCTGATTCAGGGATAATAGGTATTAATGCTGGAGCAGCAGTGGCAGCAGTTATTTTTATTTCTTTAAAAACTGAGGATTATTATAGTGAGCTTGGTGCTTTATCTATTTATGTGCTGCCTTTTATGGCTATTTTAGGTGCAGGAATTTCAGCAATTATACTCTACTTTTTATCAAGCAGAGATAGAGTAAGGCCAAAGAGACTGCTTCTTATAGGACTTGGAATAAATGCAGGATTAAGTGCTTTTATAACTTTTTTCACTTTTAGAGGTGGAGCTGGTGATTATAACAGAGTGCTAATCTGGACCTCTGGAAGTCTCTGGGGTTCAGGCTGGGATTATGCAAAAATAATAATTCCATTAGTTATTATAATGTTTACTCTAGTAATCATGAATTATAAGAAATTAGATGTTCTTAATTTATCAGATGAACATGGAGTCTGTCTTGGATTAAATTTAAATAAGGAGAGAAAAAAATTCTTAACTATTGCCGTTATTCTTGCTGGAGCAGCTACAGCCTTTGCCGGCAATATTGGATTTATAGGCTTAATATGTCCTCATATAGCGAGAAGGTTAGTTGGACCTTATCATAAAAACTTTCTTGTAATATCTGCAATTATAAGTGCAGTAATAATCTTACTTGCAGATGCAGTTTCAAGAAATTTATTTTCTCCAATTGAAATACCTGTTGGGATTACAATATCAATTTTTGGAGTGCCATATTTTATTTATTTAATGATGAAGGAGAATTAGATGGAAGCGATTAGTGTAAAAAATTTATCCGTAGCCTATGAAGATAATTTAATAATAGATAATATGAACCTTTCGATTCCAAAGGGAGAAATAAGTATAATCATAGGAGCCAATGGATGTGGAAAATCAACTCTGCTTAAGACTATAGGTAGAATAATAAAACCAAAGAACGGTGAAATTTTTGTAAATGAAAAGAATATAAAAAAACAAAAGGAAAAAGAAATAGCAACTCAGGTTGCCTTCTTGCCTCAGGGGCCAACATGTCCAAGTGGAATTACTGTTAAAGAATTAGTTGCCTACGGAAGATTTCCACATCAAAAGATGATTGGAGGCCTAAATAGCCACGACAAGGAAATCATAGATTGGGCAATAGAAGAGACAGGTCTTAAAGAGTTTGCAGACAGGGAAATAGATAATCTATCTGGAGGCCAGAGGCAGAGAGCATGGATTGCAATGACCTTGGCTCAGGAAACAGATATAATCATGTTAGATGAGCCTACAACTTATTTAGATATGTCTTACCAGCTTGAAGTATTAGAGGTATTAGAGAGATTAAACAAAAAGAATAATATTACTGTGGTTATAGTCCTTCATGAATTAAATAATGCCTGCAGATTTGCAAGTAATATCATTGGACTGAAGCAAGGAAAAATCATATGCAAGGGTATTCCTAGGGAAGTTATAACACAAGAAAACTTAAGAAAAATCTACGGAATAGATGTTAAATTACAATTAAGTGAAAATGGTGAGTATCCAATCTGCGTAGAATATGAACTTAGGCACATGAAAGAAAATAATAAACCAAAGATGTGCTGAATATTTCGTGTCAGACAAGGAAGTAGATTAGCCTAATAGCCAAGCCCTATTGGGGCAATCTGCTGACGCAGTATGACGCGAAATAGGCAAGCATATTGGTCTATTATTTTTTTGATTGTGCCGTGAAAGAGGATAACATGAGAAATAAGAACTTTATTATAATTGTTATTGGTCAGATAATATCTCTATTTGGAAATGCAATTCAGAGATTTTGTATGTCTTTATACATTTTAAATTTAACAGGAAGTGCTGGAGTTTTTTCAACCATATTAGCAATATCAACTATTCCATATGTTTTATTTGCACCAATTGCAGGCTTCCTTGCGGATACAGTAAACAGGAAAAAAATAATGGTTTATCTTGATTTTGTAAGTAGTGTATTAATGGGCGCCTATGGAATAATACTTATGAGTGGAAGAGATAATACCATAATAGTAGGTATTGTAATGTTTATGTTAAGTGTTATTTATACTTTATACAGTCCAGCCGTTACAGCCTCTATTCCTCAAATTATAGAAAAGGAAAAATTACCTTCAGCTAATGGAATAATTCAGCAGGTTGGATATGTAGTTAATTTGCTTGGACCAGTACTTGGAGGGATTTTATATAGTTTTATTGGAATAAAGCTGGTTGTAATAATAAATGCTATAAGCTTTTTAATATGCGCAATCTTAGAGTTATTTTTAAATATTCCTGATTTGGAAATAAGGGAGAAATTTAAAAATCCTATCTTAAAATCAATAAAGGAAATGAAAAAGAGTTTTATATATTTAAAGGAAAGAAAGACAATCGTCTTAGGAATCATAGTTTCTTATGCTCTGACTAATATTTTTGTGGTGCCGATTTTAAGTGTTGTGACTCCATATTTTATTAATATACAAATGAGTCTGCCTTCCAGTATGTATGGTTTTATAGAAGCTATATTTGTTGCAGGCATGATAATAGGAGGCATGGCAATAACCTTTAGGCCTAAATTATTTAGTGTGAAAAAATTACATAAGACCATGTATCCTATGGTAATTGCTCTAATAATTATGGGAATAGCTGTATACTTAAATGCTGAAAATAAATTCTTTATTTTAGGGCTTTATTCATTTGGAGGTTTTGGAATAATGTTATCTTTGGCTTTATCTAATATTATATCTTTAAACTATATTCAACAGGAAGTAAGGGGAGATATGCTTGGAAAGGTCAGTGCTTTTTCTACAGCAGTAGCTACAGTAAGCGTGCCCCCTGGACAACTGATTTTTGGACAATTAATAGATTTTAATTTTAGCCTTTTTAGCATCGTTATTCTGAGTACTATTTCTAGCGTTGGAGTAGTGTATTTTATAAAATGGAATGTAAGAAAAGCTTAAAAATAAATAACTAATCTTTAACGTATATTGATGTAAGTAAATTAAATTATAGAGTATAGTTAGAGAATATTTAACAATGATTGAGACGTTATAAATATTAATTAAAAGCTGGGGCGCTCTTATATAAGAAAGCCTCAGCTTTATTTATTTCATATTCTAATGAGATAATCAAGTAGACTAAAAAATTATATTGTGTGATTAGTAAAGTTACCACTGAATTATTGGGATAACTGATGAACTTTATAAAGCTGTTTTTGAATAATCAGCGAGTTTGCTGTTGTTTTAAACTTTTTTAAAAAGTAATCAAGTCCGATATTAAAAATTTACGTATTTTCGAACAGGTCTAAAAAATTCTTTCCAGATGATGAAAGGTACCCTGTTTTTGACCATATTATAGCTATCTGAGTTGTTAATATGTCACTATCAATTTCTTTGTAAATTATACTTGAAGAACCTATTAATTTTATTGCAGATTTTGGTACTATGGCGATTCCAAGTCCAGAATTCGCCCAAAGCAGGGAAGTTCGTGCATCATCATTTTTGCAAAATACAGTTGGCTGAAAATTAAAATCTTGGCATACTTTAAATATGAGACTTTCAAATCGTCTATAGAATATCAAGGGTTTATTATTTAATTCAGTAATGTTTATGATTTCACTATCAGTCCAGTTTAAGTCTTTTCTCATAGCTGCAACCATAGGCTCTTTTGGTAAAAAAATTGAGTTTATTCCCGAATTGTTAAATGGAGTTCTTACAATAGCGATTTCAATTATACCTTTATCCAATAACTCTAATAATTCATAGGTATTCCCTTCATGAATTTCAAAATTTATGAAAGGGTATTTTTCGTGAAATATATTTAACCTGCTATCTAAAAGTGACGCTCCAGATGAAGATACAGTGCCTATGGATAAGGTCCCGTGATTTCCTTGTTTAAAATCTTTTAATTCATTTTCAGTAGATTTTGTTAAAGATAATATCTGCTTAGCGCGCTTATAAAGTATAACTCCAGCATCGGTAAGTTTTATATTTCGACTTCCTCGTTCAACAAGTTTAACGCCGAGTTCATCTTCTAAGTTTTTCAACTGATAGCTTAAAGGGGGTTGAGCCATATGAAGTCTTTTGGCTGCATTTGTTATTTGACCTTCTTCTGCGATTGCATAGAAATATTTTAATTGTTTAATATCCATTTTTTATCCACCTTCTGATATACAAAAAATATATGGCATCGATACATATTATGTATTTTTTATATAGATATGTTTTTGTTATAATGATAAAGGAAATTTTGAAAATGTTCAATAAGACATTACAGATAGGGGGATAAATCTTGAACTATTTATTAAAATTCGTAAAACCGTATAAAAGGCAAGTTACATTAGGTCCTATATTTAAGTTGCTTGAAGCTGTCTTTGAAATATCAATACCAACAATAATGATATTTATAACAGATAAAGGAATAGGAACAAAAAACATAAACTATATATTTGAAATAGGATTAATAATGCTTTCTATGGCAATTTTAGGTGTGTTATCATCTTTTACATGTCAGTATTTTGCATCTATTGCTTCACAAGGGTTTGGGACGGCTCTTAGAAATGAGATGTTCAAAAAGATAGGAACTTTTTCATATAATGAGATTGATGATTTTGGGACGCCATCTCTTATTAATCGTGTTACAAATGATGTGAATCAGCTTCAACTTGGCCTTGCAATGCTTATAAGACTTGCTATAAGGGTGCCGTTTCTTTGCATCGGCGGAATCATAATGGCTATGTATCTTGACGTGAAATTGTCGCTTATAATGTATTTATCAATTCCATTCTTTGCTTTTGCAATATATCTTATTATGAATAAATCTCTTCCTCTATATAAGGTGGTTCAAAGAAAACTTGATAAGTTGTCGCTTATTTTAAGAGAAAATCTATCTGGAGTAAGAGTTATAAGAGCATTTTCAAGAGTAGAAGGTGAAAAAGTAAGATTTAGAGAATCGAATGAGGAACTTGCAAGCACTGCAATTAAGGTAGGAAAAATATCTGCGCTTATGAATCCAGTTACAAGTGTAATAATGAATTTTGCACTTATGGCAGTAATTTGGTTTGGCGGAATAAGAGTAAATGTAGGTGGAATGACAACAGGACAGGTTATAGCTTATATAAATTATATAAACATGGTATTATCGGCGCTCATAGTACTTGCTAGCCTTATAGTTACTTTTACTAAAGCAGCAGCTAGTGCAGCTCGTGTAAATGAGGTACTTAGAACAGAACCAAGTATTAAGTACAGTGGAAATTCTGAGTTTAGTAAAAATATTAATAAAGATATTCCAATAATTAAATTTGATAATGTATCTTTTTCTTATAAAGGATCTAAGGAAGATGCAATAAGTAATATTTCTTTTGAAATAAAAAGAGGACAAATGGTTGGGATAATAGGTGGTACAGGTTCAGGAAAAACTACTTTAGTTAATTTAATACCTAGATTATATGATACAAGCAAAGGAAATGTTTTGCTAAACGGAATTAATGTTAAAGATTATTATAAAAAAGAAATTGATAATAATATAGGTCTAGTTCCTCAAAAAGCCGTTTTATTTACCGGCACTGTATCTGAAAATATAAGATGGGGTGCTCAAAATGCAAGTATGAGTGAAGTTAAGAAGGCGGCTGAAATTGGAATGGCAGCAGATTTTATAGAAAAAATGCCTGAAAAATATGACACATATATATCCCAAGGTGGAGTTAATTTCTCTGGTGGTCAAAAACAAAGACTTACTATAGCAAGAGCATTAGTAAAGAAACCTGAAATATTAATAATGGATGACAGCTTAAGTGCTCTTGATTATGCTACAGATGCTGCACTTAGAAAAGCTCTTAAAGAAAATTCCAGTGATACAACTGTAATTATGGTAACTCAAAGAATAAGCACTGTAAAGGATGCTGATTTAATAATTGTATTAGATGACGGAAAACTCGCGGGAGTTGGAAACCATGAACAATTGCTTAAAGAATCCGAAGTTTATAGAGAAATATGTAGCTCTCAAGTTACAAAGGAGGCTATGTAAATGAAAAAAAGTACATTTTCTAGATTGATTGGTTATGTTTCAAAATATAAAGGATATATGTTTGCATCTCTGATATTTGCGCTAATAAGTAATATACTTATAGCATTTATGCCGTTAATAGTGGGAAGGTCTATTGATCATATAGTTGCTAAAGGTGAAGTTGATTTTGATGGGTTGATTAAGACAATTATAATACTTGGAGTAATATATGTAATAAGTGCACTATTTACGTGGCTATTTACTATAGTAGCTAATACTGTAGCATATAACACAGTAAAGGATCTTAGAAATGAAGCCTTAAATAAGATAAGCTCTCTGCCTTTAAAGTACTTTGATAAAAATCCTCATGGAGATATTATAAGCAGACTTACAAATGATATGGATAATATTTCAGATGGATTATTTCAAGGGATAACACAATTTTATCCAGGAATCATAACTATAATAAGTTCACTTGTTTTAATGGTAAGTTTAAGTTTTAAATTAACTTTAGTTATAGTTTTAATGACACCTTTTTGTTTTCTTATTGCTTCTTTTATTACAAAGAGATCAAATAAAATGTTTAAAGAGCAGCAAAAGACTTTAGGTGAATTAAATGGTTATATAGAAGAAATCGTGGGAAGCCAAAAAGTAGTAAGACTTTTTGGATATGAAGAAAGAGCTCAGGAGAGCTTTTCAGGAATTAATTCAAGGCTTTACAAGTGTGGGCAGCTTGCGCAGTTTTATTCATCACTTACAAATCCAGCTACAAGATTTGTAAATAATATTACATATATTTTAGTTGGCCTTGTTGGAGGGATACTTTCGGTTTTAAGCGGGTTAAGTGTTGGTGTGATTTCAAGTTTTTTAACCTATTCAACTCAGTTTTCACAACCAATAAACAACATTACTAGTGTAGCTACTCAGCTTCAAGCAGCTATTGCATCTTGTGAAAGAATATTTTCTATTATAGATGAAGAGCCAGAAAAAGCAGATTCTAAAGAAGCTGAAAATATAGAGAGCTGTGATGGAAATGTCGAGTTTGATAATGTATCATTTTCTTATAATAAGAAAGTTCCACTTATAGAAAATTTCAGCGTTAATATAAAAAAAGGAAGCACAATAGCTATTGTAGGACCAACTGGTGCTGGCAAAACCACTATAGTTAACTTACTTATGAGGTTCTATGATTTAGACAAAGGTAGGATTACTATAGATGGCAAGAGTATAAATGATCTTACAAGAAATAATCTCAGAAGCCAATTTGGTATGGTGCTTCAAGATACATGGCTATTTGAAGGAACTATAAGGCAAAATATTGCTTATGGTAAACCAAATGCTACTTTAGAAGAAGTTGAAAATGCAGCTAAAGCTGCCTTTATTCATAGTTTTATAAAAAGACTTCCTGATGGTTACGATACGATTATAACTGAATCTGGAGGAAATCTTTCTGAAGGTCAAAAGCAGCTTTTGACTATAGCCAGAGTAATGTTAATTGATCCGCCAATGCTCATATTAGATGAAGCAACAAGTAATGTAGATACAAGAACTGAGCTAAAAATACAAAATGCATTTCTTTCAATGATGAAAGGACGTACAAGCTTTGTTATAGCTCATAGACTTTCTACTATACGTGATGCAGATATAATCCTTGTTATGAAGAATGGTAAAATTGCTGAAAGAGGGAATCATGAGGAGCTTGTAAATAAAGGCGGAATTTATACAGAACTTTATAACAGTCAGTTTAAGCATCAGCTGTAAAAAGATGTTTATATATTTAAAAAAATTTATATGTTAGTATAAATTGTATAGGTAATATCATATTTAATAATATAGCTTTTTTATCATGAGTCTCTTAAGGCTATAGAGGATCATAAATTTTTAAATGTATAAGAGGTAGAAAAATGAAACGTAATAATAGTAATAGCACTAAAAATATTAAGAGAGCGAGAATTACTATATTAATTGTTGCAGTTGCATTACTTGTAATTATAGGAAGCATAGTAGCAGTACAGAAATTTTCAGCAGGCAGTAAGACGGTACAAGCTGCTAGCAACACGGGAGAAAGTATTAATGATGATAAAGAAAATAGCGATTCAGTTAATAAGGAAAGCAATGGCAACGTAGAAGATGTTGCATATTTAGAAAAGTATATTGAGCAGCAAGAGAAGAACCAAAAGCCTGATGGAGCTGATGGTAAAAAAGTTGCTTACTTAACTTTCGATGATGGCCCATCGACAACAGTTACCCCTCAAATTTTAGATATCCTTAAATCTGAAGATGTACATGCAACATTTTTCCTTATAGGAAAGTATGTTGATAAAGATGATGCAAGCAAGAACCTAGTAAAGAGGGAAGTAGCAGAAGGTAATGCAATAGGCATACATTCATATTCACATGACTATGGTTACTTATTTCCAAAGGGTAAAATAAACTTGGAGAATTGTATGTCTGATTTTGATAAAACAGATAAAGCTTTAAAAAACGTTTTAGGCGAAGATTTTTCAACACGATCAATTAGGTTTCCAGGTGGACAAGAAACATGGAGTAAAAAGGATCCTCAAGGAGCAGAAAAAGTGGACAAAGCCCTACATGAGAAGGATTGGCATCAAATTGATTGGAATGCATTATCAGGAGATGCAGAAGGTACTCATAAAAAGAATGCAGATGAACTAACTCAGGAAGCTATAAAAAGTATTGGTAATAGAGAAAAGGCACTGATTTTAATGCATGATACTTATGGAAAAGAAGAAACAGCGAAGGCTTTACCAAGAATAATAGAATATTTAAAACAGCAAGGCTATGAATTTAAAATAATAGAATAATTAATTATTATCTCCCTCTTATTTATAAAATAAGGGGGAGACTTTTTGTTCTCTAGGACTTTATGTTCAGATTAAACATGTGGACATTGTACCACTTGAGAGTATAAGTTATGGAAACACTGATTCAGAAAGTTAAGGTTCATTAAGCCAATCGAAAATTAAAAATATGAATGATTTTTATCACTTATATTTTTAATTTTAAGTTATAGTATTATTTAAAGTGCATTATTTAAAGTGTATTGTATAAATAGCCAATGAATTAAGAGATTGGGTGGCAAAATTTAGCTTTCATTTATACCTGCGTTAGTATAATATGTAAATTGATAAAATGAAATTTATACAATTGAGTTAAAGGTTATTGAAAATGTAAAATTGTATTTTAAAATAATATATATATTATTTTGCAAAACTAATTCTTCATCATAATTCTAAAAATATTGCAAGAATTTTAGCCGTAATTGTGAATTGTGAAATGTGCATTGTGAATTGCAACATATATATGTTAAAGAACTAAGATTAGGAGTGAAGAATTTTGATACTTAGCAAAGAAGTGGTTATAAGGCACAGTAAAGGATTGCATGCAAGAGTCTTGGCTATGGTTGTTCATAAGGTAAGCGAACTTGAAAAGAGACATGATTTAAAGTTTTTTATAATTTATAAAGATAAAAAGAAAATTTTAGCTACAAGTCTTATGCCACTGGTTTTATTGAAGGTAAAGCAGAATGAGAAAATTATAGTAGAAGTTCATGGAGAAGATCCAAAAGAACCGCTAGATGAATTATGCGATTTTCTACAAAGTGATTTTGATTTAGAAGATAAAAGTACTATTAATCAAGTTGATAACATAATAAATAATAATACTATAACGTTGGAGCACGTATTCAGTAATATACCTAATGGAATCATTGCCACAGATGAGAAAGATATAATTTCAATATTCAATGAGGAAGCAGAAAGGTTATTAGGGATATCTTCCGGAGATGCTATTGGAAAAAAGGTATATGAAATAATAGAATTCACAAATCTTCATGAAATAAATAGAACTGGCAAATCGGAATTAATGGTAAAAGAAATAATAAATAATAGAATATTGCTTATAAATAGAACTCCAATAATAATAGACAAGAAACCTAAAGGTGCATTAGCAGTATTTAATGATATATCAAAATTAGAAAAAGTTAAAGATGAACTTAAAACGGTGAAAGATTTGAAAGAGAGGCTACAGCTTATATTAGAAACAGTACAAGATGGTATATGTGTTATAAATTCAGATGGATATATAACATACGTAAATAAGGCGTATCTTAGAATTTTGAACGAAAAAGAAGAGGATATATTAAATAAAAATATTAGAGATGTATCTCCAGAGGGTGCAAGAATTAAAGTACTTAAAACAGGAGAAAGCATCATAGGGGCAATCAGCTATAAGGAAAATGGTGTAATAATAGTTTCAAATGTAAACCCTATAGTGATTGATGGAGAAATAACAGGTGTTGTGTCCATAGTTAAAAATGTAACAGAAGTTCAAAAACTTTCTGAGAAACTAACTCAGGTCTCTGCAAAAGCTGATTATCTAGAAGAAGAGCTTATTAGAACTAAGAAACCTGATTCAGCTTTTTCGAAGTATATAGGTCATAGTGGGAAGATATTAGATGCACTTGCTACAACATTAAAAGCAGCGAAAACAGATACCACCGTATTAATAAGAGGAGAAAGTGGGACAGGAAAAGAATTAATTGCAGAAGGAATACATTTTTCAAGTAAGAATTCCAAAGGACCTTTTATTAGAGTAAATTGTGCAGCAATACCACAAAACTTATTAGAAAGCGAACTTTTTGGATATGAAAAAGGAGCTTTTACAGGAGCTATAAAAAGAAAATTAGGTAAATTTGAATTGGCTCAAAATGGTACTATACTTCTAGATGAAATAGGAGAAATGGATAAGAGTATGCAGGCTAAAGTTTTGAGAGTAATTCAAGAAAAAGAATTTCAAAGAATTGGTGGAGAAGAAACTATAAAAATAAATGTTAGAATAATTGCTGCGACTCACAGAAATTTAGAAGAAATGGTAAAGTCAATGGAGTTTAGAGAAGATTTATATTATAGGTTAAATGTAATTCCAATATTTTTGCCGCCTTTAAGAGAAAGAAAGCAAGATATAGCGCCTTTATTAGAGCACTTCATAGATAAAATAGGTAAGAGGATAAATAAAAGAATAACTATAGTAACAAATGATGCAATGGAATCTCTATTAGAATACAAATGGCCAGGAAATATAAGGGAGTTAGAGAATCTGGTAGAGAGAATAATGGCTTTAAATGAAACAGAAGTAATAGAATTAAGTGATCTTCCAGCTTATATGAGAAAAGATATAAATACAGTTAAAAATGCAATCAAAAGTAAAAATAATAATGAAATAGACATGCTTATTGAAGCAGAAGAAATATTACCACTAAAGGAATATGAAAAAATTATAATAGAAAAAGCACTTAAGAAATATGGAAGTTATAATGCTGCGGGAAAAGCATTAGGACTTACTCATAAAACAGTAGCCGCGAAGGCAAGACAATATGGAATAGAGAAAAAGGTAACTTGGGAATAAAAAATAGCAAGTTGGTAAAAAGTATCATGATAAAAAAGAACAACTTGATACTTTTTACCAAGAGATATGCTATTTATATTACAATTTTCTGTAAATGTTTACTTAAACTTTAGGCTAGAAGGCTTGAAAATACACACTTTTAAGTATATTTAATTAGTAATTGAAATTGTGGCATGAGTATTGCTCTATATAAAAGTACAAATATAAATAAAAACAAATCGAAATTATTTACATATATTCTAAAAAATTTAATTCATAAAAGTTATCTTATATTACTTAGGTAATAAAGGCTAATAATTTTATAATGAATGAATTATATTATTTAGAACTTATATATATTGCAAAAATAATTCTTCATCGCAATTCTAAAAATATTAAAAGAATTTTAACTGTAATTGTGAATTGTGAAATGTGCATTTTGAATTGCAACATATGTATATAAATTAGATATAAATAATTTTAATCATAAAGAATATTTAAATATGGGAGGAAGAATTTTATGAAAAAAATAATTAATGATGCAAATCTAGTACTTGAGGATATGTTGAAAGGAATGGTAGCTGCACATCCGGAATATATAAAAAAATTAGAAAATGCAGATGTTTTAGTAAGAGTAGATTCACCAATAGATGGAAAGGTTGCTTTAGTAAGTGGTGGAGGAAGTGGACATGAGCCAGCTCATGGAGGATATGTAGGAAAAGGAATGCTTGATGCAGCAGTAGCAGGAGCAGTGTTTACATCACCTACACCAGATCAAGTATATGAAGCAATAAAAGCTGTAGACTCAGGTAAAGGAGTTTTACTTGTAATTAAAAATTATACTGGGGATGTTATGAACTTTGAAATGGCAAAAGATATGGCTGAAATGGAAGGGATTAATGTAAAAGCTGTTGTAGTAAACGATGATGTTGCAGTTGAAAATAGTACTTATACAGCAGGACGAAGAGGGATTGCAGGAACAATATTTATACACAAAATAGCAGGCGCTAAAGCTGAAACAGGAGCTAGTCTTGAAGAAGTTACAAGAGTTGCAGAGAAAGTAATATCAAATGTTAGAAGTATGGGAATGGCTATTTCATCTTGTATTGTACCAGCTGCTGGTAAACCAAATTTCACATTAGGAGAAAATGAGATGGAAATTGGTATGGGAATTCATGGAGAACCAGGAACTCATAGAGAGGAAATAAAAACAGCAGATGAAATTACAGAACATTTAATGAGCAAAATTCTAGAAGATATCAAATTGAGTAGTGGAGAAGAAGTAGCAGTCATGGTAAATGGCTTATCATCAACACCACTTATGGAGTTATATATAGTAAATAAAAAGGTAAATGAAATATTGGAGGAAAAAGGGGTTAAAATTCATAAAACATTTGTAGGTGAATTTATGACATCTCTTGAAATGGCTGGATTTTCAATAACAGTATTAAAACTTGATAGTGAATTAAAAGAATTATTAGATGCACCAGCAAACACACCAGCATTTAAAGTAATATAAAGCAAAGATTTTTAGGTAGAGTTTTTGAGATTAGATGAATTTAGTAGAGCATATCTAAGAGTATGACGGATTCTACTACCAAAGAATTATAATTTAGATGAAGCTTTATAATATATAAGCATCATCTAAATTAGGCTATATAGGAGGAATAGAAATGAGTATTCAAGGAAAAAAAGTAATTGAAATATTAGAAAAAATAAGTGAAAAGATAGATGAAAATAAAGCATATTTATCAGAGCTAGACGCTGCAATTGGAGATGGAGACCATGGACTTAATATGAGCAAGGGATTTAAGGCTGTAGTAGAAAAGATAAAAGACGATGATGGAAATGATATCGGAGGTATATTAAAGAAGTCAGGAATGGCATTAGTATCTAATGTTGGTGGAGCTTCAGGACCACTATATGGAACAGCTTTTATGAAGGCAGCTGTAAGTGTTAATGGAAAATCGGAAGTTGATATTAATGATTTCGCAAAGATGCTAGATGAGGCTCTTGAAGGTATAAAAATGAGAGGTAAAGGTCAAGCTGATGATAAAACTATGATAGATGCTATAGAGCCAGCATTAAAATCAATAAAAGAAGGTATAGATAGCGGGATTGAAGTCAAGGAAATTTTAAAAGCAGCAAAAGAAGCTGCTTATAAAGGTGTAGAGCATACAAAAGAAATTATAGCTAAAAAGGGAAGAGCAAGTTATCTTGGAGAAAGAAGTTTAGGGCACCAAGATGCTGGGGCTACATCTTCTGCAATAATATTAGAAACAATATATGAAGCTTTAAATTAGTAGTTTTTATTTTGAGTTACATCAAAATAGTCGTTGAAGGAGAATATATATGGTAGGAATAGTGATAATATCGCATAGTAAAAATATAGCAGATGGTGTAAAGGAATTAGCAAGTCAAATGGCACCTAATGTAGCTATAGGTGTGGCTGGAGGAACAGCAGACGGAAGAGTTGGCACTGATATGGATAAAATATCAGCTGCAATAGAAGATGTTTATTCAGAAGATGGAGTAATTATTATTTTTGATTTAGGCAGTGCCTTTATGAATGCAGAAATGGCAATAGAATTTCTAGATGAAAAGATGAAGGAAAAAATAAAGATAGTAGATTGCCCAATAGTTGAGGGAGCTGTGACAGCAGCAGTTGAAAGTAGTATAGGTAAAAATATTGAAGAAATTGAAGAAGCATTAAAACCCATGAATCTAGGAAAAATGCCTTGAAGTAATAAAATATTTATCTGAAGAATAATATTTTAATAGTATTTATATAGATTAAGAAGATAAATTTCTATAATATAAATTTATCTTCTTAATTTTTTTATTCTATAGGAATTTATCACAAGTGTTGATTAACCAAATTTTCACTTTAAATTATTAACTTATTTTTGATATTTTTCAAAAATAAGTTAATATATATATAGACTTCGACCTTAAGACTTTTTTTAAGCAATTTTCTTATAAATTGAATTAGTGATAATTTAACATATTTTAAATTTTTAGTCGTTTCAACATAAGTAAATTGAAGCAAAACATAAGCTATCAATGATATGAAAAGTTGATTATAGACAGCATTTTCAGTTGTTCCAAATATTCTTTTTACATTCAAGTTTTGTTTTATAAATTTAAAGAAGGTTTCAATTTTCCAACGTTCCTTGTATATTTCTGCTATTTTTTCTGGAGTAATGTTCATTAGGTCAGTGCACACTTTTACTGATTTACCATAATAATCAGTAAATTCAACTACTCTAAATCTATTTTGAGTTTTTTTAGTCTCTTTTCCTAAATAACATGTAACATCTCGAATTACAGAAGAATTTTCTACTACTCCTAAACTTCTCAATTTCTTTGGTTTTGAAAGTATTGTATTATTTTTTATTCTTATAACAAAAGATTGTTTTATTTCTTTAAACATATCAAATCTCTCATGATTTTCATAAGCCCTATCTTCAACTAAAATAGAGTGTACATCTATTAAACCTTCACCTATCGGTCCATCATGCTTTTTAGCAATAGTTTCAATAACTTTTTGTGGTGTAAAGTCATTAATATTTAAAGATATATGAAGTTTTATTCCAGATTTCTTCCCATTAAATTTTGCCCATTTAAGACGGTTTTCACCTACGGTCACGGTAGTTGAATCAATTGCTATTAATTGTTTTGGCAAATTTAGAATTCTTCGCATTCTACGATTACATTTAGAAACAATAATCTCAAATAAAGTTTTAGAAATTTTGTAATCTACCTTAGAGGCTTTTTTAGAAATAGTTGAATAATCAACTGGTGTTAGCCCTACTGATTCCATATGCTCAACGCCATCCCTATAACTCTTATATTCATTCGTAGCTGCTGCAATAAAGAATTTTATTAAATCATATAATGTGAATTTTCTTGCAGTATCAACATATTCTAAAACTTTACTAAATTTTTCAACTTCCTTTTCACTTAAAAATGTTTGAAATATATCAAATATAGTGGTAGTATTTTTCATGAGGGCATTCTCCTTAAGTATTATTTTGGTTCGCACTTTAATATTACTACAGAATGACCTCATTTTTTATATATTTTCACTTCTATTTTTTGGTTAATCAACACATATGGGAATTTATCACAAGTGTTGATTAACCAAATTTTTACTTTAAATTATTAACTTATTTTTGATATTTTTCAAAAATAAGTTAATAGATATATAGACTTCGACCTTAAGACTTTTTTTAAGCAATTTTCTTACAAATTGAATTAGTGATAATTTAACATATTTTAAATTTTTAGTCGTTTCAACATAAGTAAATTGAAGCAAAACATAAGCTATCAATGATATGAAAAGTTGATTATAGACAGCATTTTCAGTTGTTCCAAATATTCTTTTTACATTCAAGTTTTGTTTTATAAATTTAAAGAAGGTTTCAATTTTCCAACGTTCCTTGTATATTTCTGCTATTTTTTCTGGAGTAATGTTCATTAGGTCAGTGCACACTTTTACTGATTTACCATAATAATCAGTAAATTCAACTACTCTAAATCTATTTTGAGTTTTTTTAGTCTCTTTTCCTAAATAACATGTAACATCTCGAATTACAGAAGAATTTTCTACTACTCCTAAACTTCTCAATTTCTTTGGTTTTGAAAGTATTGTATTATTTTTTATTCTTATAACAAAAGATTGTTTTATTTCTTTAAACATATCAAATCTCTCATGATTTTCATAAGCCCTATCTTCAACTAAAATAGAGTGTACATCTATTAAACCTTCACCTATCGGTCCATCATGCTTTTTAGCAATAGTTTCAATAACTTTTTGTGGTGTAAAGTCATTAATATTTAAAGATATATGAAGTTTTATTCCAGATTTCTTCCCATTAAATTTTGCCCATTTAAGACGGTTTTCACCTACGGTCACGGTAGTTGAATCAATTGCTATTAATTGTTTTGGCAAATTTAGAATTCTTCGCATTCTACGATTACATTTAGAAACAATAATCTCAAATAAAGTTTTAGAAATTTTGTAATCTACCTTAGAGGCTTTTTTAGAAATAGTTGAATAATCAACTGGTGTTAGCCCTACTGATTCCATATGCTCAACGCCATCCCTATAACTCTTATATTCATTCGTAGCTGCTGCAATAAAGAATTTTATTAAATCATATAATGTGAATTTTCTTGCAGTATCAACATATTCTAAAATTTTACTAAATTTTTCAACTTCCTTTTCACTTAAAAATGTTTGAAATATATCAAATATAGTGGTAGTATTTTTCATGAGGGCATTCTCCTTAAGTATTATTTTGGTTCGCACTTTAATATTACTACAGAATGACCTCATTTTTTATATATTTTCACTTCTATTTTTTGGTTAATCAACACATATGGGAATTTATAATGTAATAGAATCTGTGGATAACTTATGAAGAAGGCTATTTAATTAGTTTTTGTATAGAAAAAGAATAAAAAAGAAATCTTATTCGCCTGCCAGATTTTCCTCACATGCGTTCGGAAAGGCAGATGCGTAAAAAAAATCTACGGCTCCACAGTCGCCTGGGATTTTTTTATAAAGTATATATATTGCAATTCACAGTACACATTTCAAAATTGCGGATAAAATTTTTGAAATTTTTTTAGAGTTATAATGAAGGATTATTTTTGTAATATATATCATTTTTCGTGATAAGACATTAATGACATCATCATTAATGAATATAATAAAACATATTATAAATGAAAACTAAAAGTTATTATTCTTGCTTGGGAAATCTGTATATAGATAAGCCAATTATAAGTTAGATTTATACTATGAAATATATCTCAACTAGAAACTGGAACAAAAGTATGTTATTCATTTCGGCGAGTTATATGCATAAGTTCAGGTTTTAGTTGGATTATCTATAATTGAAATTTATAAACATTGACTTGAAAAATTTTAGTTGATACTATTAAATTGAGAATTGTTATTAAAGGAGAGGGATTATGGAAAAATATACACTAAAAATTATTGATATAATTGATGAAACAGATAATACAAAAACATATTTTTTTGAAAAACCAGAAAATTTAACATGGGAACCTGGCTCACATACCCATATTGGGCATATTGGGTTTGATATTGGTGATCAGCCTAGAAAAGAATGGGTAAGACACATGTCCATTACAACTTTACCAGAGGAAAATAAAATTGCCATAACAACAAGAGTGCCAGGGAGCAAATCTGAATTCAAGAATAAGCTATCTGAATTAAAAATTGGTGATGAAGTTGTATTTTTTAAGATAGGTTCAAGAATGGGGTTAAGACGTATAAATAAACCTATAATCTTAATATCAATGGGAGTTGGAATAGCTACTATGAGACCTCTTATTTTATCATTTATTAATGATAAAACTAATATCTCATACTTATCAAATATAAATATAGACTCATCAGATAAATTTGTATTTAAAAATCAACTGGATAGATTAGCAGATGAAAATTATAAGAATTTTTGGATAAATTCTAGGAAAGAATTTTATGAAATACTTAGCCAATCAATGAAATCAGAGGATGCTATGTATTATTTAGTTGGAAGTGACGCATTTATAAAGGATATTATTCAAAGATTAAGAGCAAATAACGTTAAAATTGATGATATTGTTATAGATAGAAAAGATGAGAGAAAACAAAAGTTTTTAGAAGACTAAAGATGATTAAAAGGGTTCCTTCTCTCAGTTTTATTGAGAGAAGGAATAATATTTGATTTATTAGTGGATTCCAGGGATTTTAGGAAGACCTAAGAATCCTCTTTCTAAGTCCTTATCGGTTGGGATGTAATCTTGCATTGGACTCATAAGACTAAAGTATACTTTTAGAATGAGTCGGTCTAAAATATATAAAATTATATTTACATTAAATCCCAAAAGTGATATAATTATGCTTGTGTTGTGATAGATAAAATAAAAATTCTTTGGGTTATTTTTAAATTCACTTGAATGATCTTTTGTATAAATCATTCATGAATTTATTCGAATTATAATTATTTAAAGAATAAAAAAGGACGTTCAATTATAATAACTTACCATCTCGCGTAATTGGTACTTACGTTTTTTAAGCAATATAATTATACTAGTCCTAAAAATATAAATAATGTTTCAAGTATATATTTGTGCTATTGTTATTTGAAGAGTTTTAAAATTATAGAGATTAGATTGAGTAGCTCACTAAGAAAAAGAAATATATTTTTCATTAAATCCTTATCGAAACGCTTTTTTACATGTGCACGTTTCATATGCTACGCCTCCATAATATATCGATTTGAGATGGCATAATAATTATAACATTAATTGGTAAAAAATACAAATTAGCATTGATGATATGTTAAGCAGTAGTAGGAGAATTTCTACTACTATTTTTGGGTTTTAAGAAAAAAATATATAATATGATAATAAATGTGATGTTTCATTGTTAAATCAAATCATGTACCTATAAAATATGTGAAATATTACTAAATATTACTGTGTTTAATTATGACAGGCATTTTTAGATATTATTTTAATTAAATTTATTATATATTGAAATTAAGTAGCGGTTCAATTTCATACATTTTTAAAAAGGAATATATACTCAAATGTAGTGTTTCTATTGAATAATTTTCGTTGATTATTTTAATAAAGTATATTAAAATAAATGAAATTTTTATTAGCTCGAATAAAATATAAGGTCTTAATTAAAATAAGGTATAACAATTTTTAGTTGATTGACGATTAATTAACGATTATGATATTATATGCATATACATATACATATAATATCTGTTTTAATAAATTTATTTTTATTGAATAAAAAATTTTAATGAAATATATGTATATGCATATATTTAGAATGGAGTTGGTTAATTATGAAATCATTATTCGATCAAACGCAAGTTGGTCCACTTAAATTAAAGAACAGATTTATAAGATCTGCAACATATGAAGGAATGGCAGATGAAAAAGGAAATATAAATGATGAACTATTTAAAGTTTACGAAGATTTAGCTAAAGGAGGTGTAGGAACTATAATTACTGGAATAACATCTGTGACTGATTTAGAGGAATTTATTCCAGGCCAAATGGGAATTTATAATGATTCATTTATTGATAATCATAAAAAAATTATTGAAGTAACTCATAAACACAATACCAATATAATATTGCAACTTGGAGCAGCAGGCACACAAACTATTAGAAATGAAGAAAAGGCAATTTTAGGCCCAAGTAATATAACAGATTTGGGATATAAAAATACTCCTAAAGAAATGACTTTGGAAGAAATTGTTTCAATTCAGATAGATTTTGCAAATGCAGCGCTTAGAGCAAAAAAAGCAGGGTATGATGGCATTCAGATACATGCAGCTCATGGATATTTACTTAGTAAGTTCTTAACACCTTATTATAATAGAAGAATAGATGAGTATGGTGGTAGTATTGATAATAGATCTAGAATGCTTATAGAAACGTATAAAAAAATACGTGATAAAGTAGGAAAAGATTATCCAGTTTTAGTTAAAATAAATTGCGAAGATTTTATGGATCAAGGCATGACTTTTGAAGAATGTAAATATGTATGCAAAAAACTTGAAGAGCTTGGCGTAGATGCTGTTGAAATTAGTGGGGGGAGTTTATCTTCACGCCCAAATGAGAGTTATTCAAGAAAAATAGTGAAAGGACAAGCTCCTTACTATACATTTTATGCTGAAAGTATAAAGGAAGAAGTTGATATTCCAGTTATTTCTGTAGGCGGAATACGTGACATTTCAGCCCTAACAAAAATTCTTAATGAAAGCTCCATTGATTATTTTGCATTGTCCAGACCATTAGTATGTGAAAGTAATCTTATTAATCGTTGGAGCGAAGGTAATACTGAGCCATCAAAATGTATATCATGCGGTAAGTGTTCAGGATTTGGCAAAACAATCTGTGTTTTTAACAGGAAATAATATCTTAAACTTAAAAATTAATGATATTATGAGATAAAAATAATATATTCTTCAATAAAGCTAGTTTTTTGAAATCTGCTTGTGAGTATATTGACAATAAGAATTGCTATAGATTACTATATGTATATTCAGAGGTTTTGACGGAGGTAATTTATTTATGTCTAATTTAGATGATTTAAAGAAAATTGGAAGTTGTGTTTGTAGAAATTTGCGTATGACAACAAGGGTCACTACTCAGTATTTTGATCAAGTTTTTCAAGCGGTTGGATTAACAGCACCACAGTTTTCATTATTAGCAGACATAGCATCTCGTGAAAATGTTGCTGTAAGTGAGTTGGCAGAGGCTTTGCTAATGGATCAGACAACAGTAACTCGCAATATTGAAATTTTAAGAAAAAAGGGATATGTAGATGTGCGAACAGATGATAATGATTCAAGAAGAAAGTGCATTTCAATAAGTGATGTCGGAATTAAGAAGCTCGATGAGGCAATTCCTGTATGGAATGAAGTACAATCACCAATAGAGAAGGAGATAGGCGCTGAGAAATTTGAAGAATTCTTAAAAACGTTAGCGCAAATACAAAATTTTATTAATAACTCTTCCAAATAAAGTACATAAGTAATGATTTAATTCATATTTATGACTTAGTTGTAGCCCATATATTATTTTACGTCTTATCATTTATAGAAATAGTTTGTTTAATGATAAAAAAGTCCCTAATTTAAATTCATATGCATGTCAATTAATTCGAAATTAATAGCTTTATAGATATAGTTGAAAACAAGTAATAGTAACCTAAATCTATTATTAATAAACTATATTATTTTAAATATATGTATATACATGTTAAAGTTGAAATTTAGGTTGAGGATAGTATTTTGTTTGTATATTAATGAAGAAAATGAGAAGGTAAGAGAAATGGCGGAGTTGGCAGTTAAAAAACTTAATATTTAAAAAAATAAAGAGTAAAAGTAAGAGAATAAATCAATGTGATTTTATTAAGGTGGATTATTCCTATAAATAATATCTATTTTATAACTTCTGTATAATATATAAATATAACATATCCAAAAGAATATACTTATGTATATCATTTAGTATATTAGAAACTCTCAAAATTATAATAAAGTATATTTATAACAGAATTAATGAAAAGGGATGATTTTAATAATGGAAATATACAATAAAAATGTATATAAGAATAGATGGATAATATTGGCCGTTGTGGTTTTGCTTCCATTTATGGGGACCCTTGATAGTACAATAGTTAATGTAGCACTTCCTGTTATGGTGAATATATTTTCAGTAACTATGTCTTCTATTCAGTTAATCGTAATCTGCTATCTTATAACAATAGTTAGTACAATATTACTGTTTGGAAGGCTCGGTGACATAAAAGGAAAGTCTATAGTATTTAATTTAGGGTTATTGGTGTTTACCATAGGTTCTTTATTTTGTGCGTTATCAAAAAATTTTACGTACCTATTATTTTTTAGAATAGTTCAGGCGATAGGAGCATCTGCGGCTATGGCAAACAACCAAGGGATAATAACGCAAGTATTTCCAGCTAATGAAAGGGGGAGAGCTCTTGGAATATCGGGAACATTTCTAGCTCTTGGCACAATGATTGGACCACCATTAGGAGGTATTTTAATTTCTTACTTAAGTTGGCATTATATATTTCTAATAAATATTCCAGTAGGAATAATTGGAACAGCAATTGGTTTTAAAGTATTGCCTCGTAAGTCAAATGAAAAGAAAGAAGACATTGATTTTATTGGTGCAATAATTTTTGGTATAAGTGTCGTATTATTATTTTATTCTCTTATAAATGGACAAACTGTTGGTTACGATAATAACATGATTAGAATTAGTTTTAGTGCAGCTATAATTCTATTTATAATATTCATACGAATAGAAGGAAAGTTAAAATATCCACTTCTAGATTTATCATTATTTAAAAATTCACTTTTTACGGTTGGAATATTATGCACATTCATATGTTATGCATCAATTAACAGTAATAATATTGTACAGCCTTTTTACCTCGAAAATGTTTTGAAAATGACTCCAAGCTTTGCGGGAATGATAATGATGATCTCGCCTGTATTAATAACAGTTATTTCTCCTTTTAGTGGTTATCTATCAGATAAAATAGGGTCAGAATTTCTGACATTTTTAGGATTGATACTCATAGGAATTGGAATGGGTTTAATGGCGACTTTAAATGAAAACTCCAATATGTACCAATTAATTGTATATATAGTCTTTATTGCAATTGGAAATGGATTGTTTTTACCTCCTAATAATTCTCTAGTTATGTCTTCAGCATCTAGTGATAAGTTGGGGATTGCAGGAAGTATAAACGCTTTTGTAAGGAATTTGGGACAATCATCCGGTGTTGCTATGGCGACAATGCTTTTATATTCATTTATGAGTATGAAAATGGGAGAGAAAGTACTTGGATATATAGAGGGTAGAGATGATGTCTTTATGTATGGAATGAGGTATGTATATGTTTGTTCGGCCATTATCTGTTTTGTTGGAGTAATAGTGACTTATATAAGATTAAGAAAGAAAAAGTTAAACAGAAAAATATGATTTCTTAAGTGCTGATTGGTATGCTCGATAAAGATAAGTTTTTTAAATCTGATTATTACGACAAAAGTCAAAAACAAAACTTTATATTTATGAATTGTATTGGTATAGATAACCCAACAAAGACCTGAACTTATGCATACAACTCGCCGAAATGAATAACATACTTTTGTTCCAGTTTCCAGGTAATTCTGATGGGTGATTCTAAGGCTATAAAGTTGCACCCAAAGTGCTAGCCTCAAAGAACAAGCTTTGAACTAGCACATTTGGAACAACTTATAGCTAAAGAATCACATCTATCAAAATTACCAATGAAACATTCCACAAAAGTATATTATCCATTTCTAGTTGGGATATATTTGATAGTGTAAATCTAACTTATAATTGGCTTATCTGTATGGATAGCCAATTTAAGAATTCAACTTATTACATGAACATATTTACAAAATTGCTAGAACTTTAAGCTAATGTATTAACTAGAAATCATAAATATATTTGTGAAGAAAACATTTGAAAATGAGCTGTTAAAGGTTCTTAGCTGTAGGTTGTTCCAATTTAGCTTGTCAAACTGAAAGCTGGAGCATGCTAAATTGGATACAATCTGCTGCTTAGAACCTTCAGCGATATTTTCATAGCTTTTCGGAATCAAAATATTTATGATTTCGGTGAGGCATACGCATAAGCCTAAGTTGTATATTGTTTATCTATACATTACTAGGATTTAAATGGTGTAATTACCAATGTAATTTATTTAACTATATAACCTCGAACTCTTTGTACTCCGTAGCTATTCACCCTTCGAAAGTAGTCATGATCGTTTTCACCAGGTTCTCGTTGTACAAATACATCTAATCTATTATCTACTCCAAAATACTTATCTGAACCTTTATCATTAACAGTAACTTGTCCATAACCATCCAAATATATTTGGGTATTCAGAGGTATTACGTTATTTGCAACGCCACCTGGAGTTAATGGCTTATTTTGACAGGTCACTGGACCAGCACTACTATTTTCCGAATCAAGAGATGTATAAAAAGTTAATATAAAGTCTTTCCATTCAGGTGTAACACTCTTTTCTTGTTCTTTTTCTTCGGCTTCCTTCTTTTTGGTCAATTCTCTTTGCTCAATTTTTTCATTATTTATTTCATCTATAGGATTTTCCTTAAATTCTGTTTTTTCTTTATGTGTTATTTCTATATTATTATCTTCTACAACATCTGTTGCTAAAGCGTTAAATGGTGTTATTGTGCTTACATCATATGTATCAAGTATTAAAATGATGCTTAATAAGCACACTAGCCTCTTTACTCTTAGCATTTGTCCACTCCCCTTTGTTGGTGCTTTTTAATGAGACATAATAGGCTCTAATAAATTATAACATAAATGTAAAACATTTACAAAATGGAAGGGCGTTTATAGATATGTACATGTGAGATAACTTATTGAGAGTAAAAGAAAAACAATCAAAATATTAATTGTGGTTTTTAGAAGAAATGACAAAAATGCAATATTCCAGCCAGCAATATATGAATTTTAAGAGAAAGTAAGCAATTATATAATAAGGAATCTAATAAATAACAGTAAAGAAAAATTGTGAATTAATAATTTATAGATAAATTAATTGATGTGTTTGTAATATTTAACAAATATATGCAATGATGTTTAATATGGCATTAAAATATGGTAATATAGATATGTAATTATGTATAAACCTTTATAGCAATAATATGGAACTAAAAAATGCAGTCATTAGTTTGGCTGTATTTTTTATGTAAATTAATAGTGGTATAATAATTATGGTTAGTCGTTTTAATATAAAAAGGTATTAATCAGAATAAACTTAAGAAAAGCTAGGAGTTTTTATTTATGCATGACAATTTATTATTAATAGACGGTTCATCTCTTTTATCTTGCTGTTTTTTTGGTAATCTTCCAAGAGAATATAGATTTGCTAAAACTGATGAAGAGAAGGATAAATATATTGAAAAATTACGTCAATCACCTAAAGGCGAGTTTACTAATGGGGTCTTTACAATGATGGCATCAATGCTTAAAATGATTAAAAATCAAAATCCCACTCATATTGCTGTGGCTTGGGATTTAACTAAAGAATTTACCTTTAGAAAAAAATTATATTCAGAGTATAAAGGTACTAGAAAGGATATGAGAAGTGAGCTGGGTAGCCAGTTTGCATTAGCTCAAAAAGTTCTAAAAGAAATGAATGTTCCAGAGTTTGTGTTTAAAGAGTATGAAGCGGATGATATAATAGGTACCTTGGCAAAGAAATTTGGAAGATCTATGAGAGTTAGCATTTGGACTAAAGATCAAGATTGTCTTCAACTTGTTGATGATAATGTAAGGGTATGGCTTATAACTTCAAAGTGTACCGATATGTACGAAAGTCTTGGAATAAATATTAAAGAACTTAATATACCTAGCGGAGTTTTTGAATTTACTACACAGTATGTAAATCATTTTTATGGTGTAGATCCTATCCAAATTATTGATAGAAAAGCTATAGAAGGTGATGCTTCTGACAATATTCCGGGAATAAATGGAGTTGGAGAAAAGTCTGTTATACCATTACTTCAAGAACTTGAAACAGTGGAAGGTATATATGATTTTATAGAAAATTCACCTGAAAAAGAAGTAAAAAAAATGTTCAAAGATCTTGGCATATTACGTTCCCCGTTATCAAAGTTAGTTGAGGAATCAAATGAAAAAATAGTCGGGAAAAAAGCAGCTTTGCTTTGCAAACAATTGGCCACTATAAAGTGTGATATAGAAGAACTTAATAATATAACAATAGATCAATTGAAACTTCAAATAGATGAAGAGGGAATGAAAAACATATTTACTGAACTTGGATTTACAAATTTGCTAAATTAATTGGTAATATGTTTCTAGTGATTAAATATAGGAGCGACATACTTTAATACATATGCAATTCAAAAGCTAGCAATAGACAGGTTAATAAATATTAAAATAAATGCAAAATATAACATTTATACATAAGTGATATATATTAGGAGGAATAAGTTATGAAATTTTGTTGGAGTACTTTAAAAGTTAAAAATCTAGAAGAATCATTGAAGTTTTATCATGAGATTGTTGGTCTTAAGACTAATAAAAGATTTAATGCAGGACCAGGAAGGGAAATTGTATTTTTAGGAGATGGAGAGACTAAAATAGAACTAATATGTGATGAGGAAGTAAAAGAAGTAAGTTATGGAGAGCATATTTCTCTTGGATTTGAAGTTGACTGCATAGATGAGAAAATAAACTTTATTAAGGAAAAAGGAATAGAAATTCATAGTGGACCATTTCAGCCAAATCCTAATACTAAGTTTTTTTATGTTTTAGATCCTAATGGATTGAAGATTCAATTTGTAGAAAATAAATAATCACAAAGCTGTTGGAATTCTAGATAGATATTTAATAAAGCTGAAAATCCATCAAATCTGAGGATTTTCAGCTTTTTAAACAATAGTTTAATTAACAAAAAATTTTCGTTTTAATATTTTACCATTTTCCTTTGCTCATATGCGCTGCTAATTCTGCTTTTGATATTTGCTTAATAGTCCAAGCACTATTTTTAGCTTTTTCAAAAGCTGTTACACATGTAGGATCTAAATTTAAGTCTATTCCTTCTCTAGAAAGTTTGAAAATTTTATCAGCTAAGTTAATGATCTCTAAATGAATATCATTAGTTCTATCAGAGTGATAGATTTTATCAGCCTCTTCACTAGTTAATTCGACAAATTTTTCTTTAGGAACTCCACATTTTGGACACTTTTCTGGAGCTTCTACTCCTTCACATATAAATCCGCACACACTACATTTAAATAATTTCTTCATAATTATTCCTCCCTTTAATCCTACCATTAGATTATTAAAACATATACTAAGTAAATGTTCTCAGTATTATTAATTTGACATAATTGGTTAAAATCCTCCTAAAATTGAAAAAAAACTTAAAAATATTTTTCTTTAAAATATAGATTGACGTACATAATTTGAGTATGTAAAATTAGGATAAATAAAGAATGTAATCCATAATAGTAAGGAAATGAGGTGTTTGAATGAAGGAGGATTTATTATATTCTGAAAATAAAAAAGATAATAGAATATCATTATTAGATATATTTACAAAAAACACTATTAAATTTAAAAATTTAATTAAATATAAATTTAAAAAATCTAAAAAAGCAGAGAAGCTAACATTAGAATCTGCAAAAAAACAGTTTGAAGAGCTTAAAGCTAAGAAAGAAGAATTGGAAAAGTATGAAAATGAATTTCTTAAGTATGATGATCAATTAAAAGAAATGGATTATTGTCTAATAAAATCTAATGATTTAAACTCTGTAATCAGCTGTAAAAAAGAAAGTTTATCTCGAAGATTTTTTAAATATGAGAATGTGAATATTGATGGTAAAGCAATAAATGCATTAATGTTTTTTGGGAAAGAAAGTATTATTCAGATAGAAGAAACTATAGGTCTGTTAAATAAGGATGAAATCTCAATAGAAAAAACATATAAGTTAAGTAAATTTAGGATTAAGAATATATGTGATTTATATATAAGTTATGAAGAAAATAAATATGTAATAAAAAATATAGAACCTTTAGATAAAGAAATATATGGAACATTGAATGAAATCACAAACAAATATGAAGAGTATCACTTACAAAATAAAGAGATAAGAGATAAATTTATTAAAGCTTTTTCTGATGCCAAGTATGAACTTAATATTGCGAGCCCATGGATGAACAATTATGTGGTTAACAATAATTTGATAAATATGATGGAAAATTTACTTTCAAGAGGAGGATCTATCAAAATCATATATGGTATAGAAGAAAATAGCTCTATTTATCACATTAAAAAGGATAGTAATAATAGAAGTAAGAATAGAAATAGCGATATAATAGCAGAAAGGCTAAAAGATAAATTTAAATATTATGGAGGGAATTTTAAAATAAAAAAGGTGAACTCTCATAATAAGCTTTTAATCTGCGATGAGCAATATTATATGGAGACAAGTTTTAATTTATTGTCTTTCTCAGGAGAATATGACGAAAATTCTAAGGATATTAGAGATGAGGGGGCAACTTATAGCACTAATATAGAGGTTATAAAAGATTTGAGAAATAGATACTTCGATTTTTAATAGACAATATGCGAACGACTAAATACCAATCTGTGCTTAGATTAAATGTAAATCATTGAAGATTGAAACGAGATGTGTTGAAATTAGAAAATAAACATATCTCGTTTTGTTTTTTTTTTTATAAAGCACTTGTTGATACTTAGAATTCAATGCTATCTATTTCGCCAAAAAAATACATAAGCTTTTAAGAATGTTTATTTGAAGAATGGAAATAAATTAATGAGATAAACTTTTACAATAAAAAATAATGAAATGTTAAAAATATTGTATAAATATTAGTGCGATGATATAATAAGATTCAAAGAATAATTTATATAAGTTTACATTTATTTCTATTAAAATTCTACATATTTATATAAGAAATTGGGGTGGTGATATTTATAATTAACAGAATTGGAAATACAGTGATAGGAAGAAAAGGTTCATTAAGGCTTTTAATAAGTGTATTATTTATTACACTTATGGCTACAACTGTTGGTATTATAACCTATATTATATTTAATAATTGGAAAAGTTCGGTGAACAATACTATCATGAAAATTGAAGACGATTCCAATCAGGATGTTTTTAATGAAATACAATCGCTATTTAGCATACCTCTATATAACAATGAGGTTAACCACACTTTTATTGAAAACAAAGTTATAGACATGCATAACAAAGATCAGAGAGATGCTTTTTTTGCAGGAATAGTTAAATATAGTAGTGATGAGATTTACAGTTTTAGTTTTGGCACAGAAGATGGTGAATACTATGGTGCTAGAAAAAATGGAAATGACGATATAGAAATATATAGAAGTACACCTGAAACCAAAGGTCATTCTTTATATTATAATGTAGATGAAAATTTAAAGCAGGGAAAATTTGTTAATGATTATGGCGATTTCGATCCTAGAACAAGAGATTGGTATATAAGTGCTAAAGAAAATGGAAAGCCAGTATTTTCTTCCGTTTATAAACATTTTACAAAAGATGATTTGGCTTTATCAGCGGCATATCCTATTTATAATAAAGATGGGAGTATTCAAGGAGTAATGGGAACTCATATAGTTCTTTCTACTCTTAATGAATCGTTGGAAAAAATCGCCAATGAGAATTCGGCTTCAATATATATAGTTGAAAAGAATTCTGGATTTCTAGTTGCGAATTCGTTAAACAAAACTAATTTTGAAATACTTTCTGATGGAAATATTAATAGAACTTTAGTTAAGAATATTACGGATAAATCAATTAATGATGCATATGAAAACTATATAAATACTTCTAATACAAGTTTTATTTCGGAAGTTAATAATGAGAACTACCATACTAAAATATTTGAGTATAATAAAGATGGTCTGGACTGGCTTATAATAACATCTGTTCCAGAAACTATTTTTACAAAAGAAATAAGGAATAATATTAATATAGCTATAGAGCTTACTGTGATTGCTCTTATTATAGCTGTTATTATTCATATGAAGAGTACTAAAATTATATTGAAACCAATAAATCATTTGATAGAGATATCTGATAAATTCTCGAAGGGTAATTTATCAGAGAGGGCCAAGGTTTTTAGAAATGATGAAATAGGAAGTTTGTCTAAGGCTTTTAATAGCATGGCGGAAGAACTGTGCTCGTTTATAAATAACCTTGAAGAAAAAGTTAAAGAAAGAACAAATGAACTGATTATTGCAAAAGAAGCAGCTGAAGACGCTAATATGGCAAAAAGTCAATTTTTAGCCAATATGAGTCATGAAATAAGAACTCCTCTTAATGGAATTGTTGGATTTTTGAGTATCTTGGAAAAAACTGACCTAGATAGTACCCAGCAAGATTATGTTGAGACAATCCAAACTTCTTCAGAAACATTACTTGTAGTTATAAATGATATACTTGATATTTCTAAAATTGAAGCTGGGAGAATGGAAATAGAGAAAGTTGCTTTTGATATCCGTTCTGTAATTGAAAGCACCATATTTCTTTATGATGCAAAAGCAAGAGAGAAAGGGCTTGAACTTAATATGCTTATAAATTCAGCCATACCAAGTTGTTTGGTAGGAGATCCTACTAAAATTAGACAAATTATAAGCAATTTAGTTAGCAATGCAGTCAAATTTACACACAATGGAGAAGTATTTATTGAAGTTTCCGTTATAAAAGAAACGAACACTGAAGTACAGCTTTATTTTGAAATAAGAGATACAGGGATAGGCATGAATAAGGAAGAGATAGGTAAGCTTTTCAAACCATTTAGTCAGGCTGATTCTTCATCAACTAGAAAATATGGAGGGACTGGGTTAGGCCTTGCGATATGCAAAAAAATAGTTGAGATGATGGGTGGTACTATAAGTGTGAAAAGTGTAAAAAATAAAGGGACGACCTTTTATTTTGATTTATTACTAGATAAATCAGAACAATCAGTAATTCAAATGCCTCCTGATTACTCTATATTTAAAGGTAAACGAATATTAGTTATTGATGATTATGAGATGAATCGTTATATAGCAAAAGTTTATCTTGAAGAGGTTGGGTGTATGATTGATGAGGCGGAAAGTTTAGAGTCGGCATTAAGTATGCTTATAAATAATCGGAAGGCATACAACACTATTTTGATTGATTACCAAATGAAAGAGATAACTGGTTTTGAGCTTGTTGAAATAATGAAGGAAAGAGGCTTAATAAATGACATTCCTTTGATACTATTAACTTCAGTTACCGCAAATTCTGAAGCAAGGATAGCGAAGGAAAATAAATTTTCTGGATATATTTCAAAACCTTATAAAAGAGGTGATTTGCTCGATTGCGTTGCAATGGTGATTAAAGGAGATGGCTCTAAAATATATAATAATGATGTTTTTATAACAAAGCAAAATGTTGAAGAAGCTAAATATAATAAAAAGATAAAAATACTTTTAGTAGAAGACAATGATATAAACATAAAATTTTTTGTTAATAGTTTAAAATTAAATGGTTTGACTTGTGATATTGCTATTGATGGGGCAAAAGCGTTAAAAGCATGTGAGAACAAGGAATACGATATAATTTTTATGGATTGTCAGATGCCAGTTATGGATGGCTATGAAGCAACAAGAAAAATTCTTTTGTTAAGAAGTTATAAAAATGTCCCTGTAATAGCTATGACTGCTTATTCTATGAAAGATGACGAAATTAAGTGTTTGGAAGCAGGAATGATCGATTATTTAAGCAAACCTTTTACTGTTGATCAAGTTATGGAAATGTTAGAAAAGCATGTGAAAAATATTCATAATGATGATATGAATATTTTAAGTGATTTAAATGACCATGGTTTTGAGATGAATCAAAGTGAGTATTTTACTGAAATAGTAAAAAGTCTTATAGAGGAATCGGGATTTGATGAACGTTTTTGCACAGAATTACTTGAAGAATTTTGTGAGCAATCAAAGAAAATTCTGAGTCAAATTAAAGAATGTATAGATAAAAATGATTTAAATGAATCATGTATACTTCTGCATAAGCTAAAAGGGTCAGCAGGTACTGTAAGAGTCAATGATATAGCTGAATTTGCGTTACAAGCAGAAAATGCTGCAAAAAATGATGATAAAGATTTATTAATGAAAGCAGTCTATAGCATGGAAAAAACGCTAAAAAAACTTGTAATGGACAATGAATGAAAACTAAATAAAAAAGGTAATGGAAGAATTTAGGGAAATATTAGTAATTTGGGTTGTGATCAGTTGATGCTTTTATTAAGAGATGTAATAATTGAATGTAATGGCGTTTGTGAAGAATATTTTAGATGAAATTGATTTTTTGAACAATTTAGCTATATGTAATTTGGATTAATTACATATAGCTATTTTTTGCAAATGTAAATGCACTTTTCGATTAGGGCATTAACTTAGTTTTAATAAGAACTCGTAAATTTTGAAACTAATCCCTAAAAAGCTAATTGAATTAAAAAATGAACTAATTGTAAAAAATATATTGCAAGTGCTCTATAATAATAGTAGTATTAAATAAAGGTATTGTATATAAAAAAAGCATTAAGAGGTCTAATGTGGAAAAATAATTATATATCTGGAATTAAATAATCTATCTATCAATTAGGAAAAATTAAACATTAAAATTTGAAAAATATAAAGGTATTTAATGTTATTATAGGGTGGGGGAATGAGAAGAATGTGTAATGAGTGTTATTTAAGAAGTAGTGTGGAAAAATGGAGACAGAGATTAGATAGTATGATTATTAAAAAGAAAGGTAATTTTTTGGATGATGAGATAATTGCTTTGAATCAATATGTTGGTGATTTGGTTGCTGAGTGCATAGATTGTAATGCTTTTAAGTTTTATAAAGCTGGCAGAAGAAATACTGTTGTAGGTAATAAGCAACGAGATGTGTATTATTATGGGGACTACAATTTGTTTATTAATTTGTATGATTATATAGAAGAAGGTATAAGAAATAGTGAAAAAGTTCATATTTCTATTCAGAAAAATCTCTACAAGAAATTAAAAAATTTACTTATAATTAATGGAATTTCTATTGAAAAGGTGCAATTTATATGTATAGAAGACATGAAAAAAATTATTCGTAATAAGAGTAATTCAATTAGTTTTAGTGAAGAAATAAAAATGATTGAAAATAAGGGATATGATAAAAATAGATGGATAATTCAATCTTCTTTGCAAAAATATTTTTTACAGCAGGAAGATTATTGGAATCGATATAATGAAAAGTTTAATTCAAGTATTCTTTGCGTACATGATACTTCTCTATGTATACATAAAAATGTGCATTTAGAATTAGGAAGTGAATTGTTAAATAAATATCAATATCATTCTAAAAAAGATAATTATCAAGTTGGGATTTGAAACTTATATTTTGAGAGAGTTTAAACTATTACAAAAAAGTAGGCAGTTAATTCTAACTGTCTACTTTTTGCGCACAGAAGTATAAAAATATACTCTTGATTAATATTTTACGGATGGAAGAATAGCGGTAAGAATCTCTTTTAGTACATATAAATCTTTCTCGTGAGCATGATTTATTATATCTATCAAGTCATCTTTATTAACATTAAGGGCTCTTTCGCCGTAAACTAAAAAGTCCAAAGAAATATGTAGAGTTGAAGCAATCTTAATTGTAGTTGGAAGCGACGGGTGACGTTGTCCCAATTCAATCTGGCTTAAATAAGTTGGAGATATACTAACCAATTCTGAAAACTTTTCTCTAGTTAAGCCGTTGCGTTCTCTTTCAGCCTTTATACGTTTTCCGATATCTATATAATTAATATTATTCAAGTTTATCATTCCTTTTTTTATATAACTTTATATTTTAAAGGCAAATAACAAAAAAAGCTATTTGAGTTCGTTTATGAAAATTAAAACATATAGTTTTCTCACAAAAATACTATTAAGCACACTAACTAAAATACATGTGCTTTTGAAGAAATTAAAAGAATAAAGGAATATTTAACTTGGGAAATTCTAATTGAAGCAGAAAATCTAAATGATGTTGTCCCAATTTAAGTTAGCTTAAATAAGCTGTTTCATCAACTTATTTAAAAATAATCTTTAGTTATTCCGTTAAGTTTCCTCTTAGTTTTTTATACGTTTTCTAATATCTGTGAAATCAATATCATTTAATTTATTTCTCTTTTTATATAACTGTACATTCTTAAGTAATATAATGAAAGTAGCTATTTGAATTAAATTATGAACTATTTGCAAAAAAATGTTACCAGAGAATTATAAAAAGAGTACTATTAAATTAGGGTATAAAATCAATAAAATGCTATTAGGAGGGTATTATGGAAGAATTGGAAGTTAAAATTGAATCTGTTAGAGAGCATCTAAACAAACTAGTTGGTGAAGGAGATATTTGTAGAAATGATGAGATAATTTGCATTAGCATTAAATTGAATCACCTTATTAATCAGTACTACATAAGCAAAAAATACTAGTTTATATAAAAAGATTTTTAGTAGAATTAAGCTTTGAGCTAATTAATTTAAAATTATAAATTTAATATGTTTTTATACCTTGCGTTTTTTATTAAACTTATTTATTGATTTTAATTTATATATTTAGATAATTCTAATCCAATATAAGGATAAATGTCAATATATGAGTTAAATTAACTTTTTATACTATGTTCTTAATATATATTTATTTTTACATATGATTATATATTAGAGGAGAATTGTTAATTTCTTAATTAGAAAATGTTAAAAGTGGGTTGATGATTTTGGGAAAAATAATATATGGACGAAAACGGATACGTAATACTAAAAAAGAGGGGTTATGGGAGGCATAAAGATGAAAAGTACATACGCGAGAGATATTGTTCAATTACTAGAAAAAACTAACTATAATGAAGTGATGGTCATTAGAAGTAAATTATCAGATGAAGATATTGAAGTTATAAATTTTTTTGCTGATCAATATCAAAAGAATGTAATGTTTGCTTCAATGCATGAAGCTTTATTTAATGAAAATGATAATCCGTTAGTTTTAAAGTATTAGATTTATTTTGATTGAAAAAAGAATATTTATAAGAGGGTGTAAAATTATGCGGGGAATTTTAGAACAAGATAAAAAAGAGTTGAGAAAAAATTTAAATTGTAGAATTTGTCCTTCAATTTATGAGGAAATTAATGGAATAAATGAGAGTGTAGTAAAAGATATTAATCAAGTAAACATTACGGAGGAAAAAATTATATTTGATATGATGAATAGACGTAATACGCGTAAATACAATCATAAGCATGATGTCAAATTGTATTTGTTAGTTTGATTTGATAATCTTATATTAAAAATTTAAATGGGATAATTCTATTCAATGTTATATGGTTATTAATATATTGAGGGTAGCATATGAAAAATGGTATTTATATATGAATAATATATTGCTTGCGGTGAAAATATAGTGTGATTGATGAAAATTATTATGTTTTTTGGAAATTAAATAAAAAGTATAGCTAGGTATAAAATAAAATGGTTCCTATGTCAAGGACATTTTGAAAAAGGCTAGGCAGCTATGAGCTGGTTTCTGTATTGTACAGGAGCCAGCTTTTTAAGTCCCCACTGATATCTATAATTATTATAATACTCCATATAGTTATCAATTGAAGCTTCTAATTCTTCAAATGTTGAACAACTTTTTAAGTCAATTTCATCTTTCGTATGACCAAAAAATGATTCCTGCGGGGCATTATCCCAACAATTTCCGCGCCTAGACATAGACTGACCAATTTTATATTTTTTAAGAAGTTTTTGAAATCTAGGACTAGTATAATGAACTCCTTGATCCGAATGAATAAAGGCATCTTTATTTAGTAAATTTTTGTGATTTTTCATCAACTTTTTAATAGTTTCGGTAGCTATATCTAATGTAAGGCTATTGGAAAGCTGATATGAAAGAATTTCATTTGTTGAAGCATCTTTAATAGTTGACAAATAAGCCCTATTGGATGCTCCATATGTTAAATAAGTTATATCTGTTAATAAAACTTTTCCGACCAAATCTTGCTTGAATTCTCTATTTAAAATATTAGGTACAACAGTATGCTCATGAGTAGCTTTCATCATTCTACGATAAGGGTTAGCTTTTCTAATTGGGCACTCAATATTATATTTTCTCATGATTCGTTGTATACATTTTCGATTTATTATAAGATTAAATTCATTCTCTAACACCATTTTTATAGAACGAGAACCTTTCTTGTAGCCCCTATGATTAAATGCTTTAAGAATGATATCCTTCAATTCTAAATCCTTTTCTTCTCTACGATTACGTTTGCCTGTTGATTTTAAATAATTATAATAGCCTGATCTAGATACTAAAGCTACTTCGCATAAATGTGAAACCATATTTTTATAGTTATATGTCAAAATTATATGTTGTATTATTACAAAGATTGATGATGCACTTAGTTTACTATTTTTCACCTGCCTTTCTTGCAGCTCGATTTTTTTTAATAGTTCTGCCTCAGCTTTCCAATAAGCAATTTCTGCATCCTTTTTGGCTATTATTTCTTCAACGGTTAGTTCACGTTTAAGTGGACGACCACTGTTTAATTTTCTAGAATCTCTTAGACCAAGCTCTCCTGATTCATTATAAGCATTACGCCATCTTTTACTTGCACACCAAATTCTATTATTTCCAATAACATCTATATCAAATTCAGCATCTTGAAAAATATGAATAGGTAGTTTTCCCTTGCTACGCTCAGCGATAAACAATATTTTAAATTCATCTGTATATGTAATTCCACGTTTACTTACAGATTTAACATATCTATTTTTTGATAAACTTTTAATTTCTTCATCTGAAAATAATTTTTTACTCATTCTTTTCACAACCTTACTATATTTCTTCTTATCTTTTATTGTACAAAAAAAGAACCTATTGAAATAGTCTTTTTTTAGTGTCTATTTCATAGGTTCCATTTTAAAATATGCCTAGCTTTTATTATTACTGTGATGAATATTGATTAAACATTAAAATTGGAATATCGATTTTTGATTATCTATTAATGAAATTTTATAAAAATGAATTTATTATGTAAAAGGATAAATCATTATAGAAAAAATCGTATTACAATTTAAATTTAATAACGACAAATAGATACAAATAATATTATAAAAACTCGGATATAAAAAGAAAAAATACAGAAAAAAGCCATTAAATGGCGAAAAAAAGAAAAAATATCATGATGCTAAAAGAAGGTTTTTAAGTGTATTTTGTAGAAAAATTTAATTATATAAAAGAAATGAATTTTTAGAGAGGTGGTTGACTATGGGATTAATCAGGCTGAGATTTAAATAGGGGTAGATTATGGGTGATGAAAGTAATTCAAAATTATAACGTGGGAAAATATGTATGAGAGGTGAAAATGGATGGATTTAATATGGGATAAAATGTGGTCGGTTGGTGTTGATAAGATAGATAGACAACACAAAGAATTGTTTAATAGAATTAATTTACTTGTATGTTCTATGAAAAATGCAAAAGGAAAAGAGGAGATGATTACAACTTTGAATTTTCTTGAAGAGTATGTAATTAGACATTTCAACGATGAGGAGGAAATTCAAAAGAAAAATAATTATCCTAATTATGAGATTCAGCATAAGGAACATGAAATTTTCAAAAATAATTTAAAAGAATTGAGAAAAGTGTTCGAAACTACAGGTGTATCTACGTTATTTGTAATAAGCGAACAACAAAAAATGTCCCATTGGTGGCGAAAACATGTAATAGAATTGGATAAAGATATAGGCAAGTTTCTTATGGATGTTTAAACAGATTGTTTATGTAATCTTAAAGGAATCAGCGAAATAAAATTCATAGTGGTTACTGTGGTAAATTTTAAAGTGGGTACAATACAATGGAGGTTATGAAAGGTGGAAGTATATGGTTCATTTAATTAATGATATAGAAATTAGATCTAAGCATACAAGAGAAAAATATGGCATACAAGTTGGAAAAATTAAATTTGATTTATCAAAAGAAGTAAGTCTTATAAAAAAACAATTGAATTATGGGAGCGAAGAATTTATAAATATTAGATTAAATAATGAGGAAATAATCATTCTTTATAATGCTATGAATAAAATAAGCTACGATAATGTAAAACCGTATATTATTGATTTTTATACGCTTCTTAACAATGAATTTGTAGGACATTGTGTCTTGGATAATGCATACATAGAGTATGATAATGATATTTCGTATTCAAAGGTAACTCAATTACATTTAAAGACTGGAGTTAATTCGCAATTAATTGTTAAGAAGCTTTTAATATGATGCGAATGAAGTTATAAAGTAAAGATAAAAATATTTAGCACATGAAGTGCTGATGTTTAATCTTTATTTTAGCAGAGAAAGGTAGAGATTATGAAAGATTTCATGAAAGATTTTAAAGTATCTACATTTATATTTTTGTTTGTAATTATGCTTATAATTAATATTTTGGTTATATATATTACGAATTAATAATTTATTGAATAGACTAGTATCAAAATAGGAACAAATTCTTATGATCAATTGTAGATTTTGTAATAAACTTACTGCTTAATAAGTTAAGGAGATTTATTTGGCTGAGTGTGAAAAAAAGTTTAAAAGGAATTAAAGTATCAAGACACATAATAACGTTGTTTGCTAAGTAATTTTGGTGGGAGCGATGAAGGATTATTAGAAATATTAAATATATTCAATGGTTAAGAACTAAAGAAGAAGTTAAGTGATGTTGATGATGAGTATAGAGATAGAAAAGATTTTTTGCTTTAAGATAGATTTCGGAAAAGATAGTTGATAACGTCTAATTTTAATATGGATTCTATCAATATCTTTTCTAACTGCTATATAGTAAAGGCAACTATGTTTAATGGAGTGAGAGAGATGAAATATGAGGAATATTTTGAAGAAGTATGCTCAAGTGATATAAGTGATTGGTGTTATGAGGATGATATAGGAGTATATTTGTATAGAAATAATATCGATATAATTATAAAAAATGATATAAAATGGCTTGAAAATAGCGATGATACATGTTATGAAGATTGGACAAGTATTTTTCCAAATAAACATGCATATAATAAAAGGTTTATTCTTAAATATAGGGAGCAAATAATTAAGGTGGTATATGGCGTTTTTGTAGATGCGTGTACATGTTTTATTCCTTTCCCGGATAAAAAAATGAACATCACAAAGCAAAAATATGAAATAGGAAAGATTATTAATAGTTTTATAACTTCAGATGAAAAATTCGAATCTTATTTGGTAAAAGCTAATATTAATGTTATATCGGAATGATTAATAAAGTTATTTTAGAAATTCATTAATTTATTTTCATTAGATTAGGGAAATTATTACGCAATAATTTTGATAAATAGGTTTATATTTAGAATACTAGGTAATCCTAGCGAATTAATTAATGATAAAACGTATAAAATTTAATTTCACAATGTATTAAAAAATATTTTTTAAATATACAAAATAAGACAAAAAAATGCAGGCGGGATGTGATAAGATTTATTTACAGTATTTTAGTTTAATTAAAATAATAAAGTAATAAAAGAGAAGTGAAAGCGTGGTGAGTGTCTTGCTGTGTAATAATAATTAATTATTTGTCAAAAAAATGAACAGCTATATAGAGGAAAGTAGATGCTTTTTATAGGAACTTATTTTTAGATATATGAAAAAAAGAAGTGTAAACGATACTTGATTCCAAACTAATCCACCAGGAGTGAAGGTTTATGACTGATTTTAATGATAAATATTAAAAGGAGCTATAAATCAGTAAGTGTATTTATTATAAACAGAGAGCAGGTGGAATTTATGAGTAGTTGGCTTGTGAATTTAAATTCAAAATTTGCAGAAGAATTTGATATAAGATTTGATGGATTTATCGTTAAAGAAGAAGAAAAAGAAGAATTTTTAATTAAAATGAATAAGATTGCACAAGAAGTTGTTGAGCTAACTGATTTAAAGTTGAATGAAATAGATCTATTTGAGTGTAAAGAAATTAATGAAAAATGTCTTTAATAAGTGTTTATTCTGTAATTTGATCGTGTTTCTAATGAAATTAATAAAATGTTTATAAGGATGATGAACTTATGTCAACATTAAAGAACTATGAAATTTATTGTGAATTCACAGATAGAAAAGTAAAAGTAAAAGAAAATTATATTTTAACTTGTGGAAAGATATTTCCTATAAGATGTTGTTATGTATTAGATGATGAAAGCAATATAAAAGAAATAATACATACTTGTAAGTATCGTGATAATGGTGAGTGTGTTTTAACTTAAAAGAATTATAATAATTTTGATATTCAGGGGGATGAGATGAGATGGATTTAGAAGAAAAATACAAAGATATAATTGAAGCATACACAAGAACAACTAAGGAAAATGATGAATTTGAGGATGGAAGTTATTCCTATAGAAAAAACAAGTTTAAGAGTAACTTTGAATACGGGGAATTTAACAAGGAGAATAGAAAGCTTAATAAGAGAAATAAAAATAAGAATTGGTCTTAAAGGGTTAATTTATCTGTTCATATTATTTGTTGTTACATATACAGTGTATTCTGGACTAAAAAAATATACAGCTATAAGCAGCTCCAAGTTAGAACTTAATTTGTGGCTGCTTTACTAATATTTCAGGTGAATCAAACATTGATTTTCTAGCATTCTAATGATAAAATATATTTAATTGTATTAAAATTATAAATATATATGTTGCGATTCACAATGCAAAATTTACAATTACGACTAAAATTCTTACAATATTTTTAGAATTATGATGAAGAATTATTTTTGTAACGTATATATAAAAAATGTTGATATTGGAACTTTAAGTAGTTCCTTTTTATATGATCGTTTTAAGTATTTGAAGTTGCTTATATAGCTGATCAATTGGAACTAATTAATCATTAGTCCTAATTGATCTGTTTTGTTTAAAGATTTGAATATGAGATTAAGTTTTTATTATATTAATATAAGTACAAAGAAGTGGTCTTAAATATATTAATTAGCTTAATATATTAAAATTCTCTTATTTATAGAAAGCATATAATGAGATGGTAGTTATCTGATTTTTTACTATGTCTTTATCATATGTTTTTATTTATGTGCATTATTATATTTATAAATTATTTAGATAAGTATAACAGGTGATATTTGGAAGGGGTTATAGAAATTGTGTATCTGAGGAGCAGAAGCTTTGCATATTCATATTAAAAAATAGATATTTTAAAATAAGAATTTTAAGGGTATAGATGAGGGGTTAAGTAAAATTGAGAAAGAAATATATATATATACTATTTGGATTGATAATTATATTAATATTTTCTATAGGTTATTTTGTGAGTAAAAGTTTCTATAATAAATCGCCTCTAGTTGAAAATGGTTCTATAGATCTTTCGAATTGGGATTTTAATAAGGACGGAAATGTAAAATTAGATGGATATTGGGAGTTCTATCCTAATGAACTTTTATCTCCTTCAGATATTAATAATGAAGTGGAATTACATAAGGTTTATATTAATACTCCTGGTGCATGGAGAAACCAAATTCCAAATAATGTGATATCTGATAAAGGAATTGGAACTTACAGAGTAAAAATTAAGATAAATAAAAGTGTCTTAATGTATGGTATAAAGACTACACATATACGGTCAGCAAACAAAATATTTGTGAACGGAAAAGAAATTGGACAAAGAGGTAACCCAAAGCCAAGTTTTGAAGAAGGATATTTCTCAGATATTCAACGGACTGTTACATGCTTTAAGCCAGAAGGAGATACTTTAGATATTGTCATTCAGGTAGCAAATTTAGATAATTCTAGTGGAGGTATAATCCAAAGTGTTTTCTTCGGAGATTATGAAGAGATATTAGATTACTATATCATATTTATTGTATTAGATATAGCCAATATATTAATTTTGGGGATTTTTGGGGTGTACTACATTGGAATTTATTTAAAAAATATTAAACAAAAGAAATTTTTGTATATTGGAAGCGTATGTATAATTTATGTTTTTGTTTCATCCACAGTAAACGAAAAGATATTTAATAAAATTTTTTCGTTTATGCCGTATTTTTGGATTTTGAAGATAAAGCTAGCATTAATAAGTTTGAGTATATATCTTGCACTCTTATTTATACGGCAATATGGCAATGATTTTGTTACTAGAAAAAACATGAAATTAGCAAAGTATATAATTTTTGCTAGTATTTTTACAGTTTTGCTAATACCAATGGACCTTGTAGGATTATTTGAAAATATAATTGATACAATAAATATATTAATTTCTGTTCTTGTAGCTTTTTCAATTATGAAAGCAATTTATCATAAAAGATATGGAGAATTGGGGAAAAAAGGAACAATACTTTTGCTTTGCGGAGTTATTGCGGCTCTAACTCAATATTGTATTTTTGTATTATACTATTGTTCGATAATTAAGAGCAGTGTAATTCCTTTTGTTACATACTTTATTTTCTTACTTGCGTTTTTGGTTATTATTTTGAAACAGCATATAAATGCATATAATAAAATTCAGACAATAAATAGCGATCTAATATCATTAGACAAGTTAAGAAATGAATTTTTAATCAGCACTTCCCATGAGTTTAAAACTCCTTTGCATGGAATAATAAATATTGCTCAGGCTATTTTAAATAAAAACGATAGAAATACAGCAAAGGTAGATGAGAATTTAGCATACATAATATCTACAACGACAAGATTATCAAGCCTTGTAAATGATATAATTGACTTTCAAAGTATACAGAATGAAGAGCTTAAGGTTAATAAAGAAGTATTTGATATTAATGGTGTTGTACAGGCAGTGTTTGATATTTTGGCTTATATGAGAAAGAATGAAGAGATACAGTTAATTAATAGTGTACCAATTGGAGAATATTATGTTTATACAGATGAAAATAGGTTTAAGCAAATTTTGTTTAACCTTATAGTTAACTCTTTGAAATATACTGAAAATGGATTTATTAAAATTAAAGCTGAAGTAGCAGAAAAGAATTATATTAATATAACAATTGAAGATACAGGTATAGGCATTGATGAAAAGTATCATGATGAAATATTTGAAAGAAACATTGACATAGATAAAGATGTTTTTAATGGAATATTTCCGTCTGGGCTTGGACTTTCTATTTCTAAGTTGCTTGCATCTAGAATTGGTGGGGAACTGTATCTGAAGTGGTCAGAACCAGATGAAGGCTCAATATTTGTTGTAAAGATACCTAAAGCAAACGAAAATAGTTATATCATTAGACAAGAGCAGGATATTGAAAATAATATCACTACTTCAAGGAGAGATGAAAAACTTAGTGCTAATATATTGTGTGAACCAACTGAAACTAAAAACAATGGAGAAAAGCTAAAGATTTTACTTGTTGATGATGATGTATGCAATATCAAAGTTTTACAAGAAATATTTTATGACAGTAATTATGAAACTTTAGTTGCATATAACGGGGTAAATGCCTTAGAATTAGTTAAAAAACATAAAGATATATCAATTGTATTACTTGATGTAATGATGCCAGGATTATCTGGCTATGATGTGTGTAAAAGGATAAGAAAAGAGTACAAGCTATTTGAACTTCCAATATTACTTTTAACGGTCAGAAGTACACCAGACGACATAGCGTTGGGATTTGAAGCAGGTGCTAATGATTTTTTAACCAAACCTTTTAATTTTATGGAATTAAAAGCTAGAGTAATAACTCTTCAAAAAATGAGAATCGCAGTAAAAGAAGCTTTGAAAATGGAAACTGTATTTTTACAATCTCAGATAAGGCCTCATTTTTTGTATAATACTTTAAGTGTTATTGTTTCTCTGTGCTATAGAGATGGAAAAAAGGCAGGAGAGCTTCTTGGAGAATTGAGTAAATATTTACGTTTCGCCTTTGATATAGACCCTTACAATTCGTTTATAAGCTTGAAGGAAGAAATATCTTTTGTAAAATCTTATGTGAAATTAGAGAAGGCTAGGTTTGGAGAAAGACTTACATTTGAATTTGATGTTGATGAAGAGTGCTTGAAAAATACCATTCCAGCATTAGTTATACAGCCTCTAGTAGAAAATTCAATACGTCATGGCTTAGTGAAACGCATTTCTGGCGGTAGAGTAAAGATATCTATTAAGAAAAGTAATGATTATATTAAAATTGTAATACAGGATGATGGGATAGGTATAGATGCTGATAAGTTGAAGGGATTATTGGACGATAGCGTGTCCATAAATAGTGGATTGAAAAATGTTAACAAAAGACTGATAAATGAGTATGGACAGGGTATAATTATCGAAAGTAAGATAGGGCAAGGAACTACTGCTACAATAAATATACCTATGAAATTAGATATATAAGAGCAAGGGATGAAGTTATGATTAAAGCAATGGTTGTAGATGATGAAACTTTAACTAATGATCATATTTGTGAATTAATTAGGGATACAGGTGCTGAAGTTGAGGGATATACAAATCCTCATGAAGCTATTGATAACATAATGCGATTTAAACCGGATGTGTTGTTTTTAGATATAGAAATGCCGGAAATTAATGGTTTGCAGTTTGCAGAAATAGTTAATTCAATCGAATATGATTGCGAGATTGTATTTATTACAGCGTATAATCAATATGCAATCAATGCATTTAGAGTTAACGCTATAGATTATTTGTTAAAGCCAATCATAGTTGAGGAACTTTATAGTTCAATTGAGCGTGTGAAAAAGAGAAGATTTTTGACTTCTAGTGTTAGTCCAAATAAAGAAATAAAAATTTCTTTATTTGGAGGGGTATCTCTATATATAGGAGATGAAAAGAAACCTATTAGATGGATGACAGCTAAAAGTGCTGAAATTTTTGCTTTCATGCTTCTAGGAAAAGACGATAAAGAAATATCTAAATGGAGATTAATGAATGAAGTATGGCCAGATAAAGATAAAGAAAAAGCAGATATTAATCTTCGAAGTACAATTAGCCGATTAAATAAAACTTTTAGGGAGAATTCTATAAAGATTTCAATTATATCTACTGGAAATGGATATAAATTACAAATGGCGGAACCAGATATAAGAATAGATGCATTTGAATTAGAAAACTTAGTATTTAATATCGCTGAAATAAATTCTACTAATATAGAGCATTATGAAAGAGTTATACTTAATTATAAATATATGCTTCTTGAAGATTTTAACAGCGATTGGTGCTATTTTGAAAGAGAAAATTATCATAGATATTTTTTGAATGGAGCACGTAAACTTGTAAAATATTATAAAGATATTAATGCTGAGCCAATTAAGATTTTAAAACTTGTTGAACTTATTATTCGATACGAACCTTACGATGAGGAAATGAGAGGGAATGCTTTAATGCTACATTATAAGGTCGGTGGAATAAAAAAAGCAGAAAAATATTATAATGAGTACTATGAAATGATAGAAAATGATCTGCAGATGGAGCCATCAGCAGCTGTAAAAGAATTATACAAATACATTTTAAATCACTAGATAATAATTTTTATGATAAGTACTATAAGTATTTACAAATATTAGGCAATATTAGACTATTATATATAATTCGAATAAGAATTTATATTATAAAATAAAAATAAATACTCCAAGAAAGGTTAAAAATATACAATGTTTACATTTTTAACCTTTTATTTATTTAATTTCTAAAAATAATAATATCTTGCCACAAATTTGCAACAATATATTGTGTAGAATAAAGTTGTAATAATTCTTTTTATAAACAATATTTTTAAAATTAAATAACACAAGGGGGTAATTATGATGAATTTATTTTCTTCAACTTCTTCTTCATCAAATGGTCTAGAGAGGGAGAGGCTAAAACTTATATTGGTACATGATAAAACTGATATATCTAGTGAGGTTTTAGATTCTATGAGAGAGGAAATACTAGAGGTAATTGATATATATATAAAAGCAGAAAATTCATGCAAAAAGATGATATTAACACAAGATACTGTAAATATAGATAATTATTCAATATTGATTGCTAGTATACCTATGAAATAAGAAATAGAATATATAATGCATATGATAATATTACAGATATAAAAATCTTATTAAAAAGAAGATATACTGGAGTTTTGCACGTACTGCGAACAGATAGTAATTTATATGTTGCATCGTTCCTAATTCAAGACTTGAGCAATAATTAAATTGATATTGTATAAGTGTAAGTGATTACTTTACTATAAGCAAGTAGATAAACACTTACACTTGTTTTTTTTATAGCATGTTGGAAGTGACAGCAAAGTGGTATATAATGATGAAAAAGCTTATTTAATGTTTTAAATTGAAAGGGAGGAATAAGAATGTCTTATTTATTCGTAGAGTATCCAAAATGTACAACTTGCAAACGAGCAAAAAAGTGGCTCGATGAACATCAAGTTGAATATGAGGATAGACATATAGTTGATAACAATCCTAAAATAGAAGAACTTCAAGAATGGATAAAGAAAAGTGGCTTGCCAATTAAAAAGTTTTTTAACACAAGTGGAACTGTATATAAAGAGATGAATTTGAGTCAAAAGCTTAAAGAACTTTCAGAAGAAGAACAAGTAAAGCTTTTATCAACAAACGGAATGTTGGTTAAGCGTCCTATTGTAGTTGGAGATGACTTTGTACTTGTTGGTTTTAGAGATGAGAGTTTATGGGAAGAGTCACTTTTGAAAGGCTAGATTAGTGATTAAGTGATAATAAGAAAGAGATATTTGAATTTAAATATCTCTTTCTTTATTTTTGCGGAAATTATCAAAGATAATAACTTATAGAGATTGAAGAGTAATTTATTATATGCTCTATAATTATGCAAGCTAATATGTAGTATGTTAAAATACATCAATAAAAATGATTAAATTTATCACTAAAATTAATATTTAAAATGTGCTATTCTATATATCATAAAGCAAAAGGCAAAATTTTCATAAAGCGCATAATAAAATTTATTGATTAATGCCAAAATAGATATAATTAATATTTTAATAGATATATGTAAGCGCATTTATAAAATTGCTATATTGGGGAGTGATAGGGATGGAAAATTTTGAAAAATATAAAAGAATGTATTTTATGCCACCAAAAGTGACATACGATTGGGTGAAAAAAGATTATATAGATAAAGCGCCTAGATGGTGTAGTGTTGATTTACGTGATGGAAATCAATCATTAATTGAACCTATGAGTTTAGAAGAAAAGTTAGAATTTTTTAATATGTTAGTGAAAATAGGTTTTAAAGAAATTGAAGTAGGGTTTCCAGCTGCTTCTGAAACTGAATATCAATTTATAAGGACATTAATTGAGAAAAATATGATTCCTAATGATGTCTCAATTCAGGTTTTAACTCAAGCTAGAGAACATATCATTAGAAAGACTTTTCAGGCGGTTAAAGGGGCTCCGCATGCAGTAATTCATTTATATAATTCAACTTCAGTTGCACAAAGGGAACAGGTTTTTGGTAAATCTAAGGATGAAATTAAGCAGCTTGCTGTAAACGGGGCAGAACTTCTAAAAGAAATAGCAAAAGAAGAAAAAGGAAACTATTCATTTCAATATAGTCCAGAAAGTTTTCCGGGAACAGAAGTAGATTATGCGGTAGAAGTATGTAATGCAGTATTGGATGTTTGGAAGCCGACAAAAGAAGAGAAGGCAATCATTAATATTCCTACAACAGTTGAAAATGCAATGCCTCATGTATTTGCTTGCCAAGTTGAATATATTCACAAAAACTTAAAGTATAGGGAGGCTGTAACTTTATGCTTACATCCACATAATGATAGAGGAAGTGGAGTGAGTGATGCAGAGTTTGGTATACTTGCAGGTGCAGATAGAATAGAAGGAACTCTATTTGGTAATGGCGAGAGAACAGGAAATTTAGATATTGTTACAGTTGCTATGAATCTTTATTCTCATGGTGTAGATCCTAATTTGAATTTTAGAAATATGCCTGAAATAGTTGAAAATTATGAAAGATTAACAAATATGCAAGTAGGTATGCGCCAACCATACGCTGGTGAATTAGTGTTTACTGCCTTTTCGGGTTCTCATCAGGATGCAATTTCAAAGGGAATAAAGTGGCGTGAAAATAAAGAGTGTGAGTATTGGGAAGTTCCATATTTACCTATTGATCCAATGGATGTTGGGCGCCAATATGATTCAGATGTTATCCGCATTAACAGTCAATCAGGTAAAGGTGGAGTGGCTTATATATTACAAAAGAATTTCGGAATATCACTTCCAAAACAGATGCAGGAAGCATTTGGGTATACAGTAAAGGATGTATCAGATAAGGCTCATAGAGAATTAACACCAGAAGGAATTTATAAAATTTTAGAAGAGAAGTTTATTCGTAACTCCCATGTATTTCAAATTCCAGAATGTCATTTCATACAAGGAGAGGAGATGGCAGCCGATACTACAATTTGTCATGGAGGGAAAATACAATGTATAACAGCGCATGGAAACGGAAGATTAGATGCAGTTAGCAATGCAATTAAACAGTATTTTGATATTGATTATGACTTAGATGTGTATGAAGAACATTCATTAACAAGAGGGTCATCATCGAAAGCTGTTACTTATGTGGGAATCAAATGCCATAATAAGCTTTATTGGGGAGTAGGAATAGAAAATGATATTATTAATTCATCAATTGCAGCTTTAGCAGTAGCAGTTAATCAATTAGAAGAGATTAAGAATATGAAAAGATCAGATGGTAGAATGACAGAGGTATTAAATTATATTCAATCAAACTATAAGACGGTCACATTAGAAAAGCTTTCAGAAACTTTTTACTTATCTAAGCCTTACTTATCCAAATATATTAAAGAAAGTACAAATAGTACTTTTGTGGATATAGTAAAACAAATTAGAATGGATAAAGCTAAGAGCTTACTTAAAGGAAGTGGAATGACAGTAGAAAATATTGCAGAGCAAGTTGGTTATGAAAATGTAGAGCATTTTATTAGATTGTTTAAGAAAGCATATGGAATAACTCCGGTAGAATTTAGAAATAATATACCTAAGCGAATGGAACAATAAAATAATAAATTTGTCTTTTTGTAAAAAAGATTTGATCAAAAAATATAGACTAATATGTCATACTATGGTATATTATATACATAACAAATGATTTGAAAAAACTAAAGATTTAAATAAACTAAAGATATTTCGAAAAGAGGTGACTATAGATATGGTTATCTCTTTTCTTATTTATAAAATGAGAGGCAAAATAATTATAAAACTTAGATAAATTCTTATTTTAGCACTATAAATATATTAAAAGCATTTGTCGAAAAAAACCTGATAATCAATATCAAAAAATATAGATTATTCTTTAATATTGTGTTAATATAAATGTATACAAAAGATATCCAAACCCCACTCTTAATCTCCCCTAAATTTTATATAAGATACAGCCATAATTTGGCTGTATCTTTTTATTCTTTAAGAAATTATAATGCAATTAAATCTGTGGATAACATTATAGTAGTATATTTTACTGGGGTTAATTACTATAAAGGAATAAAAAAATAAATCATATTCGCCTGCATAAAATGTTCTTATATGCAGCATAGCTGCTATTTCTGATGTGCAGATTTTTCTCACATGCGTTCGAAAAGACAGATGCGTGAAAAAAATCTACACATATGAAAAGAGTGCGAAGCACAATACGGAACTTAAATGAAAAGAGTGCGAAGCACAATACGGAACTTAACCACAGTCGCCTGCGATTTTTTTTGCGTATTCAGTTAAGAGATATGTCAATAAACCATAGGTTACCTAATCAATTAAAAGGCGACTTTACAACAATTAGATGATGTTTACAATATATGCTATAATTTAGCCTAGTAGTGGATATAAATTTAAGGATGTCTTTTAAATTATTATTTAGATGCTTACACTAGGAGGAAAGAATATGGAGATTATAAAATCAATATTATATTTTATATTGGCTGGAATATTTGAAATTGGAGGTGGATATCTTATATGGATATGGTTACGCGATGGAAAAAGCTATTTATATGGAGTTATAGGAGCGGTCATATTAATTTTATATGGAATAATTCCTACTTTACAGCCTTCAAATTCTAATTTTGGTAAGGTATATGCAGCATATGGAGGAATATTTATTGTAATGTCAATTTTATGGGGATGGAAAATTGATAATATAGTACCTGATAAGTTTGATTTAATTGGTGGATGTATAGCTCTAGTAGGTGTTATTGTAATTATGTATGCACCAAGAGGATAGTAGAGTGTGTTATGATAAAAATTCGTATATAAAAATCAAGTGTGAAGAGTTTGAAAAAGCTTTAAAAACGGAAATACTTTAAGAAAAATGTAATGGGTGAGTATTACTAATATTTGAATTAATATAAAATTATAGAAGGGAAATATAAACTTTTATATAATTATCTATATTAAGGGGATGAGTTAATGAATCAAAATGTAGATGTAATATTAGAAATAATAAAAAATATGCCATGTGAAAATATCGAAGGAGTTAATGTTCCTAAATCTTTGGGATATGAGCAGATAGGAATGAGTATTGATGAATTTGATGAAGCAATCAAGTACATACAAGATAATGATTTGCTGAGGAAAATAGTTCCTATATTTAAAGATAATAAGATAGTACTAATAAAGATAATGTAAAATCATACTGGATTTTTAGAAAGGCGGCTAATATGACTAGTAAAGAAATAGAATTTGTTGATTTAACTAACCAACAGTATGAAGCTTTGATTAAAATGCAAATGGAATCATATAAAAAAATATTGGATTTTTGCAGAGAAAATATAAGTGATTCAGAGAAAGTTGAAATTATAGATAAGAACTTATTAAAAATAGATGAAAAAATAATAACAAAATTAGAGGAAATGAGAGTCTATAATAAAATATTTATGGAAACAGTTAAGTAAGGTTTAATATTTTTAGAGGAATTTCTCCTTTTTTGTATAATTATTATTATGGAAAGAGGTGAGGATATGGAATTTAATCAGAAGTCATGGATTGAAAACTATGTACATAGCTTATGCCCGAAAAAAATTAGTAAAGAAAATGTAGATAAAGAGATAAATAGCATAATAACTTTAATGAATGAGTTATTTAGTAGTAGAAATGCAGACAAGTATGTTGAATTTGTCCCAGATGAAAATGCTATAATATTCCCAGGTAGAAAAGCAAATATTTTTATAAGATACAGTGTAGATGGAAATGGTAATGAAGTGAAAATATCAAAACATAAAAATCGTGAATTAAGCAGTAGTATAGAAAAAGCAATATTAATAAGTTGCAAAGGTGAAGAATATGTAGTAAAAGATGAACCTTCGATAACAATGGACGAAATGTCATTTGATGGTTTAAAAGATTCTATTAATTATGCATTAAGCAAAATATTAAACTAAACATCTGTGTAAGAGAACCCTGGATAGGGTTCTTTTGTTATATACTTTTATTTTTTAGTAAAATTTTAAGAAAACATTTTTAACTGACAAAAAACTGACAAAATTTAATGATAATATATATATTAGAAAGTGTAAATGTTGTCAATAATGTATTATAGGCAATATAAAAAATTTTTATATTGCGTGATAATGTTTACAAAAAGTCATAAAGTTTTAATTATTTTTGTATAAAAATCACAAGAATTTAATATTATCATATATTTAAAAGAGGTGAGAACAACATGGGGAATATAATTAAAATTAATATGTACGCTGAAATGAACAAAAAAAAGAATGTTAAGCTAGATTTAAAAACAGTAGAAGAAGTCATTTTAGAATATAATAAATGGCTAAAGAAAAACAACAGAGAGGATAAAATAGAGACTTATGAAAAGTTTTTACAAGTATAATTATCTTTAAAGGTAGATTGAGTGATAACGCTTAATTTACCTTTTTTTATTTTTATGTAGAAAAATAGATAAGCCTACTATAATCTATACTTATGCGTATACATCACCGAAATCATAAATATTTTGATTCCGAAAAGCTATGAAAATATCGCTGAAGGTTCTAAGCAGCAGGTTGTATCCACTTTAGCATGCTCCAACTTTCCTAGGGAAGCTCGACTCATTACATTCGCTGAGGAAGTTCGAGAACCCAAAATAAGATTTTGGACTCTCACTTCACAAGCTAAAATGGAACAACCTACAGCAAAGAGCCTTTAACAGCTCATTTTCAAATGTTTTCTTCATATTATGACCCTTGTGGTTAGAAATATATTTATGATTTCTAGTGAAGATATGAGCTTAAAGTTTTAGTGAATTTGTAAAGACATTCATCTAATAAGTTGAATTCTTAAATTGGATATCTATAACAAGGGAGTTAAATCTGATAGATTTAAGATTTTTGGAGTTTATTGTGAGTTGATGTAAAGAAAACTCTATTTTATGTTAAAATATAAGTAGATTTTAAAAGTGTATTTTGGTAAAGGGAGAGAAAGGTATTAATATATAATAAAAAATAAATTATTAAAATATCAGTAAATAATTATAGAGTTTTAGTAAATAAGTGAAGAAAATGAAAAAATGTATCTAAGAAATTGTATTGAGATATTAAAAGATTAGGTAAATTTATGTCAAGATAAAGAATTTTACAAAAGAATGGAGGTACGTTATGGAGAACAAAGAACTATTAATTGAAAACTCACATAAGAGAAGCGAAAGTTATGGAGTTGAAAAAAATTCAGATCATTCAAATAAGATTCTTACTGGTGAAGAATTAGAAAATATATTAACTATTAATAAAGAATTAATAGAAGTATCTAAAATATACATAGATATGGTATTTTCAGCAGTTATGGATAATGAATTTATTATAGTGTTAACAGATAAAAATGGGTGTATTCTATATATTAAAGGAGCAGAAGAAAATAATAGTAAGCTTGGGGGGAATAATCTTGAAGTTGGGGCTTATATGGACGAGCAAAGTATAGGTACTAATGCAATGGGAACAGCAATTAAAGAAGACAGGTGTATTCAGATAACTGCAACTGAGCATTACATAAAAAGGTTCCACAATTTAACATGCTCTGCTGCACCTATTCATAATACAAAGGGAGAAATTATTGGAACATTGAACTTAACAGGTAGAAGAGATATGAAGCATCCACATACTTTAGGTTTAGTTGTTTTTGGTGTAAAGGCAATCGAAAATGAATTGGACAAGAAGGGTATACGTGATATATTGAATCAAACCTATAACTATATGGAGAGTGTCATAGATAATGTTGATAAAGGCATCATGATAGTAAATAAAGAGTATAAAGTAATAAATATAAATAAACTTGGAGTAGAGATATTTAATATAGATAAGGATTTGATAATAAGTCAAGATATACATTATATTTTGCCTGATTTGGGAAATGTAATAGAAGAACTTGAAAACCATAATGGTGATATTATAAAGGAATTAAAATTAAAACATACAAGCAGACATAAAATAAAGTTAGTTTTTAAAGGTCTTAAACATAAAGATAATATTATAGGTATGGTTGTAACAATAAGTTATGAAAAAGAAGGAAAAGACAACAAAAATGCAACAGGGGCATTTTTTACTTTTAATGATATAATTGGGGATAGTGCAGCCATTGTTAATGTGATAACTAACTGTAAGGTTATTGCAAATAGTCCTTCAACTGTTCTAATTCAAGGGGAAAGTGGAACCGGTAAAGAAATATTAGCACAGGCTATGCATAATTATAGTGTAAGAAGAAGAAATAAATTTGTTGCAATAAATTGTGGAGCTATACCAGCCAATATAATAGAAAGTGAATTGTTTGGATATGAGGATGGAACTTTTACAGGAGGAAAAAGAGGCGGAAATCCAGGTAAGTTTGAGATTGCAAGCGGAGGTACTTTGTTTTTGGACGAAATTGGGGAAATGCCACTTGATGCACAGGTTAAGCTGTTAAGAGTACTTCAAAATGGAAGAGTTACAAGACTTGGTGGAAGCAAAGAGATTCCTATAGATGTAAGAGTTATAGCAGCTACTAATAAAAATTTAAAAAGAGAAGTTCAAAAAGGGAATTTTAGAGAAGATTTGTACTATAGATTATGTGTAATTCCAATCACTTTGCCGCCGTTAAGAGAGAGAAAAGGCGATGTAAAAATGCTTATTGACTTCTTCTTAAGGATTAAATCCTTTCAGTTGAATAAATCAATACCGGAGCTTGATAAAAGTTTATATAATAAGTTATTAGACTATGATTGGCCTGGAAATATAAGAGAGCTTGAAAATTATATTGAGAATATAGTAAATTTAGATGGACGATCATCTTTTAATTTATGGGAATTTGAAGATAATCAAAGTGTTGAGATAGACAAAACATATGATAGGAAAATATTAAAAGATGACTTTTTAAGTAAAGAGATATGGGAAGACGATCAGACAAATGGCTTTTTAAAGAATGTTAATACTGAAAAGACTGAGTATATGGTGAATACTTTAAACTTAGAAGAACTTGAAATGAAGGCAATCCATGAAGCTGTAAGAATAAATAATCATAATATGACAAAAGCGGCTAAAACTTTAGGTATAAGTAGAAACACTCTATATCTAAAATTAAAAAAACGTAAATAAATTATAAAGCATGTCCTAAAATATTACGCTGTATTAAATTTATGCTGTATTATTTTAGGACATATCTTTGTTAAAAATTATTTATATAAATGAGTATATGCTTAACAATTAATCTATGTATAATTTATTTTTTATATATTTAATAACTTAATTTAAACCCTTTAAATATAATATTTCTCAGGAATTATGAGTTTTTTGTTAGAAAAGTACTCTTATATTTTGACATTTTATTATCATAAATATAAAATATATTGATAAAATAATCACAAGTTGGCATGAATATTGCTTTAATAATTTATGTGGTCAAAAATAGACATATTAACTTATTATTTTACAACTATGCAAAATAATAAATGAACAAATTTTAGGAGGAAATATTTATGGCACGTTTTACTTTACCAAGAGACATTTATCATGGAGAAGGAGCACTTGAGGCTCTTAAAACTTTAAAGGGTAAGAAAGCTTTCGTAGTAGTTGGTGGCGGATCAATGAAAAGATTTGGTTTTCTTAAACAAGTTGAAGATTATTTAAAAGAAGCAGGAATGGAAGTAGAATTATTTGAAGGTGTTGAACCAGATCCATCAGTGGAAACAGTAATGAAAGGCGCAGAAGCTATGAGAAACTTTGAGCCTGATTGGATAGTTGCAATCGGTGGAGGATCACCAATTGATGCTGCAAAGGCTATGTGGATATTCTACGAATACCCAGATTTTACGTTTGAACAAGCAGTTGTTCCATTTGGATTACCAGACCTTAGACAAAAAGCTAAGTTTGTAGCTATTCCATCAACAAGCGGTACAGCTACAGAAGTTACAGCATTCTCAGTTATCACTAATTATTCAGAAAAGATTAAATATCCTTTAGCTGATTTTAACATAACTCCAGATATAGCAATAGTTGATCCAGCACTTGCTCAAACTATGCCAAAAACTTTAACAGCTCATACTGGAATGGATGCATTAACTCACGCTATAGAAGCATACACTGCATCACTTCAATCAAATTTCTCAGATCCATTAGCAATTAAAGCTATAGAAATGGTTCAAGAAAATTTAATCAAATCATTTGAAGGAGATAAAGAAGCTAGAAATCTAATGCATGAAGCTCAATGTTTAGCTGGAATGGCATTTTCTAATGCATTACTTGGAATAGTTCACTCGATGGCTCATAAGGTTGGTGCTGTATTCCATATTCCTCATGGATGTGCAAATGCTATATTTTTACCATATGTAATTGAGTATAATAGAACAAAATGCGAAAATAGATATGGAGATATTGCGAGAGCTTTAAAATTAAAGGGAAATAATGATGCAGAGTTAACTGATTCATTAATCGAATTAATTAACGGATTAAATGATAAGTTAGAAATTCCTCACTCAATGAAAGAGTATGGAGTTACTGAAGAAGATTTTAAAGCTAATCTTTCATTTATAGCTCATAATGCAGTATTAGATGCATGTACAGGATCAAATCCTAGAGAAATAGATGATGCTACAATGGAAAAATTATTTGAATGCACATACTATGGAACTAAAGTTAATTTATAAAATAAATAAAGGCAATTTTTTTATTTCATAATCTTATAGAGATAAAGTAAGTTGTTTCACATTAAAAATCATGTAACTTTTAAAAAGTTATTGAAGTAAATAATTGAATAATTACTAAAAGAATCGTTACAACATTGATAAAACAACAATGACTCTCCACCTCAGGGAGTCTTTGTTGTTGATATGGAAACAAGGATGAAAATTCCAATTATCGGATATATCTTATGTTTAGAAGCTGTAATCCTATCGCTTCTTTAAGTGATATGTAACAGTTGTATGATCATAAATAAATTTCAGCTAAGATTCAGATAGGGATCAAACTCTATCTAAGCAAGTTTAATATGAAATTATCAATAGAATTTATAAGCGTAGGGGGTACTAAGAGTGTACAAAATTGTTAACAAAAGAGAACTTACCAATAACATATTCTTAATGGATATAGAAGCGCCTAGAGTTGCTAAATCAGCAAAACCAGGTCAATTTATAATTATAAAAAATGATGAAAAAGGAGAAAGAATACCTTTAACAATTGCAGATTATAATGCGGAAAAAGGTACAGTAGCTATAGTTTTTGCAGCTATAGGAAAAGGAACTAAGCAGTTAGCAGCATTTAATGTTGGAGATTATGTTTCAGATTTTGTAGGACCATTAGGTGTACCAAGTGAATTTATTCATGAAGATCTAGAAGAATTGAAAAAGAAAAATATTATCTTTATTGCAGGAGGAGTAGGGGCAGCTCCAGTTTATCCTCAAGTTAAGTGGATGCACGAACATGGGATAGCTGTAGATGTTATTTTAGGAAGCAGAAATAAAGATTTATTAATATATGAAGAAGAATTAAAGGCAGTTGCTGGAAATCTTTACGTGACAACAGATGATGGTTCGTACGGTTTTAAAGGAACTGGTTCAGATATGCTTAAGGAATTAGTTAATAATCAGGGTAAGAAATATGATCAAGCTGTTATCATTGGACCAATGATAATGATGAAATTTACTTCAATGTTAACTAAAGAATTAAATATTCCAACTGTAGTAAGTTTAAACCCTATAATGGTTGATGGTACTGGAATGTGCGGTGCTTGTAGAGTTACTGTCGGTGGAAAGGTTAAATTTGCATGTGTTGATGGACCTGAGTTTGATGGCCATTTAGTAGATTACGATGAATCGATGAGAAGACAAGCTATGTATAAAACAGAAGAAGGAAGAGAATTATTAAAACTTGAAGAAGGAAACACTCATAACCATGGTGGTTGTGGATGCAAGGAGGATAAGTAATAGAGATGAACGATAGAATGAAAAGAACACCTGTTACTGAACAGGCTCCAGAAGTAAGAGCAAAAAACTTTAAGGAAGTTTGTTTAGGATATAATGAAGATGATGCTATAAAAGAAGCCAATAGATGTTTAAATTGTAAAAATCCTAAATGTGTTGAGGGATGTCCAGTATCAATCAACATTCCAGGATTTATATCAAAAGCTAAAACTGGAGACTTTGAAGGTGCTGCTAAAGAAATAGCAAAATACAGTGCACTTCCAGCGGTTTGTGGAAGAGTATGTCCACAAGAAAATCAATGTGAAGGTAACTGTGTACTTGGAATTAAAGGTGAAGCTGTAGCTATAGGTAAATTAGAAATGTTTACCGCAGACTGGTCAAGAAAAAATAAAGTAGATTTATCGCAAACAGAACCTTCTAAAGGAAAGAAAGTTGCGGTAATTGGAAGTGGCCCTGCTGGTCTTACTTGTGCAGGAGACCTAGCTAAAAAAGGTTATGATGTAACTATATTTGAAGCACTACATGAAGCAGGTGGAGTTTTAGTTTATGGAATACCTGAATTTAGATTACCAAAGGATGATGTTGTTAAAGCAGAAATTGAAAATATAAAGAAGCTTGGAGTAACAATTGAAACTAATGTAATTGTAGGAAGAACAATAACTATAGATCAATTAATTGAAGATGAAAAATTTGAAGCTGTATTCATTGGATCAGGAGCAGGTCTTCCAAAGTTTATGGGAATACCAGGAGAAAATGCAAATGGTGTATTTTCAGCTAATGAGTTTTTAACAAGAGTAAACTTAATGAAAGCATTTAAAGAAGAATATGATACTCCAGTTAAAGCAGGTAAAAAAGTTGCTATAGTTGGCGGAGGAAATGTTGCTATGGATGCAGCAAGAACTGCTTTAAGACTTGGTGCAGAAGCTCATATAGTATATAGAAGAGGTGAGTCAGAGCTTCCAGCAAGAGCAGAAGAAGTGCATCACGCTAAAGAAGAAGGAGTAATATTTGATGTTTTAACTAATCCAACAGAAATCTTAACAGATGAAAATGGATGGGTTAAAGGAATGAAATGCGTTAAAATGGAACTTGGAGAACCAGATGCTTCAGGAAGAAGAAAGCCTGTAGTTAAGGAAAATTCAGAGTTTGTATTAGACGTTGATACAGTAATAATGTCACTTGGAACTTCACCAAATCCATTAATTTCATCAACTACTAAAGGTTTAGAAATCAATGGTAGAGCTTGTTTAGTTGCCAATGAAGATGGATTAACAACTAAAGAAGGTGTTTATGCTGGTGGAGATGCAGTTACTGGTGCTGCAACTGTTATTTTAGCAATGGGAGCAGGAAAGAAAGCTGCTGCTGCAATAGATGAATATTTAAGTAGATAGCATTTAACATATTATATATTAAGAAGATTAGTTACAGGGAAATATAGATGTAACTAATCTTTTTTTGTTTATAATTTTAGACGATATTTAACAAAAATTATTTTTTTAAATAAAAATAATGTCTCAATAAAAAGAGAAAATAATCTTAAAAATCTCTAATTTAGTATTCCTAATGATATTATTTGTTGATTTTATTATAAATTAATGATAATATTTCATATATATGAAATAAGTACATATTGATGCATTATATTACAATTGGAAGCTATGAAGAATTCTTTCTAAGTGGGCACTTTAAGAGTTTGGAGCTAGTTGTGCAACCGACCAATTAAGATTAATTAATTATTTTATTAGTTAGTTTTAATTGGTTTTTTATATGAAAAAATTTACTTGATTTATATATAAATAAGAACTTATATATCTTAATTTTAAGTATGATGTAGGCTTATTGAGATGAGATTTTAATTTTCATGAACCAAAATTATACTACATTAAGGGTTGGATTAAGAGGTATACAAGTATTAATGAAGGGGATGAGACTGTTATGGATATTTTTGTAGCTAGACAGCCTATATTTAACAGGAAAAATGAAGTTGTTGCATATGAACTTCTATTTAGAAATGGACAAAATAATTTCTATAACAATACTAATGGGGATGAAGCAACTTTAAAGGTTATAGCTAATACATTTTATACATTTGACTTCAAAGATATTACTGATAACAAGAAGGCATTTATAAATTTTACTGAAGAATTGATAAAGAAAGAAATAGCAACCATACTTCCTAAAGAATATGTTGTGATAGAAATTTTAGAAAATATAGAACCAAATGATGAAATTGTGGATGCGTGTAAAAGACTTAAGAAAAGAGGATTTATATTAGCATTAGATGATTTTGTATTCCATACTAAATATATTAAATTAATAGAAATAGCTGATATTATAAAGATAGATTTTAAAATCACTACAGGGGGAGAAAGAAAGAAAGTATTTGAACTAAAAAAAATAAATAATAAAATAAAGTTTTTAGCTGAAAAAGTAGAGAACAAAGAAGAATATGATGAGGCTTTGAAACTAGGATATTCATACTTTCAAGGATATTATTTTAGTAAACCAATAGTGCTTTCCAGAAAAAACATTCCGACTAACAAAGATACAGCAATAAAAATTTTAAAGTTAATTAATAAAGACGATTTTGATTTTAATAAATTAGAGGAACTAATAATAAAGGATTTAGGTTTATCATATAAAATAATCAAATTGATAAATTCGTCTGCATACTGCCTAAAGAATGAAGTAAGATCTATAAAATATGCTATTGCACTTTTGGGAAGAAAAGAGATTATAAAATGGTTATATGTAGTTCTGCTAAATGATCTAAAGGAAAATAACACAGATGAACTTATAAAAGTCTCATTGCAGAGAGCGAAGTTATGTGAATTAATATGTAATATGAGTGAGTATAAAAATAATGTTTATTCAGCTTATATGGTAGGATTATTTTCAGTTATGGACGCAATTTTAAATTGTTCAATTGAAGTGATCTTAAAAGAATTATATATAGATGATGAAATAAAGGAAGGACTAATTGAAAAAGATAATTACTTGAATAAAATATTGAAATTGGCTATTAACTATGAAAAGGGTCAGTGGGAAAATGTTGAGTTTTATACTAAGGAAATAGGTGCCAATGATAATAAGCTTGCAGAAGCCTATATAGATGCTATAAAATGGGCGGATGAGGTTGTGAGTTAAAAAAATAAGAAACTAGAATATGTCTAGTTTCTTACTCTAATTGGTAAAAAAAGAAAATACTATATCAAAACTCTAGGAAAAATTTCAATATAAGTAAATTGTATATTTACATTAACATTATACGACATAAACTGTTTTAATTCAACAATAAAAATATAAAAAAGGTGCAAATGGCAAAAAAAAATAATAATATATTATTTTTCATTGGAATACTATTAAATTTTAGGATAAATATTCTAAAATTACTAAGAGGTATAAGTAATTAAATCAAAAAAATGATAGGAGTTTTAGAAACTGATTTTTAATGTGAAAAGAGATAGCAGTTAGATTAATAAATGCTATCTCTTTTGGTGTAGTTGAAAAGTAATATTTTCACTAATAATTATTTGCGAAATTTAAAGATATTATACATAAAAATAAAAAAATAATGACAAAATAATAATATCTTTAGATTTACTAAGTACTCCTTTCAGTTATAAAGGGATTAGGCGTTTGCGAAACGCCGCAACCCGCAGAAATGCGGGATATTTTTTTAGCAAAATAAAATAACTCCTCACTGATTTATGGTAAAATTGAATTGCCTAAAAACAAAACTACCATATACCTCAGAAAGGAGTCATATATATGATAACATATAAACAGCTTTCTTTGGCAGATGTTTATTCTGATTGCAAAGAAAAATTTGAAAATGATAAATTCCAATTTCTTTCTTTACTCGAAAACACTATCGACCTTGATGAGTTAGTTCCTGCATCTTTCATTAACCATTTTTACGCTTCCACAGGAAGGCCGCGAAAATATCAGCTTTATGCTATGATCAGTGCTTTAATTTTACAACGCATTTTTTCTATTCCTACAGATTCTCTTTTAATTATTTTCCTTAAATATTCTCAAGAACTAAGAGACTTCTGCGGCTTTTTAAGAGTTCCTGATTCATCTAAGTTTACTCGTTTCAAGCAGGACTTTCTTTTGGACTTACAATCCATGTTCGATAATCTTGTTGATATTACTGAACCGATATGCCAACAGATTGATACGGCTCTTGCTTCCATGACTATTTTTGATACTTCAGGCCTTGAAGCATTTGTCACTGAAAATAATCCTAAATATGCTAATCGCATTATAAAACAGCTTAAAAATTTTAAGAAAGCATGCAATTTAGATGACTCTTATGATCCTTATAAAGCTGCCTATGGCTCTATGCCATCACACGCTTCAGCCAACCCTGCCATCCAACAAATGTATATTAATGGGCATTTTTGCTATGCTTTTAAATTCGGAATCATTACTAATGGCCTCGGTATCGTAAGAGATATTTCGTTCTATAATAAAGATTTTCTCAATGCTCATCCTGATATTATTGTTGAGAAAAAATCTGATTCACCTGATGAAGATAAATCTCTTGCAGATTCTAAGGCTCTTATCCCTGTTCTCAAAGATTTTTTTAACAAGCATCCATTAATAAGTCCAAAAACCTTTTTAGGAGATGCTGCTTTTGACAGTATTCAAATTTATCGTGATCTTCTTCTCGAATTAAAATTTGATAAAGCATATATTCCTTTAAAAACTAGGCTTACACTAGAAAATGCTGATTGCCCTTTAAACGAAGACGGCATTCCATGCTGTCCGAATGATCCTTCTATTCCAATGAAACGTGAAGGTAGTAAAAGTCATCTTCGTTCTAGAATTCCAACAATGAAGTTTGTATGCCCTAAAATGAAATGGTTATATAACAAAGAAACCAAAAAGAGCAAACGTGTAACTCAATGTGAAAATCCATGTACAAATTCCTTATGTGGACGAATGTTTTATATTTATCCTGAAAAGAATCTGCGCGCATATCCTGGAATAACACGAGGAACCCAAGAATGGAGTAATACTTATAAAATCAGAGTAGCTGTTGAAAAAAATATAAATCACTTCAAATATAGTTACTGCGTCGCGGAGCGTAAGACTCAAAATGAGCAAACACTTCATGCTGATTTACTTCTAGCCGGAATAACTCAACTAATAACAGTTATCGTGGCAGATAAAATTCATAAACATAAATATATCCGAAGCTTAAAGCCATTAATTGCATAAAATTTATTTATAAAAATTGGAATTCACCTTCGCTTTATTTCGTGCGCCCTTTTTTAAGAAGTCAACTATTATATTTGTATAGCAGGAACCATTAAATCCATTAATAATGTTTTTGCAACTTCAAATCAATCATTATTCATTTTTATCAATGAGTTTCGCAATTATCTAATAAAGGGATAATAAAATTTATGATTGATAACAATGAGAATATACTTTTTATCAGAAAAATTTATGTTTTATGTCAGAAAATTATATTTATTAACGAATAATATATTGAGTGTGTAAAAATTGATTCCCATATACCCCTTAATATGTGGTTACATAACACTCCTATATTTTACTATACCTACTAACAGTAAATCCCCTGTAAATTGATGATGACTTTACAGGGGATTTCTAATTTTATTTAAATCATAATATGCTAAAGGGTAGTAATTTACAATACAAAGATGTTTCATTCACAATATTAATTTCATCTGATTATTATATAATAAATATTATTCAGTAGTTAATATTTATTAGATTTTACACCCCATTATTAATACGAGGTTAAATTAATGAAAATAAAAGTGATAAATAGTTACCCAGCTTGTATATGGGAAGAAGATATTATTAAAGCAATTCACGATTTATGTCTTGAAGAACTTCAAGAAAAGCTGGAGAAATATAAATCTGATAACTCGAGCAAAGAGATTGCTAATTGCCATATTTCAAAAAGAGAGTTTTGTTGCAAGAAACAAGTATTTATCGAAATGACAGCAATGTTTGATAGCGTTGATACAATAAATTAGAAAAAATATTGATTTAGTGAATGATACTAAATGAAAAACAGTCTCCTATTAAAAAATGAGGAGATTGTTTTTTATTTTTGGAAAATTGTCATATGTGTTGATTAACCAAAAAATAGAAGTGAAAATATATAAAAAATGAGGTCATTCTGTAGTAATATTAAAGTGCGAACCAAAATAATACTTAAGGAGAATGCCCTCATGAAAAATACTACCACTATATTTGATATATTTCAAACATTTTTAAGTGAAAAGGAAGTTGAAAAATTTAGTAAAATTTTAGAATATGTTGATACTGCAAGAAAATTCACATTATATGATTTAATAAAATTCTTTATTGCAGCAGCTACGAATGAATATAAGAGTTATAGGGATGGCGTTGAGCATATGGAATCAGTAGGGCTAACACCAGTTGATTATTCAACTATTTCTAAAAAAGCCTCTAAGGTAGATTACAAAATTTCTAAAACTTTATTTGAGATTATTGTTTCTAAATGTAATCGTAGAATGCGAAGAATTCTAAATTTGCCAAAACAATTAATAGCAATTGATTCAACTACCGTGACCGTAGGTGAAAACCGTCTTAAATGGGCAAAATTTAATGGGAAGAAATCTGGAATAAAACTTCATATATCTTTAAATATTAATGACTTTACACCACAAAAAGTTATTGAAACTATTGCTAAAAAGCATGATGGACCGATAGGTGAAGGTTTAATAGATGTACACTCTATTTTAGTTGAAGATAGGGCTTATGAAAATCATGAGAGATTTGATATGTTTAAAGAAATAAAACAATCTTTTGTTATAAGAATAAAAAATAATACAATACTTTCAAAACCAAAGAAATTGAGAAGTTTAGGAGTAGTAGAAAATTCTTCTGTAATTCGAGATGTTACATGTTATTTAGGAAAAGAGACTAAAAAAACTCAAAATAGATTTAGAGTAGTTGAATTTACTGATTATTATGGTAAATCAGTAAAAGTGTGCACTGACCTAATGAACATTACTCCAGAAAAAATAGCAGAAATATACAAGGAACGTTGGAAAATTGAAACCTTCTTTAAATTTATAAAACAAAACTTGAATGTAAAAAGAATATTTGGAACAACTGAAAATGCTGTCTATAATCAACTTTTCATATCATTGATAGCTTATGTTTTGCTTCAATTTACTTATGTTGAAACGACTAAAAATTTAAAATATGTTAAATTATCACTAATTCAATTTGTAAGAAAATTGCTTAAAAAAAGTCTTAAGGTCGAAGTCTATATATCTATTAACTTATTTTTGAAAAATATCAAAAATAAGTTAATAATTTAAAGTAAAAATTTGGTTAATCAACACTTGTGGAAAATTGTAATGAAGTTAAGAGTGTGGAAAAGTTACACAGAAATCTATTCAACAAGATTGAAAATGACTGGCAAGTGCAAAATAAATCCATTTTGCTTGTGGAACTTTTATCACATCTATTTTAAATATAAATACAATCAAATAATATGAGAATAATTATCAGACTTATGTGAATTGGATGGGTATTATGGTATAATTTAGAGTAGAAGTAAATTGCTTATTAGTTTTTGATATTTATGTAAAAATAAGTGGATAAGCTTAGTAGTTTATAGAATGGTTATAGAATTAGGTATTGGGATTAAACATGATAACTTTTATATCTTAAAGGACGAAGGGAAGGATAAATACAATGTTTAAGAAAATGAAAATATCCCAAAAATTAATAGGAAGTAGTGTGATATGTACTGTATTCTTAGTTTTAGTCGGCATAGCTGGTCTATTTAGCATGAACAAACTAAATATAAATACAGATAAAATTTATAATAATAATTTAATGAGACTTCAGAAGTTATATGTAGTAAAAAGTAATACTAACTTAGGACTATCTGATATGGAACATATTATTAATAGTAATTTTAAAAATGATATAGATGAGGCACAAAAAGATTTAGCAGATTTATCTGATTTAAATAATAAAACTTTTGAAGAAATTGAAAAAATACCTTATTCTAGTGAAAAAGAAGAAGCTGATTATAAAAAAGTTAAAGATGCGTTAATTAGGTATAGGGATATAAGAACAAAGATAATAAAGGAGGTAACTGACAATAATTATGAGGGAGCTATTGCACTATATAATTCGGAGTATGTTACTTTAAGAGAAGAAATAGCTGATGATATAAATGTTATAATAAATGAAAATATTGATGCGGCCAAAGAAACATCGGAATCAAGTAACGCAGTTTTTAAAAATTCGTTTAAATTTCTTGCAATATTTATTGTTATTTCAGCATTGATATTAGCCATATTAAGTGGTGGATTAGCAATTTGGTTAAGAAAGAGAATAAACAGCATAGTTAATTTTGCTAATGGTTTAGCGGAAGGAGATCTTACTGAGAAAATAAATATAAATGCATATGATGAAATAGGTAATATGTCAAAAGCATTGAATATTGCTGTATTAGACGTGAAAAATCTTATTATGGAACTTACTAATCGTATGAAAAATGTCAGAATTTCAAATGAAGATCTAACTTCAACAATGGAAGAAATGTCTGCAACTATGAATAATATTAAAACTGTAACTCATGAAATTGCTGATGCAAGCATGAATTTAAGTGCGGCAACTCAAGATGTTAGTTCATATACAATGGAAATAGAAAAGCTGACAGATGACCTTAGCAGAAATGCTGAAAAGAGAGAATTAGATTCAGATGAAATTATGAAGAGAGCGGTAAATGTAAAAGAAAAAGCAGAAGCATCATCTAATAATGCAATAAGCCTATATAATGAAAAAGAAATTAAGATTAAAAAAGCAATTGAGGATATAAAGATAGTTAAAGAAATAGAAAAAATGGCAGAAGCTATTGGTCAAATAGCTGAACAAACTAATCTTCTAGCACTTAACGCATCCATAGAGGCTGCTAATGCAGGGGATGCAGGTCGAGGATTTGCTGTAGTTGCAGAGGAAGTTAGAAAATTAGCTGAGAAGTCATCAGAAACAGTTATAGATATAAAGAAAAATATAGGTACAGTTGGAAGTGTTATTGAAAACTTTACTAATAATACTAAAGATATATTGAGATTTATTGATAGTCAGGTTAGACCAGATTACGAAATGTTGAAGTCTATAGGAAATCAATATGAAAAAGATGCTGAAGTTGTGAATGAAATGTCAAAAGAGATTGCTGAGTCAGCAATTAAAATTGCAGATAATGTATCTAAAGTCAATAATGCTATAGTAAATATTTCGTCAAAATCACAGCAATCAGCTTCTAGTGTAGAAGAGATATTTGCAAGTATCAGCGAAACTAGCGCCTCAGTAGATAATGTTACTAATCAGGCAAAAGACACATCAGAGATGGCTGATAGCATGATAGAAATGGCAAATAAATTTAAAGTCTAGAAATATATAAGTTCTGAATAATATATAGAATTGTTTTATCCAGGCGCTTTGAAAAAATATAAGGAATTAAAATTTTTAGAATATATGCAGGGCCAAATATTCATTTTAGTAGAATGTTTATTTGGCTTTGTTTTATTCTTTGGAAATTTATATTCCAGTAAAATCTATGGCTCAACAGTCGCCTGCGATTTTTGTATAAATATTAATATAGAATATTTTATTTTTAGTGATTATATAATTTATTGCGATATATAACAAGTGAAGTTTGTTACATAATGTAACAATTGATACAGCAAATGTATTTTTTCAGAGTTATACTTATAAAAAAGTAAGGGGGAGTATAATTTGGAAAAAATAATAGAAATAGAGAAAATGATTTGTAAAATGAGACAATCCTTATATGAAATTATAAACAATGAAAAAAGTTTATTAGGAATAGAAGTTATTACTGCTAGTCAAAGGTTAGACGACATAATAAATCAATACAACGAGCTACTCGATAAAGGGATTTAAAGAAATTCATATCACTAATATAGAAGTCTTAAATAATATAATTCATTTTATATATATGAAAAAAATATGCATTAGACCTATATGATAATAGATAGAAAGTAGAAACATTTTTATTTCGCTGGACTATGGAAAGTATGATTCATCTTTATATAATTAAATTTTATGGAAGAAATTTACATATTGCTGTATAATTAGATATGTATAAGGAGGGAATCTTATGAATACTATAGAAAAAGTCATAATGAATCTTAAGATAAGACCAGATGGCATGAATTTGTATGAATTGGATAGAATATGTTTCACAACTTATCAAAAGACTCTGCTCGGCTCAAAACTTGGAAGAGTAAAGGAACGTATAGAGCCCACTCTAAGATATTTAGAGGAAACTAATCAAATAACGATTAAAGATGGAATTGTCAAATTAAAAAAAACTGATAAAGTTTAGTATATTCAAATAAATATATTTATTTGAATAAGTTGATATTTATATAGATAATATAATGATAAACTATACTTAGACTATGAAATATATTCCAACCAGAAATGAGTAATATACTTTTGTGGAATGTTTCATTGGTAATTTTAATGGATGTGATTCTTTGGCTATAAGTTGTTCCAAATGTGCTAGTTCAAAGCTTGTTCTTTGAGGCTAGCACTTTGGGTGCAACTTTATAGCCTTAGAATCACCAATCATAATTACCGAGAAACTGGAACAAAAGTATATTATTCATTTCGGTGAGCTATACGCATAAGTATGGATTATAGTTGGTTTATCTATAAATCTTTAGTGTTTAAGATTAATAATAGGCAGTGGAGGATTAGAAATGATAAGAATACTTTTGTGCTGTGGAGGGGGCTTTTCATCAAGTACCCTAGCCAGTAAGGTTGAAAAGGAGATATTAGAGAATAATATGCAAAATGATTATTCAATTGAATTTTCTCCATTTTTATTAGTAAATAAGAGAATGAATGAATTTGATATAATTGTATGTTGTCCCCATCTAATAATGCAAGTTAAGAAATTTGTGAAAACTTCAAAGATTGATAAACCTATCTATATCCTTCCACCGAGAATGTATGGTCTCATTAGTTTTAAGGAATTAGCAATAGATGTAGTAGATGCAATCAATCTGTATAATGAAACTAAAATTAATCCAGTATATTTTCCAGGGGAAGAAAACACCATGATGGTTACTAGGCATGTGGCTTACAGAAATAGCAAAGTTTAATAAATCTTTGTATATAAGTTATAAAGAATATAGTTCATCTTTTATAAAATTATCGTACTTCAATTATTTTATAATTTATGATGTAGTCTTCAGTGAGCTGAATTTTTAAAATCCTATATATAAAATTCTTTAAATTATAGAAAATGTGGTCTTAAAATTCACATATTATAACATAGTAAAGAAGAGATACCTTCAAATTTGTGAAAGCATCTCTTCTTTAATGAAATTATTGTACGGAAGTATCAGTTGTTGTAGTTGTTGATGTATTTTTCTTTTGATGAGCTTCTTTTTTAGCTTCAGATGCTGCTTTAATTTTAGCTTGAGCATCTTTAAATGATAATCCTGTTATATCGATTCCTAATTTCTCAGCTCTTGCACTTTGAATTTTAGCTATTACATCTTCATTTGATAGACCTGTAACATCTATTCCAAGTTTAGAAGCCTCTGCTTGATTTAATTTTATTCTAGCATCTTTATTAGATAAACCTGTTATATCAACTCCAAGTTTTGTTGCTTTCTTAGTTAAATTGGCAAGGCTTTTAGCTTCAAGAGCTGCTTTAATTTTAGCTGAAGCATCTTTATTTGATAGTCCTGTTATATCAATTCCAAGTTTCCCTGCCTCTGCAGATAGAATCTTAGCTCTAGCGTTATCAGGTGAAAGATTTGTTATATCTATACCTAATTCAGTTGCTTTTTTATTAAGTCTTTCAAGAGTCTTTTCCTCAAAAGCTGCTTTAATTTTAGCTGAAGCATCTTTATCTGATAGACCTGTTATATCAATCCCAAGTTTTTGAGCTACAGCAGCTCTTATTTTTGATCTTGCTTGATCATTAGTTAATCCAGTAATATCTATTCCAAGTTTAGAAGCTTTTTGAGTAAGTTTTGCAAGTTTATCTGCCTTATTATTTTGCGATACTTGTCCTGTAGTAACACTATTTGTTACATTTGGTGTAGAAGCATCATCAGCGAATGCTGGAACAAGGCTTGATATTGAGATCATAGCTGCTATTGCAATTCCTAGTATTTTTTTCTTTTTCATAATTATCTCTCCTTACGTCATATAAAAATTTATTTTTATGTTAAAAACATAGATTAATATAGAAATAACCGGCTATAAGGGAATTATAATTCTGTAATGTGAAATTTATGTGAAAAGGAATGTTAATCATATAAATTTATTAGCGCCGGATTTATATATTTATTGCAAAAATGATAATACTATATACTAGAATGAAAGTTCTAGACAAATTTATAATTAATCTAATCAATATAATAATATAAATAAAGTTATATTGGGGCTTAAATGGAAGGAGAAAAATAATGAACGAAGTAATACAAAGTATCATAACAAGAAGAAGTATAAGAGTGTATAAAGAAGAGCAAATTTCCGATGAAGACTTAAATAAAATATTAGAAGCTGCTAAGTTTGCTCCAAGCGGAATGAATAGTCAGGATTGGCATTTTACAGCTGTACAAAATAGAGAGAAGATAAACAATCTGATTTCAGCAGCTAAAGAAGCATTACAAAATTCTCCTATAGAGCAGATAAATAAGATGGCCAATAATCCAAACTTTAACCCATTTTATAATGCACCTACTATAGTGATAACATCTTGTGATAAAAACTTACCAGTAGGACAGTCTGATTGTGCTGCAGCAATACAAAACATAATGTTAGCAGCTCATTCACTTAACATTGGATCATGTTGGGTACATACCTTAGCTATGGTTGGAGATGATCCTAAGGTCAGAAATGTGCTTACTGAGCTAGGAATTCCAGAAAACTATGCGACATTTGGTACAGCAACCCTAGGCTTTAATGGAGGGAAAGAACCAAAAGCTCCAACAAGAAAAGAAGGAACAGTAAATATAGTAAAATAAAAAAGAGTAATTAGTTAAAAAGTTGACTTCTAAATATGTGAAAGTAAAAAATGTTTAATGAGACTCTATAGTTAGAAAGTATTCTAGTTATAGAGTTTTTTGCTTCATAAATTAATAAAATTGCCTTTTCTACGACTGGAGCTTAGCCATTATTAAAACACGATAATATTGAAATTTATACTATAGTGTAAGCATTTCACTAAAGAATTACAGATTTCTAAAAAGCATATGGCTATAGCTATTGATGAATATGAAGGAACATTTGGACTTGTAACTATTGAAGATATTTTAGAAGAAATAGTTGGCGAAATTCGAGATGAGTTGGATATTAAAAATTCTAAAATTCTAAAGAATTTAAGAATATATATTTTTAAGAATTTTAGAATTTAAGAATTTTACAATATTTTAATAAAAAGCAGATTGCTTTTAACATTGTAAATTCTACTTTCAATGAAGAACTTAGATGTTCTTTACTAAGATGATGAGATACTTAATAAATGCAAAGGATGTAGCCTTAGACATATTTGTGATTAGATATTTGTTTCAAGATTATATTGCGGAATAGCAAATTAATGAATTATTTAAAAAGGGAACTATAGTCAAAAAAATTATTATGAAAACTTATTGAATATCAGTCTGAGTAAGTATAATATATTCATAGGTAGAAATATATGTTAAAGTTTGCATTATATGCAAGTGGAATTTTGCTAATTTATGATTTTATCAATCTTATATTAATACAGGAGGGAGGTTACAGTGGTAGACATCAGATAAAGCTCTGACAGTGTCAGTCAAAAATAAGGAGTGACGAAAAAATGAAAATTTCAAAGAAAAGTTGGACCACCGTAAGTGCTTTTGCAACTAGTTGTGTGTTCATGTTTAATGGAAGTAGTGCAGTAGCTTCCACTAATCCAAAAGATTCTATAGTTATTGATACATCATCATCTACTAATCCAAAAGATTTTAAAGTTTATGATGAATCAAGCAATTTTACGATACCAGCAGAAATTCCTGCATCAAAAATAGGGCTGCCTACATCAGGTGCTACGATAAGTTCAGCAACTATAGTGAAATCTGATGAAAAGGGTAATCTGAATGGAGAATACTGCAAGGTATTAGGTGCAATCCATCCAGTAGATAAAAATGCGCCAGACATTAACTTTCAGGTTAACCTTCCTGTAAAATGGAACAGTAAAATACTACAATATGGTGGCGGCGGATTTGACGGTGCTCTGGTTACTGCTGATAGTGGATATTACGGGCAAATGGTTTCAGATCCAACACCTTTGGCTCAAGGGTATGTGACATTTGGCAGTGATAGTGGTCATGTAAATTCTTCATATTGGGATAGTAAATGGGCGCTTAATGATGAAGCCTTAAATAATTTTGCCTCTGACCAGTTAAAGAAAACAAAAGATACAGTACTAGAAATAGTGCAGGCCTTTTATAAATCCAAGCCGTCTCAGGTATATTTTGTTGGCGGGTCTAATGGTGGACGAGAAGCGTTGAAGGTTGTGCAACATTTCCCAACAGAATATAACGGCGTTATTTGCTATTTCCCTGTATTAAACTGGGTACCTAAGGCAATTGCAGATAGCAGAAATGCAGATGCCGTACAAGCTAATAATGGAGCGGGTTGGATCAGTCCTGAACAGTATAAGCTTGTTAATCAAACCATCATTGGAATAGATGATGGACTAGACGGCGTTAAAGATGGCATAATAAGCAACATTTATGGAGCTGAAAAAGAGAAGGATGAAGTTTTAAAGGCTTTGAAAAATATATTATCAGATGCGCAGATAAAAACATTAGAAACATTTGCTTCATCTATGAAATTCAATTATCCTCTTGCCAATGGATTAACCACTATGCCGGGATATCCTGTTTTTAAGGGAGCACCTTTAGCCGATATGTATCTAAACCAATTTGGTACAGCACCAACTGCCAGAGATGGCTTAATGGCAGAAAGTGGGGATGCTGTTATTAAAAATATGATAGTTCGAGATGATAATTTTAATCCTAAAAATTTTGATGCAGATAAATGGCGCGACAAAGTTGTACAAGCTTCAGAATTACTTGATGCTACAAATCCAGATATCTCAGCTTTTAAGAATAATGGAGGAAAATTGATTCTTATTCATGGAGCAGGAGATCAAATTGTTACCTTCCAAGGAACAATTGACTACTATAATCAGCTGATTGACAAATTCGGTAAAGACTCTCTTGGCGAGTTTGTAAAATTCTATATGGTTCCAGGAAATGGCCATTATAACTCAGAAACTTGGAATATGGGATCCGATACATTGGGCGCATTAGATCAATGGGTAGTAAATAATAAGTCTCCTGAGAATTTGATTGTAACAGATCAATCTGAAAAGACTAAAGGTCGTACACGTCCGCTTTTGGAATATCCTGCGTATCCAGAGTACAAAGGAAGCGGAGATGTAAATTCTGCTGAAAATTTTAGTAGAGCTACACCTTAATGAAATGGAAAGAGCTTATTCTGTTATATAATAAAATAATGCTGTTTAATAAGTCGGGATAATTAATCCCGACTTCAACTTTTTCTAATTTTGACACGTTGAATATCATAGGATAAAACTTTGCATTTTGATGCAAATGGGTTTGATTACTACTCAAAAGTAAGTATAGAATTAAAATAAAAAGATTTAAATAAGAAACCCCTACCACAAATTAGAAAAACAGTATCATGGGAAGGAATGGATAGTAGAAGAGGCTCCATTAGCTTTTTATAGAGATAAGGGCTCTAGTAGTAATGATAAGAATAAATAAAAAAATATGAATATTGAGTATTGCGTTTTATAATCTACAATGTTATACTTCATTTAAGGTACATTAGTACCTTAAATGAAGTATAACTTGGAGGTGTTTACGTTTTGTCAATAATACAAACGAAGAAGTTAACAAAGAGTTACGGATCAAAAAATAGTGTTTATGATATTAATCTGACAGCTAATGAAGGTGAAATATATGGCTTTCTAGGATTAAACGGTGCAGGAAAAACAACTACAATGAGGATGTTGCTTAAAATGGTTAATCCTACATCTGGTGAAATTTATTACTCTGGACAATCAATTTCAAAGCTACCTTCTGAATTTTGGAATCAAGTGGGTTACTTAATTGAAACACCACATGCTTATCCCAACCTTACAGTAGAAGAAAATCTTATATTATATGCAAAGCAAAGACTAATACCAGATTCAGAAATTAAGAAACGAATAGATGACATTTCACAGCATCTATTGCTAGATAATTACCTACAGGTTAAGGTAAAAGATCTTTCTCTAGGAAACAATCAAAAAATTGGATTAGCTAAGGCGCTTATTCATAGGCCAAAAATTCTTTTGTTAGACGAACCAACAAATGGATTGGATCCGGAGGGGCTTGTAGTTGTTCGTAATTCTCTATTAGAAATGGCTAAAGAGGGGACAACTATTTTTATTTCAAGCCATCTATTAGATGAGATGGAAAAGCTGGTAAGCCGAATTGGTATATTAGCGCATGGATGCCTGCTACGAGAATTAAATTTTTCGGAATTTGAAACCTGCAGAGAATCAAAGCTTTACATAAAAACAGATGGCTCCGTCGAGAATCTTGAACATTATCTTGCTACAAAAAACTTGCAATGCACATCAGTAAGTGAACAGGAAATACTTGTTTCGGATATATCTATTAACCAATATTCTGCTTTATTACAGCAGTTAGAAAATCAAAAATTGAATCCAATGATTTTTCAACCTGTAAATGAAAGCTTAGAAGAATTCTTTCTTAGAACAATTAAGGAGGGCAAATCATTATGAAACAGATATGGTCAATGACTAAAATTGAGTTTTACAAAATAATACGGGGGCATATACCAATTTATATTTTAGCTTTTTATAGTTTTTTGTTACTTATCCATATGCAGGATAAAACGTGGGAAGAATTTTTGAAAAATACTTTTTTTATGTATTCTACTGTTATTGGATTAATGGGATTTGGTATTTTAAGCAGCTGGGTATTTGGTAGAGAGTATCAGGATCAAACTTTTAAAGATCTTTTATCATTGCCAATTTCTCGTACAAGTTTAGTATGTGCAAAGTTTTTTGCTTTAGGATTAAGTTTTTTAGGCATAACGGTATTAGCAATTAGTGGGACATTTGCCATGGGTTTGTGCTTGGATTTTACAAATTTTGATGTGTTATTGACTGGGACTCTTCTAAAAAGGTTAGGTATAGTAACACTCTATAATTGTAGTCTTAGTTTTCTATTCCCGCTTATCGCTAGCATCACGCGAGGAATATTGGCTCCCGTTAGTACTTCCTTTGTAGCTATAATTATAGCTGCCATTTTTGGATCACAGCCCTTAGGCCGTTATATCCCGTGGACAATTTCAGGAATATATTTAAATAATCCTCAGCTTATTAATTGGATCAGTAAATTAACGATTTTGGCTATTTTATTTATTGGTGTTTATGGTACTATATTATGGTGGAATTATGTAGACCAAAAATAGGAGGTTGTATCATGAATGAAAATGTTAGTAGACGCCGTGGCGTTATACTTGAAAATGCGATTTTAGATCAGGCTTGGTTATTGCTTAATCAAATAGGATATAGCAAATTGACTATGGATGAGGTAGCTCGTGCTGCAAAAACCAACAAAAATGCTATTTATCGTCGATGGCCACAAAAATGTTATCTTATTTTTGCCGCATTAAGCCGACATGCACCATCAATAGAATTAGAAGTCAGTGATCATGGTTCGCTAAGAGAAGATTTAAAGGCCTTATTTAATGTTTTAAATCTATTTGAAATTATCAGGCCCGATGATCTACGAGATGTAATTTTAGATATGCTTTCTAATATGACGCCTTACGATTTATTTAATGTTATAAACAACGGAAATGGTCTTCGTGAATCAACTGAAACTATTATAACGCGAGCTAATCATCGTAAAGAGATTTCACTTTCAGTAGATAATATTTCTGAAAAGGCTTTAAATTTACCAGCTATACTAATTATAAATGAGCTTGTTTTACATGGAAGGATCACAGAAACGAATGCCGAGGATATTATTGACAATATTTTACTTCCGATATATAAAGCGAGTAAATAAGCTAATTGGTAAGAATAACATGGGACTTATAATTAAGATTCCTTTGTTATTTCTTAATAAAGAAAAGAGCTGGATTCATAGCATAAAGACAATTAGATTAGATTTAAAAGGTTCAAATGTTGATTAAAAAATAATACTTGGACCTTTTATTAATTAGCTCAATATCTAATTTAGGGAATGATTTATGTAGGCTAAAAAATGAGCTATCGCTAATGGATTTTAATCCGCTAATGCGACAGCCCTTATAATGCCTATTTTAATTTCCTAATAGGATCTACTTACTAAACCATGCTTTACTAAGTAAATTAACGCCTTCAGCAATATCACTGTCAGTCATCCCACCAAAACCAAGAAGAACCATATTATTAGGATATTTATCCTTGCGTAACCAATATGTAGATACAGGAGAAACTGTAACGCCGTATTCTTTAGCTTTTTCTATTATCTCTTCTTCAGATAATCCATTATTTAATTCTAGCAAGATATGCAAACCTGCATTTTTACCATGAATAATAACATTATCTCCCATAAATTTATGAATAGAGTGGATTAACATATCATGTCTTCTTTTGTTTAGGAGAGATATCTTGCGCAGATGACTATCCCAATGTCCTAAATGCATAAACTGTTGAATGATTTTTTGCTCAACTATTGGAACTGAGGTTTGGTAGCTACTAAAAAATTTATCATATATTTCTAGTAATGATTGGGGTAATACCATATAATTCAATCTCAAGCTTGGGGACAAAGATTTTGAAAAAGTTCCAATATATATAACACAGCCTTCTGAATCAATACCTTGTATTGAAGGAATTGGCCTTGAATTATAACGAAGTTCACTATCATAATCATCTTCAATTATAAATCCATTCTCTCTTCTTGCCCAATCTAATAATTGCAATCTTTTTTGAATTGGCATCACTGATCCAGTAGGAAATTGATGTGAAGGAGTTACATATACTATCTTTGCGGAATTATTTTCTAATTCAGCAATATTTATTCCATCCTTGTCTAAGCTAATTGGAACAACATCATATCCGTTATTGTTAAAAATCTTTCTTGCGCCAATGTAGCCAGGATCTTCTAAAGCTACTTTAGAAAAATTGTTTCTGAATATCTGGCATAGTAAACTTAAACACTGCTCAAAGCCTGAAGTAATGATAATTTGTTCTGGAGTACATGAGACCCCTCTTGATTTATTTAAATAATCCATCATTTCTATTCGTAATTCTTTTTCACCTTTACTGCTAGTATAAGATGTCATAACCTCACCATCTATAGATGCTAAGCATTTATTTGATATCCTCCTCCATAAGCGCAAAGGAAAATCAGAAGCACGTAGCTTTCCATATTTGAAATTATACTTATAGTTATTATCAGAATTCATCTCAGGTAACGTTGTTTTATGATTCTTAATATTGTCAGAGTTCTCTCCCTTTAACTTAGTGATTAACATACTATCTAGTTTTTCAACTATGAACCCACTGCCTGCTTTACTTGTAACATATCCTTCAGAAGAAAGTTGCATATAAGCACTTTCTACTGTATTTCTGCTGACATTTAATGTTGCTGCAAGCGTTCGTGTTGAATATAGCTTACTACCTTCCAGAATTTGTCCTGAAATTATCTCTTCTTTTAACTGCTCGTAAATTTGCAAATACAGTGGAACTCTTGAATCATTATCTAGAACAATCATTTTTTTAAAACACTCTCCTTATGAACTGTATCCAATAAAATAAAAAGAATTGGCACTTTTGATGATTACACATCGATTGTATAATTGTTTTATAGAAAAGTCAATGTGCATAAATTAAGACTTTTTAAAAATATTAAAATAATAAAATTTGTAAAATTACAGAGGAGGAATTTAAATGTTAAATGAAAAATTGCTTGAAGTTATATCACATGAAGGTGTAGTAGCTATAGTATCTTGTAGTAACAATGAGGCACATGTAGTTAATACTTGGAATTCATATGTTGTTGCTACTGAAGATGGAAGATTATTAATACCAGCAGCTGGAATGAGAAGAACTCAAAAAAATATAGAACAAAATAACAAAGTTAAGGTTACTTTAGGAAGTAAAGAAGTAATGGGACATATGTATATGGGAGCAGGATTCTTAATAGAAGGAACTGCAAAATTCCTTGAAGAGGGTTCAGATTTTGATATGATGAAAGAAAAATTTTCTTTCTTAAGTAGAGTATTAGAGATAACAGTTATATCTGCTAAGCAAACTATATAGTAATAATATAACATAGCTTTTGAAAAAGAGTACTTTATATTTAGTGAAATATCTAAAAAAGTACTCTTTTTAGATACTATTAATATGGATTATGTAAGTTTAATTCAGCAATATATATAGGATATAGGACTATATAATATGAGAAGTTGCATAGCAATTGATTATGTTCGTATATAAATAATCTTATCTATCAATTAGAGGGCAGTTTATTAAAGATAGGATAAAGGTAATTATTGTAGGAAAACAGTTAGGATATTAATATTGACTCATACCTAAGGGTAGGAATTAAAATAGGTGTATAAAGAAAAAATAGCTATTCATATGATTTGCGCAATATATAGATTTGTAGTAGCAATTCATGAAAAATATGGAAAAAACAAAAGGAGGAACATAAATTGAAAGTTGATTTTTATACATCTAAAAGAGAATATGAAGAACATAAACAAGAGTTTGATAATGCTGTTATTAGCGTTATGCAAGAAGGGATTTCAACCCTTGGAAAAGAGGTAACTGATTTTGAAAAATCTATTGAGGAGTTTACTGGAGCTAAACATGCAATTGCTGTTGCATCTGGAACTGATGCGCTAATTTTAACTTCGGATATTTTAGGGTTTGAAAGCGGAAAAGAAGTCATCACATCTCCATTTACATTTCTTGCATCTACTTCATGTATAACAAGAAGAGGGGGAAAACCAGTTTTTGTAGATGTTGATGAGGAGACTTTTAATATTGATGCAAATAAAATAGAAGAAAAAGTTACTAAAAATACTGTTGGTATAGTTCCGATTCATCTTTTTTCACAAATGGCTGATATGGATAAAATAATGGACATAGCAGGTAAACATAATTTGAGAGTACTTGAAGATGCTGCTGAGGGATTTGGAATGAGATGGAAAGGAAATGGGTCTGAATATAAACATTCAGGCACTATTGGAGATTTTGGGATTTTCTCATTCTTTCCAACCAAGACTCTTGGTGGTTTTGGGGATGGAGGAATGATAGTAACAAATAATGATGAATTAGCTAGATTAGCTAGAATGTATAGAGTTCACGGAGCATCAAAAAAATATCACTATGAGCATATTGGATACAATTCAAGATTAGATACTATACAGGCAGCTATTCTTCAAGTGAAAATGAAATACATAAAAGAAAGCATTAAAAAGAGAGAAATAGTTGCCAATTGGTATTTTGATAGGTTAAAAGATTGTCAGGAATTAAAATTTGCCACTTTGAAAGGCGAGCAAAATCTTGTGTATTATGTATTTAATATATTAACAGAAAAGAGAGATGAACTTGGAGAATACTTAAAGAAAAATCAGATTCAATTTAGTATTTATTATCCTATACCATTACATCTTCAAAGGTGTTTCAGTTATTTAGGTTATAAAAAAGGAGATTTTCCGGTTGCTGAAAGTATATGTGAGAGAATACTTGCACTTCCAATATATCCTCAAATAACAGAAGCAGAAGTTGATTTTGTATGTGAAACTATAAAAAATTTTTTTAGATAATATTAGAAGACTATAAAGGTGAGTTAGAGAGTTAAAAATACTAGAAACTTTACATAATATATAGATTTGATGTAGTAAATTATAAAAATGTTCTTTGAAAATTGAATAATGCGATTTTTACAAGATATACTATAATTAATGCATGATAGTAAATTATGGTGAAATACTACTAGCGCATAGTTATATCGAAATAAAATCATAAAGTATAAAGAGGAGAGAGAATATGGAAAATATAAAAATTAAAAAAGCTGATTTAGAAGATTTTGAGTTGGTTGGAAACTTATTCAATAAGTATAGAATATTTTATGGACAAGATTCAAATTTAGAATCTTCAAAGAAATTTATTGAGGAACGAATGATACATAATGAATCAGTAATTTTTATTATCATGAAAGACTCAATAATACCTCTAGGATTTGTTCAATTATACCCATCTTTTTCATCAGTATCCATGAAAAGAATATGGATACTAAATGATTTATATGTTGAAGAAAGTGCGAGAAAGAAAGGTATAGGTAAAAGTTTAATGAATAAAGCAAAAGAGTTTGCATTTGAAACAGGAGCAAAAGGATTAACCTTATCAACTGCAATAGATAATACTACTGCACAAAAACTATATGAACAATCAGGGTATAAAAGAAATGAAATGTTCTATCAGTATAGTTATTTTTTTTAATAAACAAACTAAAATGTATTCAAGTTTAATTTCCGTTTTACGGTCATGCTTTAATTTTATATTCAATATATAAGATTTACACTATTCTTAAATTATGAATTACTAAAAATAAATAGCAAATTATAAAATCGCATTATTCAAGAGATTGAATTTGCGGTTTTTTACTGCACAATATGAGTAGAAATTATTAAGCAAAGAAGTGATAAATGGGATAGTAAACATTATTAATATGGTAGGTATAGAGATAGCATAAATGATAATAAATTAATTAATTCATAGTACAATTGAACAAACAATAGATATTATAAGTTAATCATGTGAGAAATTCTCAAAGGATAGGCTTAATGTAGCGAGTAGATTGAGTATAACCACTACATTAAGAGTTTATTTATAAGGAGAAATAGCTACTTCTCCGTTGCCAAGTACTATCCCAGTATCCCCATTATGAAGAGTACCTAGTTTTACAATTTCATCTGTTTCATCTAAGTGTATAAATTGTATAAGTTTACCGTTACTATCAACTGTTATTAAAGTAACAGTTGTATTTGGAGTTATAAGTTTAGCAGTGACCTTATATCCTTCTAACAAGGAAAGAGAATAGATGCCTTGTTTATAAGTAGCTGAAATAGGTTATATTTCTTGTTCTGAAACTTCAGCCATTGGAGACGGATGCATTTCTGCAATTATAGTAAAGGTGAATATATATATTAAAAATATAATCAAGAATTTCTTTATTTTCATAACATTTACCTCCGCTATTATTATTTTGTTATTTTTATGAAAATATACACCCATGTGTAGCTGAATTATTTTATACACAATACTACTAATGCGAAGTAGCTATTTTAAATATTATTCTTTGAAAATTGAGCAATGGGATGTTTACAAAATATGTTATAATCGATTCGTAATGGTAAATTATTGTCAATGATTAATTAATACTAGGGAGGAAGTTCGTGGATAAAAAGATAAACGCAAAATTGACGAATATAAAAAATTCAATGGCTAACTTCGTACATTCGGTAAATCGTTCACAAATAGGTAATTTAAGTTGATTAACGAAAGGGAATCTACTCACTAGGATTATTACTAGCGTTATAGTTTGTGGAATAATTTTATTAATATTCTATGCTTTAAATACTTAATAATAATCATTAAAGATGTTATAACTAGCCATAAATAGTTTCATGCTAGTTTTCAAAATTCTTACATTATGTATTAAAGTAAATGAGAAGCATTTAAAAGATATGAAATATAAATTTATAATAATAAGGATAATATATAGATTTATTTTTACGTAAATTTATATATTATACATTATTTTATATTATTCATAATTTGATTTTGACGTATCAAGTTTAAGTTGCTCTTCACCCCATATGTATAATTCCTTAAATGTTGGAAGTAAGGCTTTACCTCTTTCTGTCAAAGAATATTCAACCTTCGGAGGAATGGTTTCATATTGGGTTCTAACAATTAGCTTATGTTCTTCTAATTCTTTTAAAGACTTTGTAAGCATCATATTAGTAATACCTTTAACTTTTCGTTTTAATTCACTATATCTAGTAAAATCTTTGTTGGATAGACACCATAAGATAGGTAATTTCCATTTCTGGCCTAAAATATCGAGTGCATATATAACAGGACATTTTCTTTCATATACATTATCAGCAGGGAATTCTTTATTATAATTCATATAATCACTCATAATCACAACTCCTTCAAATTCAATAGTATACTTTTTATACTGGCACAGAAAAAACTGCATTCTTGTATATCTTTTCTCCTATGCTATATTAATTATAACAAAAACATTATAGGAGAATATACAGAAAGAGGAGTGTTACTATGAAAATTTATGGTATTAACGGAAGTCCAAGAAAAAATAAAAATACAGCTACATTGCTTCAAAAAGCTTTAGATGGAGTAAAAGAAGCTGCAAAAGATAAAGAAATTGAAACTGAAATAATTAATTTATATGATTTAAATTATACTGGATGTATAAGTTGCTTTGCTTGTAAAAGACTTGGAAGTAACAGTTATGGAAAATGTGCGGTAAAAGACGATCTTCAAGAAGTTTTAGAAAAAGTATCTCAATCTGATGGACTTATTTTTAGTTCTCCAGTATATTTTAGTAATGTAACAGGTAAATTCCTATCATTTTTAGAAAGACTATTATTTCCCTATCTTGTGTATGACAATAATGGTACTTCACTAGCGCCAAAGAGGATGCCAACAGCATTTATTTATACAATGAATGTTAAAGAAGAGGTAATGAAGCAAATTGGTTATTTAAAAACTTTTGAGCGCATGGAATCTAATATTGGACATATATTTACAAAACCATTAGTTATGTATTCAAATAATACTTATCAATTTGATGATTACTCAAAATATAAAGTTGAATCCTTCTCTGAAGAAGAAAAAGCAGCACATAGAAAAATTCAATTTCCTTTAGATTGTCAAAAAGCATTTGAATTAGGTGCAAATTTAATAAAGCACTAGAAATAAAGTGGTATATTAAATTACGAGAAAAGTTAACCTATAATGAATCTTTTGATTAGTTAAATAGATATAAGTTTATTAAATTTATTTTGGAAAACTATGAAATATGGCATGCACCATACTAGCATTAGAAGAAATATGTAATTAAAAGCAACTTGAAATTTAAATATAGCTTAAAGAAAGAAATTAAAGTGCTGTATTATTCTAGAGTGAATTATACAGCATTATTAATTATATATGAAAATTAATAATTAAAAGGTTGTATATGAGTGATATAGCTATTGGTGCAATTAATTAGAAGTGTTGTAATTTAATTTGGATATTTAATTTTAATTTATTTTTATCAAATAACGTGCCTATTATAGACAATAAATTAAAAGATTCTATCTTGATTATTAAGTTGTGAGCAACGATTAAATTCCATTTCTAATACCGTGTTTACTGTATGTTTACCTAGATTATCTAAAGAATTATATTTTTTTAATAAACATTCTAATTCTTCTGATAGTTGTAAACGTGTTTTTATTTTGTTTTCATCCCATCCCATTAAAATAGATGGAGTTGTTTCTAATATTACTGCAAGTTTTTCGATTTTGTCAGAAGGTATATTAGAGATTACACCGCTTTCATATCTTTGAAGTGTTGGCTTACTAATAGATAATCTTTTAGAAACATCTTCTAATGTGAGATTCAATTCTAATCGTCTATTTTTGATATTTTCTTTCAAACCCATTTTATATCACCTCTTAGTTCTATATTAAAAGTAAGTAAATTATAGATTATCAATTAATATAATTTATTGATAATCTATAATAAAATCGAAGCGTCCTAATAAAACTTAATAACTTTTTATTTATTTTGTTTACTGCAGTTAGGCAAATTAAAAAAATCATTCTAATTTGGAGACTATTAATATAATTTATTATAACATCTGTTTCCGGATATGCAACAATTATTTTCCAGTATATAGAAAAAGTTACGTAAGAAGTATTGACAATAATAGCCATAATATATAAAATATTACTTAACGAGTAACGAAAGGAGAGCATTTATGATATTAGTTAATGAGTTAAAGGGAAAGATAAAAGCAAAAGGATATACTCAGGAAAAGCTGGCAAGGGAATTAGGAATGTCTCCAAAAACCTTAGGTAATAAACTTAATAAAGGAATATTTGGTTCTAATGAAATCGATAAGATGATAAAACTATTAGATATAAATAATCCAATAGAGATTTTTTTTAATAAATAAATTACTTAAAGAGTAAAATGTATTGACTTTATATATATAGTATTAGAAATCTAGAATTGATTATATATATTGCAAAAATAATTCTTCATCACAATTCTAAAAATGCTGCAAGAATTTTATACGTAATTGTGAAATGTGCATTGGGAATTGCAACGTATATATTGTAATTTAAGAGCATTATGTTGAGCTGATGGTTATTTTTATAGAAGGACAAGCTATGCAAGAATTATTAAAAGAAATTTTAATTGAATTAAGAAAATAGTAGTCTTAAATTAAAAAATAAATGTAAATTTATTTTCATACACATTGAGCTAGAATATATCAGGGATACAATTTTTGATAGAAATGTATAAAAAGAAAGTGAGGACTTACAAATGAATTTTAGGATTTTTAAATGTTATATAGATGTTTGTAAGTTAATTGAGTTAAACCCATCATGGAATGGTCTTGAAAGGTTTAGGCAATTTTATTTATGGGAGCGTGAAAATAATGGCAGATATCAAATGGATTAAATTAGCTACTAATATGCATGATGATGAAAAGATGAAGTTAATAGATGCAATGCCTAACAGGGATACAATTCATTATGTTTGGATAAGAATACTTTTACTTGGTGGAAAACTTAATGCTAATGGAAAGGTTTTCTTATCAGAAGGGAAACCTCTCACTGCCAAAATGTTGGCTGTATTATTTTCTAGGCCTTTAGAGGATATTAAGATTGCATTAAAAGTATTATCTAACTTTGGCATGATTGAAATAGCTTCTGATAAAGTAATTAGAATTGTGAACTGGGATAAGCATCAGAACATAGAGGGAATGGAAAGGGTCCGTGAACAAAACAGAAAAAGAGTTGAAAATCATAGAGAAAAGAAGAAAGAAGAGAAGAATGCAGCTAAAAGTAATAAGGAAGAAACTCAGGAAGATAAAGTCTTAGAAGAATTTATAGATTTAGAAGAAAATCAAGATCTGGATGAAAGTGTAGAATTAGAAAAAACTAATGAATTAGAAGGAAAGAAAGATTACTCTAAGAATTCTACTATAGAAGAAAACAAAGCTCTAGGTAAGAATGATATATTAGAAAATTTGGAAACTAGTGAAGAGGCTTCTGGAAATACGTATATTAATGATAAAACTAATATTACTACTAGCGAAGCAGGTAATAATATTACTGTAGAAATTATTGATAATAATGAAGATATCAGTAATAACATTTTAGAAACTGATGATAATAATTGTATTGTTACTAAAAATAATAGTAACGTTACTCAAAATAAATGTAACGTTACAGTAACGCAACAGAATAAGAAGGAGAAAAAGAATAAGAATAAGAAGGAGAAAAAAGAGATAGATAAAGATAAAAACATAGAGGGTAAAAAGAATAATGGTTTTGATATAAATAATAAAGGCTCAGCTTGTGATGATGAAGTTAGCCAGTCGAATCTATCTAAGAAACACAATAATACTAAAAGTGAATCAGGGGAAGAGGAGGACATAAATCTTAAAGCTTTAGAGCTTATGCATTATCATGAAAAAATAACAGGAAAGCCAGGAGGATGCGACTATGTTGCTCTTAGATCGGCTATTGATATCCATGGAGAAAAAATGGTTAAGATGGCCATGGATGTTGGGTTTGAGAAGAATTGTCCTGACATAAAGTATGCAATTGGGGTATTAAAAAACTGGAGGAGAGATGGGTATCCAGAAGATCATATGGAGGTAAAGAAAAATGGGGTTAGAAGCAATGGAAAGAGTAACAGAGCAGATAAAAATGAATTTGCAGGATTCAAGCCGAAGGAACCGCGAAAACTTACAGAAGCTGAACGAAAGAGGATTGAAGCAAACCTCATATAAATGCGATAAATGCTGCGATACTGGATGGATACTTATCCCCCAGGAACATATGCAGCCTCTTGCTGTAGCCTGTGAATGCAGAAAAATAGAAAAACTAAAGAATGAGTGGAAGTATTCTGGAATCAATGTTGAACAAAGTAAACTTACTTTTTCTAGTTTTGAAGTTTGGAATAATGCGTCACAAAGGATGAAGGACACTGCAGCAGCATATTGTACTGATTTTGATGAAATAAAAGATACTAGGCGAAATAGTATTTTATTATGTGGACAGGTTGGCAGCGGTAAAACGCATTGCAGTATTGCTGTTGCATTGAATTTTTTAAAACAAAGAATTAAAGTGCTGTACATGCCTTATCGTGATGTAATCACAAAGATAAAACAAAATATGATTGATGAAGAATATTATACTAGGACCATCTCAAAGTATCAATTATGTGAGGTACTACTTATTGATGATCTCTTTAAGGGAAAAATCAATGAAACAGATACAAATATTATGTTTGAAATTATTAATTACAGATATCTTAATTTTCTTCCTATCATAGTCAGCAGCGAATTCTCTATTGACAGATTACTGACATTTGATGAAGGGGTTGCTTCAAGAATATATGAAATGTCAAAAGATTATGTTGTAGAAGTTGAGAAGGATATTAGGAATAATTATAGACTTAAATAAATTTACAATGCACAGTGCACAATTCACAATAAACAATTACAGAGTGAAAATTCTCATGAAAACGAATTTTTTCAGAATTAAACAAAGCTAAATTATGAAGGGAAGTTGTTTAAATGAAATCATCAGGAATAGTAAGAAAGCTCGACCCACTTGGAAGGATTGTAATACCAAAAGAAATAAGAAAGGTACTAGAAATTTACGAGGGAGATTCCATGGAAATAATTAAGGTTGATAATGGGGTGGTTGTTAAAAAATATATTAAAGGATGCATTTTTTGTGGAAGTGATAAAGATGTTGTTGAATTTAATGGAGCAGTTGTTTGCGATGGATGCAGAAAGGCTTTAGGGCATGATTAAACCAGTTGAACTTATCTAGGAGCGTGCAGTCGTTATCTTCTACTTAAAGAATGGGAGGTACGGATGCTAGCTATCGGATAAAAATCTAAGAGATGCACTTTTAAGACATTGCAGTGGTGTCGTGAAACACGACATAGGGGTAGTAACAGGAAAAAGGAAAGATTGAACGTGTGCTATCCAAAATGTAGAAATGAGTTCAATACCGGAATTAGATGTATACTGCCTAACTGCAAAATCCGAATTGCCAGGTGAATAAAATACTTATTGACAAAATAATCTATTATATTTATTATTATAGATAAATAAACTCTGCAATATCTTTTAGGAGGTTTTAATTTGAAATATACAAAAGCAACAAATTATGCTCTACATACAATTGTATATATGATGGAAAATGCGAAAAGTGAAAAGCTAAGCGTAAGTGCTCTAGCGGAACACTTTAATTTATCTACTACATATCTTTCGAAAATTTTAACTCAGCTGGTAAAAGCTGATTTAATTGAGTCAACTCCAGGTGCAAATGGAGGTTACGTTTTGCGTAAAGACATGAGGTCTATTTCTTTTATGGATGTTATTAAGGCCACTGAAGGAACTGGCTCATTATTTGTTTGCAATTTAAATGAAAATAGCAAATGCTTGATTGAAAAAGTAATGTCAGAAGCTGAAAATGTACTAGAAAATTATCTAGAAGATAAAAAACTATATGATCTGACTCAAAATAAATCAAACTGCAAAACCAACAAAGAATAAATATTTACCCATTAATATATGGGTTTTTATATTTGAATTGCAGATATTATATATCTTTAATATATCTAAAGGAGAAATTACATAATGGACAAAATACAAGAACTTGAACAAAAACCTATTGGAAAATTACTTATACAATATTCAGTTCCAACAGTACTCAGTTTATTGATTAATTCACTTTATATAGTAATCGATCGGATGTTTATAGGAAATATATCAGAAGTCGGAACTCTAGCCTTAACTGGAATTGGCCTTACAATGCCAATTACTACAATAGTAGTAGCTTTATCTGCTCTCATATCAATGGGGGCCAGCTCTAATATCTCTATAAAACTCGGAGAAGGCAATAAAGAAGAAGCTGAAAATTTTGCAGGAAATGCACTATCTCTAAGCATTGTTTTAGGGCTTTTGGTTACTAGTCTCTATATGATATTTCAAAATTCAATATTAGGATGGCTCGGTATAAACGGTGAAGTATTATCTTATACTAAAGATTTTATTACAATCATCATGGCTGGTACCGTATTTAATATGCTGGGATTTTGTCTGCCTTTTATCGTTCGTTCTGATGGAAATCCTATATTTTCAGCTGCTATTACAATTACAGGGTGCATTCTTAATATATTACTTGATGCCTTATTTATATATGTATTTCACATGGGAATAAAAGGTGCAGCTATTGCTACTGTCATTGCTCAATTTACTACCGTAATTCTTGGACTTTATTATTTTATGAAATTAAAAAATACTTTGATACTTAAAAAGATCAATTTCAAATTACATATTTCAATTGTAAAAGCTATTTTCTTAATTGGGTTAGTTCCATTTTCTAATCAATTATTCGTAAGTGTTGCACAAATTGTAAGCAATTATTCCTTAAATTTATATGGTGGAGAACTAGCAATTGGCGCAATGACTGTACTAAACTCTATTACAATATTATTTTTGATGCCAGTTTATGGAATAGCTCAAGGCTTCCAGCCCATTATCGGTTATAATTATGCAAAAAAGAACTATGGCAGAACCCTGAAGACTCTTGCCCTTGCTGTTTTGTTTAGTACTGGATTCTTGGCAGTTAGTGCTATAATTATGCAGCTATTTCCCAAATTCGCTGTTAGTCTTTTTACGCAGAACCCTGAACTTGTGAATATTTCTATAAATGGCTTAAAAAAATATACAGTGCTTATCTTTCTTATTTCCATTCCTACCTTTGGCTCTGGCTTCATGATGCTAACAGGTAAACCTAAAACTGCCGTAATATTAAGTATATCAAGGCAATCAGTGATATTAGCACTAACTATATTTTTCTTACCAAAGGTAATTGGTCAAGACGGACTATGGTTCGCTCAACCTATAACAGACCTTTTATCTAGCATTATCACAATTATATTATTCATAAAAGGATATAGTGATATTTTATACAAAAAAAACATCAACAAGGGTATAAGAAAGACAATATCCAGGATACTTTAGTTAAGTAAATTTTTATCAATTTACTTAAGCTTTCATATAAAAATTAGAAGCAAAAAAAATGGAGATTTATCCTTGTAATTAGGACAAACCCCCATTTTTATATTCAAAAACTAAGTCTAAGCTACCTCAAATTTGGTAACTTGTCTTTGAGTAACTTGAGCACCAGATTTCTTAACTAAATCACCAGAATCAGTCTTGAAAACATTTTTAGAAATTACAGTGTCCATAAGCGCGTTAACCTCATCTTTTGTAAGAGTAGGTTTAACTCCAGAAACACTTAAAGTACTTTTTTCACCGGCTACAGTTAAAAAAGTCATAGATAAAGAATATTCCATTTAATTTACCTCCAATCTTTTTTTAGAATAAGATCCTAAGCATTTGCTAAGCTAGAAGATTCATTAATAAAGTAATCTCTAGTATTAGCTTCCATAACACCTTTGATTGCATCTGCAACAGCATAAACATTTTCAGGTGTCGCATCTGTTTTTATACCTGAGAAAGTTTATACCAATAGGTAAGAATTTGAAGTTATCTCCATCTTTTCCCCTGGTTCACACCGTACATGAGACTTTCACCTCATACGGCGTTCCAACAATTTATACTTTTTTAATTAAATAACTGAATTTCCTACTAACTTTCTTAAAGAATTGACTCGTTTTAACCCTTTTTCGTCCAAGGACAATAAACCTAGATATTTAGTTATGGTATATTTTTCATTGCAATGTACAAGAACATGAGCTTCGGCGCATAGCCAAACAAGATTTTTATACTCATCTGTTCCACCATTACTTTTCGGTATCTTATGATGGCATTCCATATTATCAGTTTCTAAGTCTAGACCTGTTATGTAACATTTACCTTTTTGTCCTGCTATCAGAGATAGCATATTATCACAGAGTTCAGCAGTTCCAGTATAATTCGAAGATTTTAAAAGATATTTGATTAAATGATAATATCCTTTAAGTCTGTCATGAATTAACAATCGACCTCTTTCAGTATAATTACATATATTTTGATTAAAATTATTAGGTGGTCTGGTCTTACAACCATAAATAGGGAAGATAGTGACGTTATAAATAGTACGTATCTTACCATTATAATTTCCATATAACCGTTTATATGTTTCAGAAAATTTAGGTTTATTTGATATCCAATTCTTTAATCGCATTTCTAAGGTTCCTGTAACTAAGAAACTAATTTTCTTTACATCTTTACTTATATAGGTAGCAATATTATAGTAGTTATGAATACCTAGTATCATTGAGTTTAAGATTGATACTTCATTACTATTTTCTTGCTTTTGGATTTTCTTTATTTGGTCTTTAAGTTTATTAATGGCATTATTTTTAGATTTATCACACATTCGACTTTGACAAACATATTTATTTCTTTTAGGCTTAACCATAAGTTTAAATCCTAGAAATTCTGTATAGTTTTTTCTTAAATTTGTTATTTTAGATTTGTCAGGACTTATATCTAAGTCCAATCTTTCTTTTAACCACAATCTTGTAGCATTATAAATCTTCTGTGCAGTTTTAAAATCTTTGCAAAAGATTTTAAAGTCATCAGCATATCTAACTAGACGTATTTCTTTTAAATTACTTGTTTTCATGGCTTTATATTTGTGTGATTGTTGGGTATATTTATATCTTGTTTCAAATGTTTCCCATTGAGAACTAATCCACCAGTCCAATTCATTTAGAACTATATTAGATAATAAAGGACTAATTATACCCCCTTGTGGTGTTCCTTTTGTTGGTATTCCAATTCCTTGTATTTCTGATTTTAGTATTTTACCAATTATACAAATCAAGTTTTTATCATGTATGCCAATGTTCCATAGCTGTTTTTTTAGTTTGCTATGATTGACATTATCAAAGAATCCCTTTATATCGATATCTACTACATAATATGCGTTACTAAAATTCATTATTTGCATACATCTAGCAATAGCATGTTTTGTTGACCTATTAGGTCTAAATCCATAACTATGCTTATAAAATTTAGCTTCACATATGGGTTCTAAAACTTGCTTAATACATTGTTGGAGAATTCTATCTTCAATACAGGGTATACCTAGCGGTCTGGTTTTACCATTTTGTTTAGGTATTTCAACTCGTCTCACACTTTTTGGAATATAATTATCGAATTTATTTTGGATACGTTCAATAAACTTTTTTGTTTCCATGTTTTTAAAGTAATTTATATTAAGATTATCGGTTCCAACTGTTGTTGAACCTTTATTTTTTTTAATGTTTCTATATGCTAGTAAGATATTATTGTCAGATGTTATATGTTTCATTAAATTAATGAAATTTTTATTATTGCAAGATTGTTTATACAAATTGTCAAATTCATTTTGCATTGCGTAATATTCATTATTTCTTAGTAACTGTCGTTTCTCTAATTTTAAGCTTTCCTCCAAGTCTGTTGCCTCCTCATTTGTATAAATACAAATTTAGATTAACATCTCTTAGTCTTACTCGAACCTTGAATTATTCAGTATTTAATTATCAAATAACAATTGTCTAGTGGCTATTGCATAAATTACTATTGCTGTAATTATTATAGCTTCATGCCACCACTTTCACTTGGATTAAGATAAGTTATAGAACTTCTTTTCCTTATCACTACTTCATGGGCAGTAAAACCTCCATATTCCAAGCTTACCTTGTTCCGTTATTACTATCTTTGCATATATCCTTAGGTCGTTAGTATAAGCCTGCAAGCTTGATAGTACCTGTAATACTATATGGATTTTCATACCAAGAATTTTTACTCATCCACACTTGCAACACATATGTGTTATATCCATTTCTAGATATTCCTACTTTAGACATGTACATTCCCAACTTCGTCAGCTACTTTAGTAGCATCCTAACCATAGATATTTTATAGACACCCGACCTATCACCACTCAACTACCTCTAGTTTGCATTTCGTGTAGAAAGAAATTCTCTACTTACGATGGCTCTCAGCCGACTTCACCGAGCTTTTAACCTTCTGCTATTTACTTAGCAAAACGCTAATCGGAGTATCAGTGTAAACCCTTCGGGACGTTACTCCGTCATTTGGTTTCTCATAATAACAGTTCTAATTTATGAATTTAATCATTTAATTAGGCTATTCTTTTCAAATAGCAACAAGTCGCACTCTTGGTATAAATTGGATCGCCGGCCTTGTCTAGAGCTTTTTGAACTTCAATACTGAGAGAAACAGAGTCAATAGTTTTAGTTACAGCCATAGTTTTAACCTCCTTTATTTCGTTTTCATAAAGGATATATGTATAAATTTTAGTCATTACATAAATAGATGAAAATTATTTGTTTTCTTATTTAAGAAAAGAACTAAAACAGGTTATAGGTATTGAAAGAGTCAGGCTAAATATATTGTGAAATGCTATAAAGTTTACAAAAACAGGAGGTACTATCAATGTAAATATCATCTGCAATGAAAGCAAAATAAAAATATCAGTAGAGGATACAGGAATAGGAATACCTTTATGTATGCAGAGCAGAATATTTGATACATTTACACAGGTTGATCAAGTATATAGAAGAAAAGCTGAAGGCAGCGGAATAGGCTTGGATCTTGTAAAATCCTTCGTAGAAATGCATGGAGGAAAAGTGGTTGTCGAAAGTAGTTATGGAAAGGGAAGCATTTTATATTCTTAATCAGTCAAGAGTAAAAACTATTGACTGATTTTTTTGCATAATTTTCGATGAAAAATTTAATGGTTATAATTCGACTTGATGTATATTTGTTTTGTAATTAAGGAAAGTGATATTATAAAAAATGCTTTAAAATGCTAAATGTTGTGAAAATAAATAGAGGGATTTTTTGAAATATGTAGAATTATATAATAAAACATATGGATATAAGAGGTGGTTTTGATGAATTTTGAGTGGTATGAAAGATTGTCTATTTGTCTTAAAAGCATATGTAAATCATTTAATCGTATAAATTTATTAGTTTCTTCTATGAAATAAGGAAAATGTAAAGATGAGATTAGTAGAAATATCTATGCGTAGTTGGATTGTTAATTTAAATTTTAAAATTGCAATAAAAATCAGCAAAGTATGAATGGAGTGATTATTTATGTTTAAAAGGATTAATAATTTAAAAATAGCATCAAAATTAGTTTTATTATTTACATTTGTATCTATATTTACAGGTATAGTTGGGTTTTTAGGGATACACAATATGGACAAATTAAATAATAATACTAAATTGATGTATGAATATAATTTTAAATCTATACAGACACTGGATGAAATAAAACAAAACTATTTAATCATTCGTGGAGATCTAACTGCATTAGCATATAATGATGAAATGGATATAAGTCAAAAAAATATTACTGTTAAAGAGGTGCAAACTTTATTAGATAATAATTCAAAACTTTTAGAAAGTTACAAGAATGAATTGATTGCAGAACATGAAAAAGATACGTTTACCAAAATAGAAAATTCAGCAAAAGATTATTCGTATGTAGCTAAGAAAATATATACTTTTGCTTTAGATGGAAATAATAAATCTTCAATGGGAGAAATTTCAAAAGGGGCTGCTATAAGAGAAAATCTTTTCAAATCATTAGATGAAATAATTTCTATGAATATTAATGAAGCAAGCACTAATTCGCAAAATAATATAATAACTTATAATAGTTCAAAGATTATAGTTATTGTAATTACTATATTCATATTTATTGCTTCTATAATTATTGGAATGTTATTATCTATATCTATTTCAAAGGAATTGAGAAAAATAATTGATTTTTCAAAAGCTCTAGGTGAAGGAGACTTAACAAAGGAAATAGATATTAAATATAATGATGAAATTGGTGAAGTTGCAAATGCATTGAACAAATCCAAAGAAAATATAAAGGTATTAATATCTCAAATGGTAGGTAGTTCAGGTGATATTAGCGCTGCTAGTGAAGAATTGTCAGCTACTGCTGAAGAAGTTTCTTCAAAAATGCAAATGGTCAATGATTCTACTGAACAAATAACTAAAGGAGTTCAGGACTTAAGTGCAACAACTGAAGAAGTTAGTGCATCAGCAGAAGAAATAGCAAATGCAACTAGCGAATTAAATAATAAGGCAAATAAAAGCTTTAAATCTGCAAGCGAAATAAAGAAAAGGGCAGAAGAAATAAAACAAAAAGCAATACAAAATATTGAAGATGGAAATAAGATTTATGAAGAAAATAAAATGAATATTCTTAAAGCTATTGATGAAGGAAAAATAGTTCAAGATGTTAAGATAATGGCAGATTCCATAGGAGAGATAGCAGCTCAAACTAATTTACTTGCATTAAATGCGGCTATAGAAGCTGCAAGAGCAGGAGAAATGGGAAAAGGATTTGCTGTAGTTGCAGATGAGGTACGAAGCCTTGCAGAACAATCATCAAACGCAGTAGCTAGCATTCAAGGAATGGTTCATAGGGTTCAAAATGCTTTTGATAATCTATCAGAAAGTGGACAAGAAGTTTTAGACTACATTGAAAACAGTGTTAAACCAAGTTATGAATTGTTAAAAAATACAGGGATTCAATATGAAAAAGATGCGGAATTTGTAAATGATATAGCAAGTGATATTGCAAGTTCATCAGAACAAATGAAAGAAGTTATAAATCAAATAAATTTTGCGTTAGAAAGTTTGTCTGCAACAGCGGTAGAATCAGCTACTAGTTCTGAAGAGATATTAGTTAGTATTAATGAAGTAACATTAGCAATTGAAGAAGTAGCCAAATCATCTCAAAGTCAAGCAGAAACAGCTGAGACATTAGGTGAACTATCTCAAAAATTTAGTATTTAACATATTGGTTGAAGGAGGCTAAAATATGATTTTAAATTGGGACAACTCTTTATCTGTAGGAGATGATAATATTGATAATCAACACAAAGAGCTATTTTATCGTTTGAATAAATTATTAGAGGCTATGAAAGAAGGAAAAGGTAAAAGTGAAGTTATTAATACTTTGGATTTTCTTGAAGTATATGTAATTAAACATTTTAATTATGAAGAGGAAATTCAAAAGAAAAATAAGTATCCTAAATTCAATGTTCAGCATAAACAACATGGAGAGTTTAAAAATGAACTTAAAGAATTAAGAAGAGTTTTTGAAACTACAGGGATATCATCATTGTTCGTAATTAATACTCAGCAAAAGATGGTTAAATGGTGTAAAGATCATATAATGAATTCAGATATGGAACTAGGAGAATATTTGACAAAAAAACTAAAGAAAGCATTTTGAAATCCTTTCTTTAGTGGAAATATCTATCTTTGAATCATTTTGAATAAGGGGGGGACTTTGTAAAGGAGGCTCTAAAATGAGTTATAAAAAAGTTAAAGCCAATATTAGTATCTTTACTACAGTTTTATTTTTTATAATGATTAGCATAAATGCGTTAGCAAATATTCTACCAATTAATGGAATGACTACCGGTAATGTATCTGACTCATATAAAAATCTTTTTGCACCAGCAGGACTAACATTTATTATATGGGGTGGAATATATTTTCTACTTGCAGGATATATAATTTATCAACTTGGCTTTTTTAAAGAAGAAAAAACTATGATTAATGAAGACGCATTTGAAAAAGTTAGAATTTATTTCTGTATTTCATCTATAGCAAATGCAATGTGGATTATATCATGGCATTACAATATTATTATATTGTCAATGATACTAATGATTGTTATTCTTGTAAGCTTAGTCTTAATTATAAAGACTGTTAAAAATGAAGAACTGTCATTAAGAGAAAAGCTTTTTTTAAAACTTCCTTTTAGCATTTACTATGGATGGATTACAATTGCTAATGCAGTTGTACTTATGGTTAGTTTAGGATTAAGGAACATTGGAATGTCAGAGATTTATACTAGCATTATAATAGTACTTGGAGTTTTCTTAGGTATTCGAATAATGTTAAAAAATAAAGATATTGCATATGGACTTGTTATAATTTGGGCGTATATAGGAATATTAATAAAACATACAGCACAAGATGGCTTCGGAGGACAATATCATTTAATTATAAATTCTGTAATAATATCTTTAGTTTTATTAGCCTTAATTGAAGTATATTTGATATTAAAAAGGTTGTGACCAAATATTTTTATAAATTTCATATTTAATAGAAGCTGAGAATCCTTAAAATTTTAAGATTCTCAGCTTTTTTATTAATGTGTTTTAAATCAATATCACTCATCCCTTTAATCTAATCCACAATTATATTTATATAATTATTGCGAGTCTTATGATTTAACATGATTATGTAAACTCTTCCTTAAATTCAGTGATTGTATATAATACTTTTTACTAAATAGAATTAAGAAACTTTATTTCTAAATATGTGCATAATTAAGATGATTAATTTAGTGGAAAAATAATTATTAATTTTATAGATATCACTTAGTACAAATAATTTTATTTATTGATGAGAATAATAAGTTTATATAGCAGTGAAAGAGAGGATTAGAAATGAGAGTATTAAAGAGAGTATTAGCTGTTTTAGGAATTGTAATTATTGTATTTTCAATAACATCAGTACATGATACTAAAAATGTTAATGCTCAGATAAATGGGATACGACAAAATTATATAAAAATAGATGTACTATTATATAATTCTAATGATAAATTTATTTCTTTAGTTCGTCAAAACTTAGAAGAGATTCAGAAGCAAAATAAAGGAAAAGTAGAATTTGAATTTTTTGATGGAAAAGGAAATCAAGCAGTACAAAATGAAACTATTAGTCAAATATTTAATAGTAGGGTAGATATTTTACTGGTAAATTTAGTTGATTCACAAGCAACACAAGATATTATAGATAAATTTAGGTACAAAAACATTCCTATAATTTTTTTTAATCGTGAGCCATTACAAGTAGATGCAATTAAATCCTATGGTAAAGCTTATTATGTAGGAACAAATGCTAAAGAGGCAGGTAAATTACAAGGGGAAATTATTAGTGATTCTTGGAACAAGAATAGAGAAATTATAGATAAAAATAAAAATGGCATGCTAGAATATGTTATATTAAAAGGTCAGCATAATAATATAGAATCTAATGAAAGAACTGATGCAGCTATTTCTGCAATTAATAATGCTGGAATAAAAACAAAGGAACTTGCAGTCAAAGTTGCTAATTGGGATGTAGATTTAGGCAGAATAACTGCTGATTCACTATTCTTAAATTTTGGCAATAAAATTGAAGCAATAATATCAAATAATGATGCCATGGCAATTGGTGCAATTGAAGCAATTCAAAAATATGGATTTAATAAAGGAGATGAATCAAAATATATAGCAGTTTTTGGAATAGATGCGCTACCAGAAGCGAAAGAATTGATTAAGCAGGGTGTTATGGCTGGTACTGTTATTCAAGATCCTTTGAATATGGCACAAGCTATTTATGCAATAGGAATGAACGTATTTCAAGGCGACGAACCACTTTATAATACGCAATATATGTTTGATGACACAAAAATAGCTGTTAGATTACCATATAAGAAGTATATTGGTTAATATTGAATAAGAAAGCTATTATTGAATAGTACGATATTTGCTTTACTATTGGAATTTGAAACTATACTTAAAAGAAAATCATTAAACTCCTTGCCTAATGAAAAATAATCATGGCATTTGGGTCTTGCTATTTTTTTCATGTGCCTTATTTTTCTTTAATATGATATTATTTAATAATTCATTTTTGGGTTCTTCTACTAATTATTATAGAGGCAATTACACTTATTACAAGAATTAGTATAATAACAGAAATAGAAATCCCTATAGATATATGATACTTAAATGATATTCCAAGTTTTATACCAGTAAATATAAGTATTAAGGCTACTCCATATTTAACATATTCGAAGTTGCTATGTAGTTTTTCTAAAAGAAAATATAAATTTCTAAGACCTAATATTGCAAAAATATTTGATGTATATACGATGAAAACATTAGTTGTTATTGCAAATATTGCAGGAATTGAATCAATAGCAAATAGTAAATCTGATCCTTCAATTAAAAATAATATGGCAAATAATGGTGTTGCATGAAGAACATTGTTTATTTTCACAAAAAACTTTTCGTCATGAAGTTCTTTAGTTACAGGTATCATTTTTTTTAGAAGTTTAATTAATTTACTATTTTCAAATGATACATCATCTTCTTTGTTAATCATCATTTTTATACCACTTATAATAAGAAGTATACCAAATATATATATAATCCATTTAAATGCATTAATAATTGCAATTCCTAATAAAACAAATATGAATCTTAAAATAATCGCACCAAAAATTCCATAAGTTAAAATTCTTTTTTGATGTTTAGCAGTAATTCCAAAGCTCGAGAAAATTAATAAAAAGAGAAAAAGATTATCGACACTAAGACTTAATTCAATAATATATCCTCCGAGAAATTCTAAAGCTCTTTCAGAACCCATGTAATACCATATGGCTAAATTAAATATAGCGGCTATAAATGTAATTAATAAAAACTTAAATAAATGTTTTCCAGTAGACATTTTTGTAGCTCCTTTCAGATAAATTTATATTTAAATTATATATATTTTTTAATATATTCGAAATTTTATGTAAAAACAATATTGATACAAGTTTGTTTTTGTATGAATTATAATGATTTTAAAAAAGTGATTAAAAAACTTGCTTATAATAATATAACAATTATGTAAGAATAAATCAATAAAAGTTTATCATGTTAAGATTTCTATAATATTGACAAGTTTTTTATTTAATAGTAATATTATTAATAACAATACTAAAAAGACAGTGATAATCTCATTTATAGGGGGAGTAACTGCCTGTTGATTATAACAGGATTCAAAGTCGTCATTACGGAGAGATCCCGGCTTTGAAAGCAAAAAATGCTTAGTGAGACTCTATAGTTAGAACGTGTTCTAGCTATAGAGTTTTTTTGTTACATAAATTTCTGAATTGAGAAAAAATTGTCAAAATATTTTAGTAATTAAGTAAAAGGAGGAAAACAAAATGAATAGTTTTGGAAATCAAATTAAAACTTTGCTTCTGATGAGTGTCCTGACGATATTAGTAGTATTAATAGGAATAGGTATTGGAGGTCAATCAGGGATGCTGATGGCTTTGGTGCTCGCATTAGTTATGAATGGAGGAAGTTATTGGTTTAGTGATAAAATTGCACTATCTATGACTGGAGCTAAGCCGTTAACAAGAAATGATAATATTGAAATTTATAATATGGTGGAAAGATTGACAGCAAATGCAGGAATACCAATGCCAAGGCTTTATATTACACCTTCTACTCAGCCTAATGCGTTTGCAACAGGAAGAAATCCTAAGCATTCAGCTGTTGCAGTTACACAAGGACTATTGAATATACTAAATTATGAAGAATTAGAAGGTGTTATTGCTCATGAACTGGCACATATTAAGAATAGGGACGTGCTTATAAGTACTATTGCAGCTGTAATGGCAGGAGTAATCACAACAATGGCTAATTGGGCGCAATGGGCGTTAATGTTTGGCAGGGGTAACAGTGATGAAGAAGAAGGCTCAGGATTCCTAGCAGCTTTACCATTAATTATTTTAGGACCTATTGCTGCTATGTTAGTACAGATGGCAGTATCAAGATCTAGAGAATATCTTGCTGACAGTACAGGAGCGAGGATTGCAGGACATAGCAGAGGACTCTCTAAAGCATTACTTAAGTTAGATCAGGCTTCAAGAGTGGTTCCTATGGACGTAAATCCCGCAGCAAGTCATATGTTTATAGTCAATCCTCTAAGTGCGAAAAGATTAATGAACCTATTTAGCACTCATCCAACTATAGAAGATAGAGTACGTAGACTTCAAAATTCAAATTTATAGTCTTGTTTATAATTTTTCAAGAAAAATCAACCTTGCATAGGTAGAGTAATAAATAAATTCTATTTTTGTTATTATTTTTGAAGGCTATAGCTTGAAATTATGGTTAATATATTTCTGTAAAGAAATATAGTCAAAAGGAGGAATAATAATATGGCATCAAGTAGCAGTGGAAGAAATACAACTTTAATACCAGAAGCAAAACAAGGATTACAAAGATTAAAAACTGAAGTGGCTTCAGAAATTGGATTAAGTGATTATGAAAACATTGATAAAGGAAACCTTTCTTCAAGAGACAATGGTAGAATTGGTGGAGAAATGGTGAAAAGAATGATAGAAAGCTACGAACAAGAGCTTTAAATAATAGTGAATGCACCAAATCTGTTTTTGGTGCATTTATAGCCTATGGCTAGATCTAGGTATATTTTATAGACTTTGTTTGTTAAATAATTTAAATAGATATACTAAATAAATATTAACTTCATTATACATTTTAATTTTATCCTTTCTGAATAGAACTTAATATAACACCTATGATGACAATAACTCCTCCTAATATCTGTATGGTGGATACACTTTCATGTAAGATTAATATTGAAAATATCAAACCTAAAACAGGAACTAGATTCATAAGAGACACTGAAATACTAGAGGAGAGTTTTCTAAGTCCTAAATTATATAATAGAAATGCAACAATAGAGCAGCCTACACTTAGATAGATCAATGCGCTTGCTGAAGTGATGGTAGGCATTCTACATGTTTTACCCTCGATGATGACAAATGGCAAAAAGAAGATGAAGCCTGCTAGCATCTGATAATATGTTAACGTCATTGCAGAATATTTATTTGTCAAATCTCTCGTAATAAAGTTGTAGAATGCCCATACAATTCCCGCTCCTATTAGAATTATATTTCCTAACATAGATTTAGAATTCCCATCTACATTAATTTGAGTTAGAACTGCAACACCGATGATAGCGAGTATAATTCCAAGTACCTTTTTTATATTTGGCTTTGAATGATAGATAAAAAATTCTAGTAATGTTGTAACAGCAGGAAAAGAAGCTACTATCAAAGCAGAATTTGAAGAAGATGTCATACTAACCCCAATGTTTTCTATTGCAAAATAAAGTGTAATCCCCAAAAATCCACTTAATGCAATACGCATACGATCTTCCTTTTGTATTTGTTCATTATTTGATGTAATTTTCCTCATGAACCAAAAGAGAATCACAGCAAAAAGAGTTCTAACTGCAGCGAGTTGAATAGGAGCAAAAGTTTCATAAGCTAATTTTGTTGCAATAAAAGATGCACTCCATAATACAACAGCCCCAGTACTAGCCAAGTAATAGTAAGATAAAGTTCCATTTTGTATATTTGTTTTTTGATTATCTAGTAATGATTTGGCATTTAACATAGAAATATATATCCCCCTTTTAATTTAGTGACTACTATTGTAACTACTTGTGATTACAATATCAGTTTTAGTTGATTGTGTCAATAGATTTAGTTATAATATTAGTTACTAAAGTAGCGACTAATATTATTGGAGGATTTATGGAAGATAACATTTTAGAAGTATTAAAAAATTTAAATTTTACAGAATATGAAGCAAAAGCATACCTTACATTATTAGAAGAATCACCATTAACAGGCTATGCAGTAGCAAAAAATTCAGGTGTGCCACGTTCAAAAATATATGAGGTTTTAGATAGTCTTGCTATGCGTGGAGATATTTTAATTAGCCATGGAAATACACAACAGTATGTTCCAATTCCAGCAAAAGAACTTATTAAAAATCGTCGGGTAAAAGCTGAAGAGAATTTTAAACTTGCAGAAAAATCTTTAGAACAATATAATCAATCTTCGAAGAATCGTGAGAATATCTGGAATATAACTGGTCATGACGAAATACTTGATAAAGTAAAAGAATGCATCCTCTCAGCAAAACATAGAATTTTGCTTGAACTTTGGAAAGAGGAATTCAAGGAATTAGAATCTGAATTGAAAAAGGCAGCTGATAAAGGAGTTATGGTAACCATTATTGCTTATGGAGAAATAGTAACTGATTTTGCAAATGTTTACTTACATGATATGAGTACAGAAATTACCGATGAATACGGAGGGCGTTGGATTGTAGCTAGTGCCGATAATTCAGAAGTTGTAGCTGGTATTGTATCACTAGGTAAAGATAGCAGGGCAGCGTGGACAATGCATAAAGGATTGGTTATGCCTATAACAGAAGTAATTATTCATGATCTGTATATTATGGAAATCATGGAGAAGCATAGAGAATTATTAGAAGAAAGTTTTGGCAAAAATCTTATTGAACTTCGTAAGAAATTTTCTATATACCAAGATTTAAAAAAACATTATGTATAATTAATCTATGAAATCATAATAGTTTATTTTAAAAACTAGGTCGGAAAAATAGAAAAAACACTAACGATTAAGATACCTAAATGCTGGTGCTTTCTAACTTGATGACCTATAGGAGAATCGAACTCCTGAATGGTATTTTAATACTTTTGATACTATGCCAAGTGAGTTATATGATGCTACAATGCTCTATGGGTGTGAAGCAAATATTCTTGATGAAAGCGGTAATATAGATTTGTCAATTGAAAAGCAAGAAAAGCTTGATATTATTATAGGAAGTCTACATGATCCAGTTGTAGAAATAGGAAAGAGTCTTGAAATTTATACAAAGATGTTTTTAAAAGCAATGGATAATCCAAACCTACATATTTTAGGTCATATAGGAAATCCAAAGTTGCCTATATATGAATAGGAGATTGTAAAAAAAGGCAAAAGATAAGAATATATTAATAGAAATAATTAATAAATCATTTTCGGTAAAGAGAAAATGATGTGATGTGATTTGCAAAAAGATTGCATTGCTTTGCAAAGAATTAAGAAGAAAATGCCAATATAATTTTTTGACTATCTTGGTATTTTGTAAAAATTAATGATAGTAATGGAAAAAGTTTGGATTAGTAAAAATAAGTTTATGATATAATTAGGTAAATTTATAAAAAATCAAGATAATAGATGAAATATTTTAGCGAAAGTTATAAACTATAAATAAGCGTATAATTTTCGCTGATTTTTTGTTTAAATAAGTTATAAGGGGAATGATTTTAATGATAAAAGGGATAAAGCTAAAAGTATTGCTGCCATTAATATCAATAAGTTTGTTTTTTATAGTGTTTATGGCAATACAATTTAACTCTACAAGTAATAATTTAAAAAAGGTACGGGAAATGAATAATAAGTATTTTTATACAAGCACTAAAGCAGATGAACTAAAATTAGATGTTGTACAAGTCCAGCAATTCCTTACAGATATTAGCGCGACAAGAGGCGCAAAAGGTTTTGATGATGGTTTTGATGAAGCAGAAAAATTTGCTAAGGATCTAGAAAGTGTTTTGAGTGATCTTAAAGAAAAAAATCCAGAAAGTGCAAATGAATTAGATAATATACAAAAAAGTTTTGAACCTTATTATGAAACAGGAAAGAAAATGGCGCAAGCTTACATAGACGGTGGGCCTGAAAAAGGAAATTTATCTATGGAAGAATTTGATTCTACTTCAGAAAAGATTAATGAGGAAGTTGATAAATTTAACGAAGCAGCAGCAAAAAACATCGAAATATCTATAAGTAGTATAGAAAATGATATAAGAAATACAATAATTTTAATGGGAATATCTGTTCTAGCCTTGGTAATAATATTTGTTATAACTTGGAGATATATATCTAAAAATATTGTTACACCAATAACTACTATGCTTTCAAAACTCAATGAAATGTCTAATAATGGCGGAGATTTAACTCAAAGGATTGATTTTCATAGCAATGATGAGATTGGTGAAATGGCAAAAAGTTTTAATTTAATGCAGGAGTCTTTTAGGCAGATTATCAATGTCGTTATTAATGAATCAAGAAATGTTGAAAATAAAGTTGAAAAAACTAATGAAAATATAGGTAAGTTATCTGGATTAATCGAAAATGTTTATACTACAACAGAAGAATTATCAAGTGGTATGGAGGAGACAGCAGCGTCAACAGAAGAAATGGGCAATACTACATATTTAATTAACTCAGATATGATGGGAATTGCACAAAAGGCAAAAAGTGAAGCTGAGAATTCGAAGCTTATAAATGAGAGAGCTAATGAACTTAAAAATAAAGCTGTTAATTCTATGGAAAATGCTCAAAAGATTAATTTACAAACTCAAAGTAAATTATTAGAAGCTATTGAAAAAGCTAAAGAAGTAGAAAAGATAAAGGCCTTATCAGAAGCTATTTTAGAAATTGCCTCTCAAACAAATTTATTAGCATTAAATGCATCAATAGAGGCTCAAAGAGCAGGTGAAGCAGGCAAAGGTTTTTCAGTAGTAGCAGAAGAAATTAGAAATCTTGCAGAAGATTCTAAAAAAACTGTATCAGAAATAAGTAATATTAGTAATATTGTTATGGAAATAGTAGACAACTTAGTTTCTACTTCTCAAGATATGATAAAATTTATTAATGTTGATGTGATAAATGATTATGAGATGATTGTTAAAACAGGAGAGCAGTACAGTAAGGATGCAGCTATGGTTTATGATATGACAACAGAATTTAGCAATAAATCTAACAGTATTATGGATTCTATGCTTAGAGTTGCGGATGCAGTAAAACAAATAAATGATTCAAATACTGAATTAGCTGATGGAACCAATAATATTGCAGAAAATATGAATACTATATCTGAAAGTTCAGGAAATGTTGTTGAATTAATTAAGGAAGTTAATGTAAGCACTAATAAGCTAGTTAATATGGTTAATAATTTTAAGGTATAGCTATGATTATTAAAAAGAAATAAGTGCATAAAGAAAAAACAAATGAATTTAGGCGGTTTTTAAAAATATTTCTTGATAGTAAATTGTTGTGTTATAATCAAAGTTTTCAAGGAAGAATATAAGAAGGAGGAAGAGTTATGTCAAATAACGTAAAACAGAGAAGAATAATTTTAGATTTAGCAACTACTTTAGATGGCTTTATTGAAGGGAAAAACGGAGAAGTTGATTGGTGCATTATGGACGCTGATATGGGATTCACTAATTTCTTAAATGAAATTGACACTATTTTATATGGTAGAAAGAGTTACGATTTATGGGGACAATATATTCCACAAGATGAAGATTCAGATGATGAAAAAGAAGTTTGGAAATTAATTCATAGTAAAGAGAAATACGTGTTTTCCAGAACACAAATAGCTACTAATAATCAAGCAATATTTATAAATGAAAATATTCTTGAAGAAGTAAATAAATTGAAGAATAAGCCTGGTAAAGACATTTGGCTATATGGAGGAGCAAGTCTAATTACAACCTTTATAAATTTAGGGCTTGTTGATGAATTTAGATTATCTATTCACCCTGTTATTTTGGGAGAAGGAAAACCGTTGTTTAATGATATAAAACAGAGAGTGAATTTAAAAATGGTCAACACCAGAACGTTCTCTTCTGGCGTTGTACAATTAATTTATCATTGGAATGGTAATTAATTTTTAACAGAACTCTCTGTATCAACAGCTACTCCAAGCTTAGCTGATATTATGGTATTTAATTTATTAATTGAACTAGATAAGCTAACAATTTGTTTCTCTAAACGAATTAGCAAATAGGCAGATACCGCCACTGGAAACCCATTATTAACAATAAGGTTAATTAACTCATTTACTTCCATAAATCCATCACCTCCTATAATGGATATATGATATAAAACGTATTATTTCATGTTAGGAAACAAATAGTACATAAAACTAAAATATATACATCGCATAAATAATTCTTCATGATAATTCTAAAAATATTGCAAGAATTTTAGCTAAATGCCAGGGATGTAGCCTAAAATGCATTTGCGATAGAATAGATCAAGTTATTGAAGATTATGTGGAGAAAACTACAGAGATCGTAAATGATTTTAGTTTTGAATAGGTAAATGAAATATTGGTATTATAATAAAGATAACAGCTCTAAGGATTAACCTTAGAGCTGTTAGACTTTTATGCTTAATAATACAATGAAATATTATTAAGGATTTTCATTAAAATGTTTTTCTTTTTTTGAATAGCAGTAGAGTAGCACATATTTTTAAAATAGGCATATTCCTTTACAGTGTAATTTTTGTAGAATACAAAATCTATAAGTTCAACTTCCTCTTTATTTAAATTCTCAAGGGCTAATTTTAAATCCTCATAGTCGCACATCTCACATAATGAAGTTTCAGTTGAAATCTCAAGTTCTGGAAAATTATTTTCTACATCATCATGTAAGCTTAATGCATCACTACCTTCAGTAGATCTTCTGGTTCTAGTTCTTTTTATTAGATCATTCATATTATTTTTAATGGCATTAGTAGCATAGGCAACGAATCTATGCTTTTCTAAATTGTACCTGGAAACAGATTTAAAAAGTGAATGGTAACATTCCTGTATAATATCGTGGAAATTATACCTATCAATGAAAGTCCTTTTAGAAATATTGTAAATCAAAGGCCTAAATTCATAAGCTAATTTTTCTTTTGCTTCTTCATCATTATTCTTACATCTGGTAACTAAAGTTTCAACATAATCAAAATCCATATAAACCTCCATCTTCAATATAAGAGTTATGAATAAAAGTAATTATTTTACATATATTGTGTTTTGTGTTAAATTTACCTCTACATATAGTATATATGGTTAAGTTACATATAACTTATATAGAAAAGTAATATTGAGAAAAAATTTTTTCTTTAAACATCTCTTTTGGGATTGATGACTTCTACTATAATAAAGTTATAGTGGTGGTCTTTTTGTTTTTGGTGGATTTTCACAATAAATATATATCATGTAAAGCAATAGACAATTATTTTATTATTCCAATAGAAAATAGATTTTTAAAACATAACTTAATAGATAATTGCGAAACTCATTGATAAAAATGAATAATGATTGATTTGAAGTTGCAAAAACATTATTAATGGATTTAATGGTTCCTGCTATACAAATATAATAGTTGACTTCTTAAAAAAGGGCGCACGAAATAAAGCGAAGGTGAATTCCAATTTTTATAAATAAATTTTATGCAATTAATGGCTTTAAGCTTCGGATATATTTATGTTTATGAATTTTATCTGCCACGATAACTGTTATTAGTTGAGTTATTCCGGCTAGAAGTAAATCAGCATGAAGTGTTTGCTCATTTTGAGTCTTACGCTCCGCGACGCAGTAACTATATTTGAAGTGATTTATATTTTTTTCAACAGCTACTCTGATTTTATAAGTATTACTCCATTCTTGGGTTCCTCGTGTTATTCCAGGATATGCGCGCAGATTCTTTTCAGGATAAATATAAAACATTCGTCCACATAAGGAATTTGTACATGGATTTTCACATTGAGTTACACGTTTGCTCTTTTTGGTTTCTTTGTTATATAACCATTTCATTTTAGGGCATACAAACTTCATTGTTGGAATTCTAGAACGAAGATGACTTTTACTACCTTCACGTTTCATTGGAATAGAAGGATCATTCGGACAGCATGGAATGCCGTCTTCGTTTAAAGGGCAATCAGCATTTTCTAGTGTAAGCCTAGTTTTTAAAGGAATATATGCTTTATCAAATTTTAATTCGAGAAGAAGATCACGATAAATTTGAATACTGTCAAAAGCAGCATCTCCTAAAAAGGTTTTTGGACTTATTAATGGATGCTTGTTAAAAAAATCTTTGAGAACAGGGATAAGAGCCTTAGAATCTGCAAGAGATTTATCTTCATCAGGTGAATCAGATTTTTTCTCAACAATAATATCAGGATGAGCATTGAGAAAATCTTTATTATAGAACGAAATATCTCTTACGATACCGAGGCCATTAGTAATGATTCCGAATTTAAAAGCATAGCAAAAATGCCCATTAATATACATTTGTTGGATGGCAGGGTTGGCTGAAGCGTGTGATGGCATAGAGCCATAGGCAGCTTTATAAGGATCATAAGAGTCATCTAAATTGCATGCTTTCTTAAAATTTTTAAGCTGTTTTATAATGCGATTAGCATATTTAGGATTATTTTCAGTGACAAATGCTTCAAGGCCTGAAGTATCAAAAATAGTCATGGAAGCAAGAGCCGTATCAATCTGTTGGCATATCGGTTCAGTAATATCAACAAGATTATCGAACATGGATTGTAAGTCCAAAAGAAAGTCCTGCTTGAAACGAGTAAACTTAGATGAATCAGGAACTCTTAAAAAGCCGCAGAAGTCTCTTAGTTCTTGAGAATATTTAAGGAAAATAATTAAAAGAGAATCTGTAGGAATAGAAAAAATGCGTTGTAAAATTAAAGCACTGATCATAGCATAAAGCTGATATTTTCGCGGCCTTCCTGTGGAAGCGTAAAAATGGTTAATGAAAGATGCAGGAACTAACTCATCAAGGTCGATAGTGTTTTCGAGTAAAGAAAGAAATTGGAATTTATCATTTTCAAATTTTTCTTTGCAATCAGAATAAACATCTGCCAAAGAAAGCTGTTTATATGTTATCATATATATGACTCCTTTCTGAGGTATATGGTAGTTTTGTTTTTAGGCAATTCAATTTTACCATAAATCAGTGAGGAGTTATTTTATTTTGCTAAAAAAATATCCCGCATTTCTGCGGGTTGCGGCGTTTCGCAAACGCCTATAATAATATATATATGAAAGGAAATAGAAATAATGAGTAATAATATACAATCAATTACAAATAAATTATGGGCAATGGCAAATGAATTACGTGGAACTATGGATGCATCAGAGTACAAAAATTATATATTGGCATTTATGTTTTATAGATATTTATCAGAACATCAAGAGGAATATTTGTTAAAGAATAATGTTATAGATGTTATAGATGGAGAGTCTATTAATGAAGCTTATAATTCACAAGTAGATGAGTAAGAGCTTCAAGATTATCTGCAAGACATTTCAGCAAGCTTAGGATATGCGATTGCTCCAAAGGATACATGGCAGTCATTGATTGAAAAAATTAATAATTCACAAGTTATTCCTAGTGACTATCAAACTATTTTTGATCATTTTAATAAAAATGCAGAATTAAATAAAGAAGCAGTAAAAGATTTCCGCGGAGTATTTAATGATATTAATTTAGGAGATTCGCGTCTGGGGAATTCTACAAATGAACGTGCTAAATCACTTAACAACATAGTAAAATTGGTTGATAGTATTGAATACAAAGGTGATGATGGAAAAGACATTTTAGGTGAAATATATGAATACCTAATTGGTCAATTTGCAGCTAGTGCTGGTAAAAAAGGTGGGGAATTCTATACACCACATCAAGTAAGTAAGATTTTAGCTAAGGTAGTAACAGAAGGTGTAGAAAAGTCAGATGAATTATTTAGCGTATATGACCCAACAATGGGATCAGGCTCTTTATTACTTACTGTAGGTCAAGAATTACCAAAAGGTACTCCTATGAAGTACTTTGGTCAAGAATTGAATACAACTACATATAACTTGGCACGTATGAATTTAATGATGCATGGTGTATCTTATAACAATATGGTATTAAACAATGCGGATACATTAGAAAGTGACTGGCCAGATGGACCAGATGAAAAAGGTATTGATCATCCACGTAGCTTCGATGCAGTAGTTGCAAATCCACCATATTCGGCAAAATGGGATAATGATGAAACTAAATTAAAAGACCCACGTTTTGGTGAATACGGCAAGTTAGCGCCAGCTTCAAAGGCAGATTACGCTTTTATATTGCATAGTATATATCATTTAAATAAGATTGGAACAATGGCTATTGTGCTGCCTCATGGGGTTTTATTTAGAGGTGCTGCAGAAGGAAAAATAAGAGAAACTTTAATTGGTAAAAATTATCTTGATGCAATAATTGGATTACCAGCAAATTTATTTTATGGAACAGGTATTCCAACAGTAATTTTAGTGTTAAAGAAGAGTCGTGAAAATAAAGATATATTATTTATTGATGCAAGTAATGATTTTGAAAAGAATAAAAATCAAAATAATTTAAGAGATGAAGATATTGATAAAATCATAAAAACATATAAGGAACGTAAAGATGTTGAAAAGTATGCTCATTTGGCATCTATTGAAGAAATTAGAGAAAATGATTTTAATTTAAACATACCACGTTATGTTGATACTTTTGAGGAAGAAGAACCAATTGATTTAGAAGAAATAAACAAGCTGTTAGAACAAGATAATAAGGAAATTGCTGAGCTTGAAGCTGAGATTAATGAACAATTGAAGATATTAGGGGTTAGAATTTAAATTATTTTAAAAGTTATGGAAGTTAAATTTCCCCAATTAGACCTCTGGGGTAATAGTCGTGAGTTTGTGAACGACTTTCTATTTATTTGCGATAAGATGCACCCTATCATAAATGAGTGCGATCTTTACTAATCTTGGATAGAGTAAAGTATGCTCCGCCTCCACCATGAAATCCACGAAAATCTAAAATTTAGATTTTGTGGGTTTATTTTGATTAATATAATAATTATAATAAATATTATATATTCTTAAATAAAAATAAAAGGTTATAATAAAGAAAAAACTAAGTTATTAAGGAGATGGTAGTTTGTATATAAAAAATATTGATGTTAAGAATTTTACTGTATTTGAAAATTTAAATATGAAGTTTTGTAAAGGAATAAATGTTTTTATTGGGGAAAATGGTACTGGCAAAACTCATTTGATGAAAATGATGTATGCTCCTCTTTCGGTAAAATATGATAAATCTATGATGCGATTTTGGGAAGATATATTTACACATAATACAGATGTTGAAACAGTACCACATTATTTTAGAAGAAATAAAAATAAAGAATTTATAATTAATATTGATTTTGACAACGCACAATCTTATTGCAATAATGATGGAAATTTTAGTAGTGCTTATTATGATATCGATTCAGTATTTATACCAGCAAAAGAAATGCTATCACATTCTAAAGGTTTTTTAGCATTAGAACGTGAAAGACATATTCCGTTTGATAGAACTTTAATTGATATTATTTCAAAGTCAGAACTTGGCAAAAGTAAGAGATTAGATGATCTAAATATGAAAATTTTAAATCATATATCAAATATCATAGAAGGAGAAGTGATATATGAAAATGATACATTTTATATTTTAAAGAACAATGGACTAAAAATTGAATTTTCAATGGAAGCAGAAGGGATTAGAAAAATAGGGATATTATGGCAGTTGATACGGAATGGATTAATTAATAATAAAAGCATCTTATTTTGGGATGAACCGGAAGCTAATATTAATCCTAAATTTATACCTGATTTAGTTGAAATATTAATTAAATTACAAACAATAGGAGTTCAGATTTTTGTTACAACTCATGATTATATTTTATCAAAATATTTTGATGTTAAACGTTCAGATAATGATGAAATTATGTATTTTTCATTATATCGGACTGATAATGGTGTTGAATATGAATGTAGTACTAAGCTAGATAATTTAAAGCATAATCAAATCAGAGATACTTTTATTCAATTATATGAAGACGAAATAGAAAGGGCGATGGAGTAATGATTGAAATAAGTGAATCTGGTATGATTTTTGGGGCATATGAGGATGATAGGGTCTTTAGAATTGAAATCTCTAAGTTACATGACAAAATAGGTAATAGAATTAAAGTTGTAGAGTTTATTCTTATGAGAAAGCAAAATGAGCTAGATTTTATAGAAGCAAAATCTAGTTCACCGAAGCCAATACAAGATAGTGAAGAGAAAGTGGAAAAGTTCAACAAATATATAGAAGAAATTACTGATAAATTTATACATTCTTTTAATTTATATTATTCAGCTATTTTAGGAAAAAATAATCATTACAATGAAATAAGTAGTAAGTTTTTAGATTTAGATAATAGTATTTTAAATTTTAAATTCATTCTAGTTATTAAAAATCACAAGGAAGAATGGTTGGTACCTATTTTAAATGCATTAAAAAGAAACTTAGCATATCACAATACAATTTGGAAAAGTGATGTTATTGTAGTCAATGAAGAAATAGCTAAGAAGTATAATTTGATTAAAGTCAATAGCTAACTTAGTTGAAAATGTGATGAATTATTTAGCGTATATGACCCGACAATGGGATCAGGTTCTTTGTTGCTTACTGTAGGTCAAGAATTACCTGGTAAAAATTATCTTGATACAATAATTGGATTACCAGCAAATTTATTTTATGGAACAACTATTCCAACAGTAATTTTAGTGTTAAAGAAGAATCGTGAAAATAAAGATATATTATTTATTGATGCAATTAATGATCTTGAAAAGAATAAAAATCAAAATAATTTAAGAGATGAAGATATTGATAAAATAATAAAGACATATAAGGAACGTAAAGACGTTGAAAAGTATGCTTATATATATCAAGAGATAGGAGGAAGCCAGCATGGAAGGTTTCATAATAGGTATTATCGTTCTTGTAGTTGTTGCAGGTGCCTTTGTGTATTGGAAGAGAAGCCAACAGACTAAAAAAATTGAAAATGCCATAGTTACAAAACAGAATATAAATCTTATAAATTCAGAACAAGTTAATGAAGAAATGAACCATCTTATGATTCAATTAGAACAGCTGTCTTTAGATTCAATACCAGATGAAACTAAGCTAATGGAGATAACAGATAGCAAGGTTTTAGCACAAGTTACTAATCTGATACCAGAGTTGTTTAAAGCAGGAAATGCAGCAGGTAATGCAGTACAAGGTGCTAAAGCAAATGCTGAAGTGTTATATAGAGCAATCATCCCCGCTGGGGCTAAACTTGCTAATTCAAGAGAAATGGATGGTGCTGTCCGCGGTATCTACCATGGTGCTGAGGGGGTGAAAGGTCACGCTAATCTTCTTGCAGTGAAGAAAAATTCCAATGTCTCTAGGAATGTAGCAGCATCGGCAATGAATTTAGCATCAATGGTTGTCGGGCAATATTATATGAATGAAATCAATGAAGAGCTTGGCGAGATTAGTGCAGGAATTACTAAAATTTCAGAGTTCCAAGATAATGAATACAAAAGTAAGGTATTTGCACTTGTAGCACAAATTCAAAAGGTGGCAATATTCCAAGTAGACATTCTTGATAATGATGAATTAAGACTTAGTGAAATTTATAATCTCAATAGATGGGAACAAGAATGTATTCAGCTCTTGGGTCAAGCCAATCTTACCATTGCAGGATTTGGAAATAAAGAAAACCTTGATTACGAGGAATACGAAAAGCAACTTGCAGAGGCTCAGAACTGGTTTGTTTATCAGAAAACGCTGATGGAAGTAATGATTAAAATTGCTGAATTAAAGCATACATTACATCTTGGCTCAGCTTCTAGAGAACAGTGTGGTGCATTGCTGCCTACATATTCAAAACAAGTACAAGATTCCTTAAACCAGTTAAGCACATGGCATAAAACTCAGACTGAAAAGTTTGAAATAAATGTTGATGAAAAGAGTAGAAAAAGAATGGGATTAGATGGCGTTATCTATTTTATTCCTGGCTTGATAAATGAAGAGAATAAGTTTTGTTCCATTCCTAACAACACAGTAAAAAAAATTATTGCTCAGACAAATGGTTATACAACACGCCAAAACATTGATCCAATAGATTTATTTCAAGAAGATGTGAGAATTATTGCAAAAGAAGGAAGGATATATTATCTTCCGAAGGATGTATTATAATAAAATTGGAATATATAACTCGGCTATCACAAGCAGTAAAATTCAACAACTATGCTGATAATAATATTAATGAATTTGATATTATTATCAGTTTTTTTGTGTTAGCAAATAAATTCATAGAATTAATATGAAATAACTAATTTTTAAGAAATGCAGTAAAGTTGGTGTGTTAATGCAGTAAAAACTAATTGTAATAAAAATGGTACTAACTATTTTAGAGTAAGTGCTGTTTTAGGAACAGATAGCAAGCGAGTTCTTCTAGGAGAGTTAATACACACTTGGCTATTTGAGACTATTAGGGTTTCTGATAGAATAAAGCCTACTACGTTTGAAAAGTATGAGGTATTATACAGGAATTATGTAAAAGACAGTCCTTTATATTCAATTAAATTATCAGAATTAAAAGCACTCCAAGTTCAAAGATATTATAACGGTTTATCAGACATTGGAAAAAGTAGAAATCTTATTGAAAACTTAAATAAACTCTTGAAACAATTTTTTAATTATGCAGTATATGACATAAATGTTTATCTAGAATTATGATTTCAATGCAAGTTGATTTTAGTTATAATTAAGATATAAGACAATATTATGGTTTTGCAATTAAAGTTAAAAGTCTAAATTAAGTAAAAGAGCCGATTGAAATTAAGGGAGCTGATTTTAATGAAATGGAAGGAAGTTAGAGAATTATATCCAAATCAATTTGTAAAATTTGAAATTGTAGAATCTCATGAAGATGAAAAAATAAAATATGTTGATGAGGTTGCAGTAATAAAAGCCATAAAAGATGGAAGAGAAGCTATGAAAGAATTTACTAAATGTAAAAATGGTCAATTAGTATATAGTACAGAAAATGAAAGTATAGAGATAGAAAAAGTTAAACATATTGGTGTTAGAAGGAGTATATGATGAAACACAAACTAATATATAAAAATGGATTACTATATACTTCTATAAAGATGATTCATGAAGGAAAATGTGTGAATATAGATGATGTTATTATTGATACAGGAGCATTTCATACTATAATAACAACAGATTTTCTAGATGAACTTGGAGCAAAGTTCTCAAATGATGATAAACTTATTGAGGCATCAGGATATGGTGGAGCATCTAGTTATGCTGTGAGGAAAAGAATTGATTCAATTAGTTGTAATTCCTCTTCGCTGAAAGATTTTAAAATAGATTTTGGTGAAATTGATCCAAATGAAAGAGTTAATGGATTATTAGGTTTAGATTTCTTAAGGGAAGCAAAAATAATTTTAGATTTGGATGAATTAGTTATGTATACTCAATAAATACATAATATATTAAATAAAACATATTAAAAACTAGGTCGGGAAAATAGAAAAAACACCAACAATTTAGATACCTAAATGCTGATGTTTTCTAACTTGGTGACCCATAGGAGAATCGAACTCCTGAGTCTGGAAATTACCAATTACATATCATTATATTTAATTATAAATATCTGTAGAATATCTTAAATACTAGGTTGTAGCGATATGGATAATTATAACATATCATATTGATTTAGAACTCAGTCGGGAAAAAGTCGGGAATAATCGGGAAAGTCTTATGGCGTAAATCGTTGATTATTGAAGGCGTCCTACATAATAACTTGAAAATTCTATTCTATTTTAAAATAGAATAGAGATGAAAGGAATATGAACAAATATGATTTTTAGCATATTAACATTAACAATTATATGTTTTATATATAAATAATCATGATTAATTTATTTTGAATTTCTAGAAAGGAGGAAATCCTCCTCTCCTAGATAAAAAATAAATTATGAAATAAAATATAGAATGTATAATCATATTCATGTTCTTATCAAAGATTTAGAATGAGGAGCTAATATAGTGTATTGTGCTCCTCATTTGATTTTTAACATGCCAATATATAGAGATGGAAATTATTGGAATAAACAATGATAACAATTTATTAAAGTGGCAATAATTAAATCTATATAATAGATATAGCTAAATAAGTATTATTAATTAGGCAGTATAAATTATATAAAGAAATAAAATATACAAAGAATTGTTTAATGTTAGAGATATGAGTGCTTTGCGTTTATATAATAAAGGATAGACTTTTGTATAAGTCATATGTCGATTATAATATTGATAGGAGATTGAATAAAAATATAGCATAGTGGTGTTATGATATTTAGAAATTTGCTTATATATGTTAAAATTAAATTAATAAATTTAAATTATATAAGTAAGGTTTTATTAGAGGAATAGATTATTATAAAAATATTTTTACATGAGGGGGTGCATTGGTGAAACAAATAAATTATGAAGATATGATAATGAAAAGAGCAATGGATATATTTGCAGAAGAAGGTTTGAAATTTTTTGGTATAGATAAAAAAGTAAAAGATACTGGATCTACTGAAATTGTTGTCCTTGAGATAAAGAATATGCTAATGGATTACACTTTCCTAATGGAAGATGATACTTATATTCATTTTGAATTTCAAACTACTAACAAGGGAATTGAAGATTTAAGAAGGTTTAGAACCTATGAATCTCTCCTTAATTTTCAAACTGGTAAAGATGTTGTGACATACGTTGTTTATTCAGGAGATATAAAAGATCCTATAAGTGAATACAATAGTGGAATAAATTCTTATAAAGTCAATGCAATATCAATGGCTAATAAGGATGGAGATGCAATCTTTAATGATATAATAAATAAAATAAATGATAAAGAAGAACTAAGCAAGCAGGATATTATATCTTTAACATTTACACCAATAATGGGTGGGAAGCTTAGTAAAAGTGATAAGATAATAAATGCAATTAGAGTGGTTAAAGATATAGATAAAGATTACAGATATGATGTAGAGTCAATCCTATATGCTTTTGCAAGTAAATTTTTAGAAGGTAAAGATTTAGAAAAAGTAAGGGAGGAGATAAAAATGACTGAATTAGGTAGAAGCTTGATAAAAGAGGGAAAATTGGAAGGAAAGCAAGAAAATTCAATAGAAATTGCAAAAAGAGCTATTAAGGAAGGAATAAGTGATGAACTTATTAGCAAACTCACAGAATTAACAATTGAACAAATTAAAATAATAAGAAAAACTATTGAAACTAATTAGTATCGCAAGGGAAAGTATATGACTGAATTAAGTACTATGTTAAGGGAAGATGGTTATAGACAAGGATTCGAGCAAGGTGAATTAAAAAAATCAATAGAGGTTGTTGCTAAGAGAGCCATAAGTCAAGGTATGAGTGACGAACTGATTAGTGAGTTGGTTGGTCTATCTATAAGAGAAATTAAAATAATAAGAATAGCTATTCAAACTAATAAAACAAAATAAATAGAATTATAAAAAGGAAGATATTAATATACTTTAAGCAATAGATAATGTACGAGATATAGAACTTCTTAACTAAGGTTTTTATGGTCTTATATATTGTATTCAGCTTAAAGTAATTAATATCTTTTTATTTTAACTGGGTAAGGTTCAGATAAAGGAATAGAAGTTGAAGCTTATTTTAGAATTTATATATTTAAAATAGAATTTTGAAAAGTGATATTTTGTTTTAAAACACCAGAATGATATACTTTAAATAAAATATATTTAACTATAAATTTAGTTTGTCTATATTTGCTTAGAAGCGAAGCGACATTATTGGATTATAAGAAGTATTTCAATAGTTTTTTATGTCTGTCTAACTACTTGCGTTAAAAAATGTAATATTTAATTACCTTATATATAATGAATTAAAACAAAATATATAGTAATAAAAAAAATATTGACATACAAATGTTGAATGTGATATAATTTTAATGTTATAATTGACAAAAAACTATATTTTGATTATACTAACTTATAGGGAGACAATCCCTATAAGTCTTTTTGTTTTTAAAATAAAAAGATTAGAATGGAAGGAGGAAAAATGATGAAGGATAATATATTCAAACTCTGGGTTATTAAAGCTAGTATTAAAATTCAAAAAATCATAATTGTACTTATTTTAAGTTTTGAAAGAAAATAAGTAAAGAATTTACTTAGATTAAATTATGTTTCCTTAGGATTTTTATATAAATAAAATTTTAATGGAAGAAATATATAGTAGGTTAATGAGGAGTTGATATTGATAAGCATATATAGTAAAAAATGTTGCTTTTATAAGCAAATTTTTAGCTATATATGCAGACACAATATTGAAAGATAAATTATATAATAAGTATTAAATGAAAGTTACTTTTGTAATACTTAGGAATAAAATATAATTAGAAACTACTCAAAATACAGACATTTAAATAAAGGGATTAAAATATTATATATTTTTTGCTAAAGATTTTATTAGAAGAAAGATAAAATAAATTAATAAAAATAGTATGAGTAAAGGAAGACGATAAACACTTAGAAATCAAATGTTTATTGTCTTTCTTTATGATAGGCATCATTAGATTGATTTGTATTTATAATAACTCTAAACTTAATTGATATTCTTGTAATTTATTTATCAATTAAAAAAGATACACTATTAATTTATTTCTCTAAGTGAATAAGCAAGTATAATGCTACTTGGCAAAATACTCGTTATTGATTATAAGATTAATTAAATATGCCGCTTTCATAATAAATTAATATACTCATAATAGATATACGTTTATATAAATATTAAGATAAATATACTAAGTTTTCATAGAAAAGTATGACATAGATAATACATTACCTATAGAGGATGCAATAGAAGAATATGGCCAATGTTTCAAGGAGTAATGCTGATACTTAATTTGATAGTTAATAAAATAAATTATAAAGAACTAATCAGGTTTAAAGTTATACAAGCCTAATTAATATGCAGTAAGATAAAATATAACTAGGAATCCTGTATAAAATAAATAGGATAGACAAGAAATGGGATTAGCTATGGTTGTAATTATATTGGATATTAGAGAAGATAAGTTGTAAATAAATTATAAAGCAAATTTGAATTTTAACTATAATCTATGAGTAGATTATAGAACAAATAAAAGAAAGTTTATTAAAGTGAAATAGCAGGAGGATGTAATTAAAAATAACTTGAAATTAAAATATAGCTTAAGGCAAGAAGTGAAAGTGCTGTATTATTCTAGAGTGAATTATACAGCGTTATTAATTATATATGAAAATTAATAATTAAAATGCTATATATCAGTAATAGAAATTATTTGTATATTTAATTAGACGTGCTATAATTTAATTTCTGTATTTTCTTTTAATTTATTATTATTAAATAACTTCACATTATAGATAAGAAATTAAAAGCTTTTATCCTGATTATTAAGTTGTGAGCAACGATTAAATTCCATTTCTAATACAGTGTTTACCGTATGTTTGCCTAGATTATCTAAAGAATTATATTTTTTTAATAAACATTCTAATTCTTCTGATAGTTGTAAAGATGTTTTTATTTTGTTTTCATCCCATCCCATTAAAATAGATGGAGTTGTTTCTAATATTGCTGCAAGTTTTTCGATTTTGTCAGAAGGTATATTAGAGATTACACCACTTTCATATCTTTGAAGTGTTGGCTTACTAATAGATAATCTTTTAGAAACATCTTCTAATGTGAGATTCAATTCTAATCGTCTATTCTTGATATTTTCTTTCAAACCCATTTTATATCACCTCTTAGTTCTATATTAAAAGTAAGTAAATTACAGATTATCAATTTATATATAATTTATTGATAACCTATAGTAAAATCGAAGCGTCCTAATAAAGCTTAATAACTTTTTATTTATTTTGTTTACTGCAATAAAGTAAATTAAAAAATCATTCTAATTTGGAAACTATTAATATAATTTATTTACAATGGCTAACAAAATAAAAATATTTAGATAAGTTCTGGTAATAAATATTAGCATTTAATTTTTAATTAAGGTCAATCAATTAAAGAGTTATTATAAATCAGAATAATCAATTGTATTTAATTTATTGGTTAAAGTCTATAAATTAAGACAGTGTAGATAAAATATATTATAGCATTTATACAATATTAATGTATTGGAAAACAGTCCAAAATTTATATATTTTAATTTATTATAACATCTGTTTCCGGATATGCAACAATTATTTTCCATTATATAGAAAAAATTACGTGAGAGGTATTGACAATAATAGCCATAATATATAAAATATTACTTAACAAGTAACGAAAGGGGAGCATTTATGATATTAATTAATGAGTTAAAAGGAAAGATGAGAGCAAAGGGATATACTCAGGAAAAGCTGGCAAGGGAATTAGGAATGTCTCCAAAAACTTTAGGTAATAAACTTAATAAAGGTATATTTGGATCTAATGAAATCGATAAGATGATAAAACTATTAGATATAAAGAATCCAATAGAGATATTTTTTTATGAATAAATTACTTAAAAAGTAAATTGTAATAACTTTATATATATTGTTTAGAAATCTAAAATTAATTATTCCAATTTAAAAGTATTATGTTACGCTAATAGTTATTGTTACGGGAGGACAAGCTATGGAGGAATTATTAAAAGAAATTTTAGTTGAATTAAGAAAAAATAGTGAAAAAGAGAATGCTGGAGATAAACTTACTTATACCCTTAAAGAGTGTTCTTATATATCAGGTATTGGTCTCAATACGTTACAAGAAGAGATTTCAAAGCAGAATTCAGATTTTCCATTCTTTAAAATAGGAAAGAAGGTGATGGTAGATAAAAAACTATTTCATCAATGGCTTGAAAATATTTCTATGGTTCACCAAGAATTAAGAAAATAGTAATCTTAAATTAAAAACATAAATGTAAAATTATTTTCATACACCTTGATTTAGAATGTATGGGGATTCAACTTTTAATAAAAATGTATAAAAAGAAAGTGAGGACTTACAAATGAATTTTAGGATTTTTAAATGTTATATACATGTTTGTAAGTTAATTGAGTTAAACCCATCATGGAATGGTCTCGAAAGGTTTAGGCAATTTTATTTATGGGAGCGTGGAAATAATGGCAGATATTAAATGGATTAAATTAGCTACTAATATGCATGATGATGAAAAAATGAAGTTAATAGATTCAATGCCTAAGAGGGATACAATTCATTACGTGTGGATAAGAATACTCTTACTTGGTGGAAAACTTAATGCTAATGGAAAGGTTTTCTTATCAGAAGGAAAACCTCTTACTGCCAAAATGTTAGCTGTATTATTTTCTAGGCCTTTAGAGGATATTAAGATTGCATTAAAAGTATTATCTAACTTTGGCATGATTGAAATAGCTTCTGATAAAGTAATTAGAATTGTGAACTGGGATAAGCATCAGAACATAGAGGGAATGGAAAGGGTCCGTGAACAAAATAGAAAAAGAGTTGAGAATCATAGAGAAAAGAAAAAAGAAGAGAATAATTTAGTTAAAAGTAATAAGGAAGAAACTCAGGAAGATGAAGCCTTAGAAGAATTTATAGATTTAGAAGAAAATCAAGATTTGAATGAAAATGTAGAATTAAAAAAAACTAATAATTTAGAACGAAAGAAAGATTACGCTGAGAATTATACTATAGAAGAAAACAGAGATCTAGGTAAAAATGATATACTAGGAAATTTAGAAACTAGTGAAGAAGATTCTACAAATACTGATATTAATGATAAAACTAATACTGATACTAATGAAGCAGCTAGTGATATAAGTGCAGAAAGAGCTAATAGTAATGAAGATATCAGTAACAATATTATAGGAAGTGATGATAATAATTGTATTGTTACTAAAAATATCAGTAACGTTACACGAAATAAAAGTAACGTTACAGTAACGGTACAGAATAAGAAAGAGATAGAGAATAAGAAAAAGAAAAAAGAGATAGATAAAAACATAGAGAGTAAAAAGAATAATGGTTTTGATATAAATAATAAAAGTTCAACTTGTGATGAAGATGTAAGTCAGTCAAGTCTCTTTGAGCAACATAATAATACTAAAAGTGAATCTGTAGCAGAGGATGATATAAATCTTAAAGCAATTGAGCTTATGCAGTATCATGAAAAAATAACAGGAAAACCAGGTAGTTGTGAGTATGTTGCGCTTAGATCAGCTATTGATCTTTACGGAGAAAAGTGGGTTAAGAAGGCTATGGATGTTGGGTTTCAAAAAAATTGTCCAGACATAAATTATGCAATTGGAATATTAAAAAACTGGAAGAGAGATGGATGTTCAGAAGATAATGTGGAGGTGAAGAAAAATGGCTTTAGAGGCACTAGAAAGAGTAACACAGCAGATAAAAATGAATTTGCAGGATTCAAGCCAAAGGAACCACGAAAGCTTACAGAAGCTGAAAGAAAGAGGATTGAAGCAAACCTCATATAGGTGTGACAAATGCTGCGACACCGGATGGATACTTATTAAGCAGGAGCATATGCAACCTCTTGCTGTAGCTTGTGAATGCAGGAAAATAGAAAAGCTAAAAAGTGAATGGAAGTATTCAGGAATCAATGTTGAGCAAAGTAAACTTACTTTCTCTAGTTTTGAAATTTGGAATGAAGCGTCAAGCAAAATTAAGGATACTGCTGCAGCTTATTGTACTGAGTTTGATGAAATTAGAAACAATAGGCGCAATAGCATTTTATTATGCGGACAGGTTGGCAGCGGTAAAACGCACTGCAGCATTGCTGTTGCATTAAACTTTTTAAAACAAAGAATTAAAGTAGTGTACATGCCTTATCGTGATGTGATCACAAAGATAAAACAAAACATGATTGATGAAGAATATTATACTAGGACAATTTCAAAGTATCAATTATGCGAGGTCCTTTTGATTGATGACCTCTTTAAAGGAAAGGTCAATGAAACCGACGTGAATATTATGTTTGAAATCATTAATTATAGGTACCTTAATTTTCTGCCTATAATAGTCAGCAGCGAATTTTCTATTGATAGATTATTAGCATTTGATGAAGGGGTAGCTTCAAGAATATATGAAATGTCAAAAGATTATGTAGTAGAAATTGAGAAGGATATTAGGAATAATTATAGGCTTAAGTAAATTTACAATGCACACAGCACAATTCACAATAAACAATTACAGAGTGAAAATTCGCATTAAAATGAATTTTTTTGAGAATTAATCAAAATTAAGTTATGAAGGGAAGTTATTTAAATGAAAGCATCAGGGATAGTAAGAAATCTTGATAATTTAGGGAGAGTTGTAATACCAAAGGAAATAAGAAAGGTATTAGGAATTAATGAAGGGGATTCAATCGAAATAACTAAGGTTAATAATGATATAGTTTTGAGGAAATACAGTAAAGGATGCATCTTTTGTGGAAGTGATAAAGATATAAGTGAATTTAATAATGTGCTTGTTTGTAGTGGCTGCAGAAAGATTTTAGGACAGAATTAGAATGAACAGGCCGAAAGATTTACCTAACCGCCTGGAATGCGCATACTGCAAGAGGAATTATAAACATGGTGGAGAATGTCAGGGAAAAAGCACAAATAGAAATGAAGATGGCTGTCTTTATTTTAGCATGGATGAAAAAGGATGTATAAGAAATATAGATCAAAGTATACCTTTTAATCTATATAGTGATATTCCACCAGTTGGTATGTGGAGAGATGGATGGACAATATATAATCAAGATACAAAAATCAGAATAAATAAGATATATGCTTTAAGCTGGAATGAAAGAAAAGGTTTGTTGTATGTTAAATGTAACTTTGATTATTTTATTAATGAGTTTAGTGAGAATTATAAAAAAGAAACTAATAAACCAAATCTAAAGGTTATTAAATGAGTCACATGAAGAAATGAATATTTTGAATTATTGATTAAGGATTAAAAGGATAAAATTTTAAAAAAGGGGATAATCAAAATGGGAGGTTTACTAATTTTCAAGAATGAAAGATTTGGAGAAATAAGATGGGTAAAAATTAATAATAAAGATTATGCTGTTGGGATTGATATAGCAAAAGCTTTAGGATATAAAAAGCCTAATGATGCAATTTCAAGACACTGTAGAGGGTCCGTGAAACACGGAGTAGGGGTAGTAACGGGGAAAAGAAAAGATGGAACTGATGCTATCCAAAATGTAGAAATGAGTGTAATTCCTGAAGGAGATATATATCGCTTAGTCGCTAAATCTGAATTACCAGGTGCAGAGAAATTTGAAGCCTGGATTTTTGATGAGGTGTTACCTTGCATAAGGAAAACAGGGATGTATGCTACAGATGAATTATTAGATAATCCAGATTTACTTATTGCTGCAGCTACTAAGTTAAAAGAAGAGAGAAAAGCAAGGTTGGAAGCCGAAAATAAAGTAAAATTACTAGAACCTAAAGGGGAATTTTATGATGATGTTGCAGGCTCTAAAGATTCTATTGAAATGGGCCATGTTGCAAAGGTTCTTGGCATTAAAAGAATGGGAAGAAATAGACTATTTTCATTATTAAGAGAAAAGAAAGTCTTGGATAAAAATAATATTCCTTATCAGCAGTTTGTAGACATGAGGTATTTTCGAGTATTAGAGCAAAAATATACAGTACCAAATGGAGAGACTAAAATCAATATAAAAACAATGGTATTTCAAAAAGGAATAGAATTTATAAGGAAAAAGATTAATGAGCCATGAGTCAAGTTACTTAATGAAGAAAGTACAAAAAATAGAAGCTTATCATATAAAGACAAGCTTCTATAATGTTACTCAAAACTAAGCTACATCAAATTTAGTAACTTGTCGTTGAGTAACTTGAGCACCAGATTTCTTAACTAAATCACCAGAATTAGTTTTGAAAACATTCTTAGCAATTACAGTATCCATAAGTGCGTTAACCTCATCTTTTGTAAGAGTAGGTTTAACACCAGAAACACTTAAAGTACTTTTTTCACCAGCTACAGTTAAAAAAGTCATAGATAAAGAATATTCCATTTAATTTCCCCCCAATCTTAAGTAGAGAACTCGAATCTATGATTCGGTGTGAATCACTTACTCAGCGAACGAATGTGAGTCGAGTTTCCTACAATATTTTTTTTAGAATAAGATCCTAAGCATTTGCTAAGCTAGAAGATTCATTAATAAAATAATCTCTAGTATTAGCTTCCATAACACCTTTAATTGCATCTGCGACAGCATAGACATTCTCAGGTGTAGCATCTGTTTTTATACCTGAGAAAGTTTATACCAATAGGTAAGAATTTGAAGTTATCTCCATCTTTTCCCCTGGTTCACACCGTACATGAGACTTTCACCTCATACGGCGTTCCAACAATTTATACTTTTTTAATTAAATAACTGAATTTCCTACTAACTTTCTTAAAGAATTGACTCGTTTTAACCCTTTTTCGTCCAAGGACAATAAACCTAGATATTTAGTTATGGTATATTTTTCATTGCAATGTACAAGAACATGAGCTTCGGCGCATAGCCAAACAAGATTTTTATACTCATCTGTTCCACCATTACTTTTCGGTATCTTATGATGGCATTCCATATTATCAGTTTCTAAGTCTAGACCTGTTATGTAACATTTACCTTTTTGTCCTGCTATCAGAGATAGCATATTATCACAGAGTTCAGCAGTTCCAGTATAATTCGAAGATTTTAAAAGATATTTGATTAAATGATAATATCCTTTAAGTCTGTCATGAATTAACAATCGACCTCTTTCAGTATAATTACATATATTTTGATTAAAATTATTAGGTGGTCTGGTCTTACAACCATAAATAGGGAAGATAGTGACGTTATAAATAGTACGTATCTTACCATTATAATTTCCATATAACCGTTTATATGTTTCAGAAAATTTAGGTTTATTTGATATCCAATTCTTTAATCGCATTTCTAAGGTTCCTGTAACTAAGAAACTAATTTTCTTTACATCTTTACTTATATAGGTAGCAATATTATAGTAGTTATGAATACCTAGTATCATTGAGTTTAAGATTGATACTTCATTACTATTTTCTTGCTTTTGGATTTTCTTTATTTGGTCTTTAAGTTTATTAATGGCATTATTTTTAGATTTATCACACATTCGACTTTGACAAACATATTTATTTCTTTTAGGCTTAACCATAAGTTTAAATCCTAGAAATTCTGTATAGTTTTTTCTTAAATTTGTTATTTTAGATTTGTCAGGACTTATATCTAAGTCCAATCTTTCTTTTAACCACAATCTTGTAGCATTATAAATCTTCTGTGCAGTTTTAAAATCTTTGCAAAAGATTTTAAAGTCATCAGCATATCTAACTAGACGTATTTCTTTTAAATTACTTGTTTTCATGGCTTTATATTTGTGTGATTGTTGGGTATATTTATATCTTGTTTCAAATGTTTCCCATTGAGAACTAATCCACCAGTCCAATTCATTTAGAACTATATTAGATAATAAAGGACTAATTATACCCCCTTGTGGTGTTCCTTTTGTTGGTATTCCAATTCCTTGTATTTCTGATTTTAGTATTTTACCAATTATACAAATCAAGTTTTTATCATGTATGCCAATGTTCCATAGCTGTTTTTTTAGTTTGCTATGATTGACATTATCAAAGAATCCCTTTATATCGATATCTACTACATAATATGCGTTACTAAAATTCATTATTTGCATACATCTAGCAATAGCATGTTTTGTTGACCTATTAGGTCTAAATCCATAACTATGCTTATAAAATTTAGCTTCACATATGGGTTCTAAAACTTGCTTAATACATTGTTGGAGAATTCTATCTTCAATACAGGGTATACCTAGCGGTCTGGTTTTACCATTTTGTTTAGGTATTTCAACTCGTCTCACACTTTTTGGAATATAATTATCGAATTTATTTTGGATACGTTCAATAAACTTTTTTGTTTCCATGTTTTTAAAGTAATTTATATTAAGATTATCGGTTCCAACTGTTGTTGAACCTTTATTTTTTTTAATGTTTCTATATGCTAGTAAGATATTATTGTCAGATGTTATATGTTTCATTAAATTAATGAAATTTTTATTATTGCAAGATTGTTTATACAAATTGTCAAATTCATTTTGCATTGCGTAATATTCATTATTTCTTAGTAACTGTCGTTTCTCTAATTTTAAGCTTTCCTCCAAGTCTGTTGCCTCCTCATTTGTATAAATACAAATTTAGATTAACATCTCTTAGTCTTACTCGAACCTTGAATTATTCAGTATTTAATTATCAAATAACAATTGTCTAGTGGCTATTGCATAAATTACTATTGCTGTAATTATTATAGCTTCATGCCACCACTTTCACTTGGATTAAGATAAGTTATAGAACTTCTTTTCCTTATCACTACTTCATGGGCAGTAAAACCTCCATATTCCAAGCTTACCTTGTTCCGTTATTACTATCTTTGCATATATCCTTAGGTCGTTAGTATAAGCCTGCAAGCTTGATAGTACCTGTAATACTATATGGATTTTCATACCAAGAATTTTTACTCATCCACACTTGCAACACATATGTGTTATATCCATTTCTAGATATTCCTACTTTAGACATGTACATTCCCAACTTCGTCAGCTACTTTAGTAGCATCCTAACCATAGATATTTTATAGACACCCGACCTATCACCACTCAACTACCTCTAGTTTGCATTTCGTGTAGAAAGAAATTCTCTACTTACGATGGCTCTCAGCCGACTTCACCGAGCTTTTAACCTTCTGCTATTTACTTAGCAAAACGCTAATCGGAGTATCAGTGTAAACCCTTCGGGACGTTACTCCGTCATTTGGTTTCTCATAATAACAGTTCTAATTTATGAATTTAATCATTTAATTAGGCTATTCTTTTCAAATAGCAACAAGTCGCACTCTTGGTATAAATTGGGTCCCCAGCTTTATCTAAAGCTTTTTGAACCTCGATACTAAGAGAAACTGAGTCGATAGTTTTAGTTACAGCCATAGTTTTAACCTCCTTCATTTTGTTTTCATAAATGATATATGGATAAATGCTTAACATTACATAAATAGATAAAATTTATTTGTTTTTTATGAACAAAAGAACTAAAACAGATTAAAGATATTGAAAGGATGAATATGAAAAGTGAATGTTTCATCGAAGGACAAATTAGTATATTTGATTTACCTGCTATAGAAGTTATAAAACCCAAGAAAATTATTATTAAAGAAGAAACTAAAGAAGTGGATAAGTTTTATGCAATCACTAGATTATATTCACAAAGTTGTAGCAGAATAGTTAAGACACTGAGTGGCGCAGTGTTAGTTGAATTAGACGATAAAACTTTGTATTTTAATGCAAGTGGCATAAATGAGTTTAGTCTACCTAAAGATGTGGGAATCATGCCTGGAGAAGAAATACTTATTGCGAATAGTGATAAGAAAATAAATGAAACACAAAAACAAAAGTTAGAGGCTCTTAAGCCTAAACAATATATCAAAAGAAAAGGTGATGCTAATTTAATAATACCTGGAGAAAAAACTATAGTGATAAATCCAAAAGGATGGATATTAGAATATAATCAAAAGCCAAGTTATCATTCAAATGAACTAATTAATACGGAATTTAATCTTGAAATTAATGAGGTGGATGATAAAAAGAATAAAATAGATCTTGAAACGAATGATATAGAATTTAAGATTGACGATGAGGTTAATATTGAATATCAAGGCATAAAGACCGTTGGGAAGGTTGTTAGGGTATATAATAATGGAGAAACCGTGAATGTGAAATGGGATGGAAAACAAACAGCTTTTTATTATAAGAATGTAAGTAAGATAAATAATCCTAAATAAATGATTTCAGTTGATTAAGCTTGTATAAATTAGGCAATTATTAAGATAGAAAGAATTTAGGAGGATCTTTATGGTTGATATAATAAATTATTTATATAATATGGTTCTATTTCTATTATGGGGATGTTTATTTATTTCAGTAGCAGTAGTTGGTTACATAATAGGGATAATAAAATATGCTAAAAAATTTATAGTTCTTAATCAATAATTAGAGAAAATAAAAATTAATAATATGGTCAATAAAGAAAATATTTAGGTGATTTATAGTGTAGCAACATAAACAAATGTTGCTATATTTATTTTTCTCTAGATGTAGATAATTATTCCTAGATGAAAAGTATGGATTATATAGTATAATAAGTTATTCTCATAATGTTTAATTGTAGAAGAATGTATAGGTCAGATGACAAATTTAAAACAGAAGTTAAAATAATAACTTCCTAGAATCTTAATTAGTAGTTACGCTAAAGATGATAGGAGAAGCTAATGGCTCAGTTATAGAAGCAAGGGGGAGAAATCCGGAAGTGACATTAAACGAGATTATAGAATCCAAACTTAAAATCAAGAGATATAAATATGAATCAAGATCTATGGAAGCAATACTCGAAATGAGTATGCTGACTAATGCGAAAAAAGTGGGAGCAATCATATCTTCCATCTAAGAAACAATTAAAATTGCATGTAGATGAAGAACAATTTTTACGCTAATGACAAAAAAATAAGATATATATAATCGTTAAGGTTTGGCCAGAAATATTAGCTAAATCAAATTTTGAAATAGAACGATTGAAATTTATGTGTTATTGCGAAACTAAGCTTTAACTTTGATGAAAAAGATATTTGATTCAGAATACTAGAAATCAAGTATCTTTTTTATTTTTTCACGTATAGAAATAAAAAGAAATTTATTAATTTTAGAATAGTAACGTGTGTTACAGAAATGATGAAAAGAATATAGTAAACTTTAAATTGCCGAAGTTAAGAAATAATAAAAAGGAATTATTTAATTTTATACAAAAATAAAAGGTAAAATAGGAGGACATAATATGTCAATGTTTTGTTATCAATGTCAAGAAACAGCTGGATGTAAGGGCTGTACTAAAGTAGGGGTATGCGGTAAGGATGAGTATGTAGCAAAAGCTCAAGACTTATTAATATATGTAACTAAAGGACTAGCTATAGTAAGTAATGAAGGAAGAAAAGTTGGAGTAAAGGATAGTAAAGTTGATAAATATATAACAGAAAACTTATTTACAACAATTACAAACGCTAATTTTGATAGAGATTCTATTTTAGATAGAGTTAAAGAAACTTTAAAATTAAGAGAAGAATTAAAAGCTAAAGTAATTAGCTCTGGTGGTAAAGTTGGAGAAGTAAAAGTAACTGGTGGTTTCTTTAAGAAAATATTCGGAATGCAAACTACAGAAATGATTATGCCAGAAGCAGCTATTTGGACAGCTGACAATACAATAGAATTTGATGAAAAAGCAGAAAAGGTTGGAGTTCTTGCAACTGAAAATGAAGATATAAGAAGCTTAAGAGAACTTATCACTTATGGATTAAAAGGTTTATCAGCATACATGAAGCATGCTATGAATTTAAAATACAATAATGAAGAAGTTCATGCATTTATGGCAAAAGCTCTTGCTGCTACAATTGATGATACATTAACAGTTGATGATTATGTAGGACTAGCATTAGAAGCTGGTAAATTCGGTGTAGATGGTATGGCATTACTTGATAAAGCCAACACAGAAAGCTATGGACATCCAGAAATTACAACAGTAGACATTGGTGTTAGAACTAATCCAGGAATATTAATTTCAGGACATGACTTAAGAGACTTAGAAATGTTACTTGAGCAAACAGAAGGTACTGGAGTAGATGTTTATACTCACGGAGAAATGCTTGCTGGGCAATACTATCCAAAATTTAAAAAATATAGTCATTTTGCAGGAAACTATGGTAATGCATGGTGGAAACAAAAAGAAGAATTTGAAAAATTCAATGGACCAATCCTTATGACTACAAACTGTATAGTTATACCAAAGGATTCTTATAAGAAAAGATTATTTACAACAGGTGCTACAGGAATGCCAGGATGTCCTCATATTGAACCTAAAGCTGATGGAACAAAGGACTTCTCAAAAGTTATAGCAATGGCTAAAAAATGTAAAGCACCTACTGAAATAGAAAAAGGACAAATAGTTGGAGGTTTTGCTCATAACCAAGTTTTAGCTTTAGCAGATAAGGTTGTAGATGCAGTTAAATCTGGTGCTATAAAGAGATTCTTTGTAATGGCAGGATGCGATGGTAGAGCTAAATCAAGAGATTACTATGCAGAATTCGCACAAAAGTTACCAATGGATACAGTTATATTAACAGCAGGTTGCGCTAAATATAAATATAACAAATTAAACTTAGGTGATATTGGAGGAATTCCAAGAGTATTAGATGCAGGACAATGTAATGATTCATATTCATTAGTTGTTATAGCACTTAAACTTCAAGAAGTATTTGGATTAAAGAGTGTAAATGAATTACCTATATCATACAACATAGCTTGGTATGAACAAAAAGCTGTAATAGTATTATTATCATTATTACACTTAGGAGTTAAAAACATTCACTTAGGACCAACACTTCCAGCATTCCTTTCACCAAATGTTGCTAAAGTATTAGTAGATAACTTTGGTATTGGTGGAATCACTAATGTAGAAGACGATATGAAGATGTTTATGGAAGCTTAAAATAAGTAGTTCTCATTAAAAATGATCAGCGAATGAGCACAATAAAAATGCACCCTATTTATAATCTACAATATAGAATCCTAGCTGCGAAATTGTAGCTAGGATTTATTTTTAGGCTTTAGTATCAACGCTTAGTAAATTAAAACAAGGAGGATGATGGAATGAATAATAATTGCGGTAACTGTTGTAATAATTGTAGAGGAAATCTTTGTGCAAGCAAGGTTCCAATGTTTGAAAACTTAAATGATGAAGAATTATTAGATATTGTAAATATGATAAATCATAAAGAATATATTAAAGGCGATATAATTTTTAGTGAAGGTAATATAGCAAATACACTTTATTTCGTGAATGAAGGAAAAATAAAATTATATAGGTATACTAAAGATGGTAAAGAACAGATATTACATATACTTTCAGAAGGAGACTTTTTTGGAGAATTAGATCTAATAAAGCCTTCTACGTATAGATTTAACGCTAAAGCAATAGTAGATGCTAAGGTATGCACACTTACTAAGGATGAGCTGAAGGATGCAATGATGAGAAAGCCTGAGATTGGAATAAAATTATTAGAAACTGTGAGAGAAAGATTGTCAAAGGTTGAAGATCTTGTACAGAATCTAGCAACCAAGGATGTGGATTCTAGAATGGCTTATTTAATAACAGATTTAATGACCAGTTATGGAGAAAACATTGAAGATAGTATATCTATTAAATTACCAATCTCAAGAGGAGATATGGCGAATTATATTGGAGTAACTCCGGAAACTATAAGTAGAAAACTTAAAAAATTTGAAGATGAAAAAATAATAAAGATAGTAGGAACTAAGAACATTATAATTTTAGATGAAAAGAAATTAAAGGATTATATATAAAAATAAATTTTTATTGATATTTGATTTCAATCATATTTTATTAAAAGAAATGAGGTTATAATGAAGTCAGAAATTAAGTAAAATAAATTTTATAAATAAATAACAGAATTTAGGAGGAATTAAATATGTCAAATTTTGCTGCAACTGTGGATGCTAGAAAATATGAACCAAGAGATAAGCATCCTGTTATTTTTAAAACTTTTGAAAGTTTAGGATCTGGTGAAAAAATGGAGCTTATAAATGATCATGATCCACGTCCACTACATTATCAATTTATAATGGAACTTCCAGAACAATTTGAATGGGAATACCTCGAAGAAGGTCCTGAGGTATGGCGAGTTGCAATTACAAAGAAATAAATATTTTAAAGAAGATGTTTCAGATATTAATCTAAGGCATCTTTTTGCGTAACAGTAAGGCGTATTTTACTAAAAAAGTACCTTATAAGATTAGCTAAATCCCATAAGGAAAAAATAACTATATCCTTTGTTATTTTTTTGTTTTACTTAAAAAGTTATATTTTATCAGATTATCATACAAAGTTTGCATACGGTGAATTAAAGTAAACTAAAGTGCAAATGATATATACGCACACAAAGTCATAAAAAGATAGGAGGTTTATTATGGATAGTTATGTTTGTACAGTATGTGGTTATATTTATGATCCAGCGGTAGGGGATTCTGATAATGGTGTTAATCCTGGAACAAAATTTGAAGATATTCCTGATGATTGGGTATGCCCTTTATGTGGAGTACCAAAATCGGATTTTGAAAAAGTAGAATAATATGATTATAGGGCATAAATTAGTTTTGAACTAAAATAGTAGAGAAGCAATGAGCTTGCAAGGGATCGCTATAAAACTAACAGAGTTTGTTTTATAGCGGCTCTTTATTTCAACAATAAAATAATGTGAATTTCGAAGAGCTCACATTGAATGTATAATTAAATTATGCGACTAACTAAATCATCATTAAAAATTATAATGAGTTTAATAATGATTTTCAACGTTTGACCAATAAGGAATAATAATTTAATTTATACAAATAATAATATAGATTAATTTTAAGGAGTGATTTCTATGGATGAAAATCTTATGTTTTGCTATCAGTGTGAGCAAACAGCAGGGGGAAAAGGATGCACCAAAATGGGTGTGTGCGGAAAAACACCTGAAATAGCTAATCTTCAAGATTTACTTTTATACCAATGCAAAGGTATAAGTTGTTATGTCATGGATCTTATAGAAAAAGGCGAGGAAATAGATAAAAGTATAGTTAGTTTTGTAGAAAATTCGTTATTCACTACACTTACAAATGTTAATTTTGATGCAGAAGTTCATGTAGAAATGCTTAAGGAATCTCAAAAAATAAAAGAGAGTTTAAGAGATAAAGTGAGTTCTGATAAAGAATATCCAGAACAAGCAACTTATAACTTAAGTGAAACTAAGGAAGAAATGCTTAAAGATGCAAAAAGAGCTGGAATTATGTTTGACCAAGATTTAGATGCTGATGTAAGATCACTTAGACAAACAATAGTTTATGGCTTAAAGGGAATAAGTGCATATGGGCATCAAGCAAGGTGTTTAGGTTATTATGATGATCAAGTTGATAATTTCTATTTTAGAGGATTAGAATGTACAACAAATGATAATTTAAGCGTTGAAGAGTTAATTAGAATGACTATGAGAACCGGTGATATGAGTGTTGCTGTTATGAGTAAATTAGATGAAGCTAATACAGGGACTTATAAGAATCCAAGTCCTCATAAAGTTAATGTAAATATTAAAAAGGGACCATTTATCATTGTTTCAGGGCATGATTTAAGAGACTTAGATATGTTATTAGAACAAACTGAAGGCAAAGGAATTAACATATATACTCATGGTGAAATGATACCTAGTCATGGTTATCCTGAACTTAAAAAATATGAACACCTTGTAGGAAATTATGGGGGTGCTTGGCAAGATCAACAAAAAGAATTTGATGGTATACCAGGCTGTATTTTAATGACTACAAATTGCTTGATGAGACCTAGGGAAACATATAAAGATAGAATTTTTACAACAAGTGTAGTTGGATGGGATGGAGTTAAATATATTCCTGCCGACAAAGATGGTCATAAAGACTTTACACCAATAATAGAAAAAGCATTAGAACTTGGTGGGTTTACAAAAACAGAAGAACCAAAAGAAATTCTTGTTGGGTTTGGTCACCACGCTACATTAAGTCATGCAGAAACAATTGTTAATGCAGTTAAGGACGGAAGCATTAGACATTTCTTCTTAATTGGAGGGTGTGATGGCGCTAGGCCAGGAAGAAATTACTATACTGAATTTGCAAAGAAGGTTCCAGAAGATTGTGTTATCCTAACCTTAGCATGCGGGAAATATAGATTTAATAAATTAGATTTTGGAGAAGTTGCTGGACTTCCAAGATTATTAGATGTTGGCCAATGCAATGATGCTTATTCAGCAGTTAGAATTGCAACAGCACTTGCAGATGCATTTGATACCAGTGTAAATGGATTACCATTATCAATAGTTCTTTCGTGGTATGAACAAAAAGCGGTTGCTGATCTTTTAGCATTACTTTCATTAGGTATAAAAGGAATGTTCCTTGGGCCATCACTTCCAGCGTTTATAAGTCCTAATGTATTGCAATATTTAGTTGATACATTTAACTTACAAACAATAAGTGAGCCTGACGAAGATTTAAAAACTTGCTTAAAACAAAGTGTATAAATGTAAATAATAATAATTTAAATAGAAACTATCTCAATTTTAGAGATAGTTTTTTTGTTATATATAATTATAAATTTAGTAATGCAGTATAAATTGAGTCAGTGTTTATTTCATTTTAATTTTAGAATTTGAATTTTTTTAAAACTTGATTGAAATCATATTGTTTTTATTTTTGCAAAGATATAATAGGCTCATGAGCTAAATGAAACAAGCTTAAGAAAAACAAGCATTAAAATAAAGAACTGAAGAAAAATGAGGAGGATTTCAATGATAGATTCTAATAAGATAAATTCAAATAACAAATGGAAGGGATTTAAAGACTTCCTTGTATATAAAACAGTTAAAGAAGATGAGGTAGTTACATCATTCTATTTAAAATCATTAGATGGAAGTAAGCTTCCTGAATTTATAGCAGGGCAATTTATAACTGTCAGAATAAAAAATGAAGATAATACTTTTACTAAACCTAGACAATATACATTGTCCATGAATTCTAATGAAGAATTTTATAGAATAAGTGTAAAGAGAGAAGAGAATGGTTACTTAAGCAAAAAACTATGTGATGAAATAAAGGCAGGAGATAATCTTCAAATAACTGCACCTCTTGGAAATTTCATATTAAAGGATAGTGAAAAGCCACTAGTTTTAATAGGAGGGGGAATTGGAATAACACCGATGCTTACAATGGCTTATGATGCAGTAAACAGTGATAGAAAAATTCACTTCATTTATAGCATACCTAATTCAACTCATCATAGTTTTAAAGAAGAAACAGTAAAATTACATAATAATAATTTCAAAAGTAATGTATTTTATACACGTCCTAAAGAAAATGAAAAATTAGGAAAAGATTTTGATGTACAAGGCAGGATATCAGAGAAATGGATGATAGATAACTTGCCAAAGGATGGAGACTTCTATTTTTGTGGACCAGTGCCATTTATGAAAACTGTTTATCATAATTTAATATCAATGGCCATTGAAAAGGAAAATATAAACTTTGAAATGTTTGAAGCAGGAGTAGATATAACAAAAGAGTAACAAAGTATAAACAAATGAGGAGGAAATTGATTATGTTTAATCATATAAAAAATAAAAACAATACTTTTAAAAATTTAATAAATGGGGAATGGGTTAGCAGCAGAAGTGAAAACTTTGTAGAGATAAAATCACCACTTGATAATTCATTGTTAGGTAGAGTACCGGCTATGACAAAGGAAGAGGTAGATACTGCAGTAGTAACAGCTAAAGAAGCTCAAAGAAAGTGGAATAACACAACTATAAATGCAAGAGCAGAAATATTATATAAAGCATCAGACATTTTACTGGAAAATATAGATGAATTATCAGAACTTATGATGATGGAAATTGCAAAAGATAGAAAAAGCTGCAGATCAGAAGTATCCAGAACAGCAGATTTTATAAGGTTTACAGCAGATACAGCTAAGAATTTATCTGGTGAAAGTATTCCAGGAGATAGCTTCCCAGGTTTTAAGAATAATAAGATGTCAGTTGTAAAAAGGGAACCATTAGGAGTTGTACTTGCAATATCTCCTTTTAATTATCCAATAAATTTATCAGCTTCTAAAATAGCACCTGGTTTAATGGCGGGAAATTCCATTGTATTAAAACCAGCAACTCAAGGGAGCTTATGTGGATTATATCTAGCAAGAATATTCGAAAAAGCAGGGGTTCCAGCCGGAGTACTAAATACAGTTACAGGTAAAGGAAGTGAAATTGGAGATTATATTACTACTCATAAAGGGATAAATTTCATCAACTTTACAGGTAGTACAGAAGTAGGAACTAGAATTTCTAAGATGACTAGTATGGTACCTCTTTTAATGGAATTAGGTGGCAAGGATGCAGCTATAGTTTTAGAAGATGCTGATCTTGAACTAACTGCAAGTAATATAGTTGCAGGTGGATATTCATATTCAGGTCAAAGATGCACAGCGGTAAAGAGAATTTTAGTAGTAGATGAAGTAGCAGATGAATTATTAGAAAAAATCAAAGAAAAGATGGAAAAGCTTACTGTAGGGAATCCTTTAGAGAAAGATGTAGATGTTGTACCTCTTATTAGTTCTAAAGCTGCAGATTTTGTTATTGAATTAATAGAAGATGCAAAGGGTAAAGGAGCTGACTTAATTGTAGGAGGAAACAGAGATGGAAATTTAATTTATCCAACACTTTTTGATAATGTTACTTTAGACATGAGAATTGCATGGGAAGAACCATTTGGCCCTGTACTTCCAATTATTAGGGTTAAAGATAAAGATGAAGCTATAGAAATAGCTAATGAATCAGAATATGGGCTTCAAAGTGCTGTATTTACAAAGAACATAGATAATGCTTTTTATGTGGCTGATAAGTTAGAAGTAGGAACAGTTCAAGTAAATAATAAAACAGAAAGAGGTCCTGATAATTTCCCATTCCTTGGTGTGAAAGCTTCTGGTATAGGAACTCAGGGGATAAAATATTCAATTGAATCTATGTCTAGACCTAAGGCTACTATAATAAATCTATCAATACATAATTAAGAGTGGCAGAAAAATGAAATATTCTATTGAGATTTGATTTCAATCACATTTTTTAAAAACAAATAAAGTTATAATAATGTCAGAAGTTAAATAAAAAAACAATTTAAGAAGTAGATAGCATAATTTGGGAGGTATTAATATGAAAATAATATATTTTAGTCAAACAGGAAATACAGAAAAAATGGCAAACTTAATTCTAGAAGGAATAGAATCAGAGGGGAAGAAAGCCGAATTAGTTGAAGTATCAAATGCAACACTTGATGATGTTAATAATGAAGAAATACTTATTTTAGGATGCTCAGCTTATGGATCAGAAGAATTAGATGAAAGTGAAATGGAACCTTTTGTTAAATCATTAGAAGGAAGTTTGCAAGGAAAGAAAGTTGCTCTTTTTGGTTCATGGGGATGGGGCAATGGTGAATGGATGACAGAATGGGAAAAGAGAATGGAGTCATATGGTGCTATATTAATAAACGAAGGTTTAACCGTGCAGGAATCTCCTGAAGGTGAAGATGAAGACAAATGCAGAGATTTTGGAAAATTAATAGCAAAATAGGAATAACAAAAACCATGCAATAAGGAGATTTATCTCCCTTATTGCATGGTTTTCAATTTTATACAGTGGCTTTATGCATTTTGCAATAGTTCAAATACTTGTCCAACTTTAAAAGTTTAGCCTAATATTTGTTTTAAATCCTCATCAGGAGTACTGATTGGTTTAAGATCGAAATTATCAACTAAGAAATTTAATACATTAGGAGTTAAGAAAGCAGGTAAGCTTGGCCCGATATACATTCCTTTTACGCCTAATGAAAGTAATGCTAGTAAATCACATACAGCTTTTTGTTCATACCAAGACAATACTATTGATAAAGGTAAATCATTAACTGTACAGTTAAATGCATCAGCTAAAGCTAAAGCTATTCTAACTGCTGAGTATGCATCATTACATTGTCCAACATCAAGCAATCTTGGAAGTCCTGCAACTTCACCAAATTGTAATTTGTTGAAACGATATTTTCCACACGCTAAAGTAAGAATAATACAGTCACTTGGAATTTTTTCAGCAAACTCTGTATAATAATTTCTTCCAGGCTTTGCACCATCACATCCACCAATTAAGAAGAAGTGCTTAACTTTTCCGTCTTTAACTGCATTAATAATTGTTTCAGCATGACCTAAGGTTGCCTTATGCCCAAAGCCTACTAAAATTTCTTTAACTTCTTCGTCTTCTGTGAAACCACCAAGTTCAAGTGCTTTATTTATTATTTCAGAGAAATCCTTATATCCATTTTCATCTTTTTCAATATGTTTAATACCATCAAATCCAACAACACTTGTTGAGAATATTCTATCTATATAAGAATCTTTTGGTCTCATTAAGCAGTTTGTTGTCATTAAAATACAACCAGGTATATTATCAAATTCTTTTTGTTGATTTTGCCATGCACTTCCGAAATTACCCACTAAATGAGGATATTTGTTTAATTCAGGATATCCATGTGAAGGTAACATTTCGCCATGAGTATAAATATTTATTCCTTTACCCTCAGTTTGCTCAAGTAACATTTCTAGATCTCTTAAATCATGTCCAGAAACTACTATGAATGGACCTTTTTTAATATTTACATTAACTTTTGTAGGTGATGGAGAACTATAAGTAGTATTATTAGCAGTATCTAAAACTTCCATAATCTTAACACTCATAGTACCTGTTTCCATTGCAAGTTTAATCAAATCTTCAAGATTTAAACTATCATCAGCTAAAGCTGCTAAAGCCTTAAAATAGAAGTCATTTACTTCATCGCTAGTATATTTTATAAATCTAGCTTGATGAGAATAAGCAGCGATTCCTTTTAAACCATATTTTATAGTTTCTCTAAGAGAACGAATATCTGGATCTAAGTTTTCATCGTACATTATTCCAGCTTTTTCAGCATCTTCAAGTATAGATTCTTTAGAATCGCTTAAGTTGTACAGTGCTTCAGGAGAGCTGATATTTTCAGATTTAACCTTTTCTCTTAAAGACTCTTTAATTTCTTGAGACTTTTTAAGTTGGATAAGATGAGATTTAGGATCAAAATTAACATTAGTTAATGTCATAAATAAAGAATCTTCAACAAAAGAGGCTACTGATGTGTCAACCTTTTCACTTTTGCTTAAAAGTTCGTTTGCATACACACTGATTCCTTTTAATTGATAAATTAATAAATCTTGCATTGCTGCAATTTCAGGCGTTTTACCACACACACCTATTTTAGTACATCCCTTACCTCCAGCAGTTTGTTCACATTGATAACAAAACATTTTTTCTACCATAATAAAAACTCCTCTCATATTTACATAATATAATACTCTGGATATATTATACAATAAAACGGAATAATAATACAATATAATTATATAATATTCAATATTATATAAGAAATACCACATTGTGAGGTGAAATTTTGTCAAAACATTAATTATGATTATAGGATATAATTGACAACTTGATATTATTTAAAAGAATATGTAAATATTAATTTAATAATTATCTTAATGATACACGTGATTTGCAATTAAATAGGTACTACGAAGTGTTTTAAATTACCACAAATAAAGAAGACAAAAAAACAAACAATAAGAAATATAAACTAATTCATCAATGAAAAAAGCAAGCTGGATTGGAGGAACTATTATGAGACGTAAATTAAAATATATTTTAATCTTTGCTTTTGGTGTATTGCTTATTGGTTGTAAGTTCGGTAAAACTGTACCTTCTCCTGAAAATCAAATAAATAATGAACAATCAGAGGCAAAACCTGATGAATCAGATGAGAAAGAATTAGGTGAAAAATCTAGTAATGAACCAAGTAAAAATTCTGATGGAAATAAAGAAGAAAAGAGCTAGGCAGAATCTAAAGAAAACAATAATGAAGCATCATCTGAAAAATCCAGCCAAAATGTTACTGAGAAATCTGATGAGAAAGCTACATCTGAATCACGCGAAATAGTCGAAGAAGATAAGACTGTTGCAACAAATAAGAAAAAAATTATTTATTTAACATTTGATGATGGACCAAGTTTTACTGTGACAAGTAATGTTTTAGATATATTAAAAGAGAATAAAGTAAAGGCAACATTTTTTTTGATTGGAAATCAGATTAAAGGCAGGGAAGCGGTGGTAAAGAGAATTTATAATGAAGGAAATAGTTTAGGCCTACATAGTTATACACATGACTATAACATAATTTACAGTGATGAAGATAACTTTATTAAAGAAATGATCGATTGCAGGAATGCAATAAACAAGGTTGCTGGAATAACACCTAATATAATTAGGTTTCCAGGCGGCGGTCATAAACGTTTAAGTAATAATTTTCTTAAAAAATTACATGATAAGAATTTTAAAGTGTATGATTAGAATTTGGAAAATAGTGATGGATTAAAACCTAAAACATCATCATGTGAATTATATGAAAAAGCTATAAATGGAAGTGAAAATAAGAATAAGATTATATTGCTTTTGCATTGCACAAACAATCACCAAAATACGTGTAAAGCTCTTCCTCAAATAATAAAATACTATAAATCAAGAGGTTATGAATTTAGAACAATAACTGAAGAAACAAAAGAGCTATATTTTCCAATAAAGAAATAAATCGTATACAAAAAGTCTAAAAAGATATCGTAACGTGAAGATATTACAAATAGGGTAGATGAAACGGAGTGTAACAAATGAAAAGAAGAAGATTTATTAGGAACACTATTTTATTAATTATATTTGTTTTTATATTAAATTCATTGAGGTATGCAGTTAATGCGGAATCAAAAATTCATTCTAATAGTAATATATCTATATTAGTTGATATTAGTGAAGAAAGGCTTTATTTAATAGATACTGAGAAAAATATAATATTAAAAAAATATACAATAGCTAGTGGTAAACAAGAAACACCTTCTCCGGTAGGTACATGGAAAGTGGTACGTATGGCTAAATGGAGTGGAGGTTTTGGCACAAGGTGGATTGGATTAAATGTACCTTGGGGAATTTATGGAATTCATGGCACAAATAAACCATACTCTATTGGGAGCGAAGCCTCCCATGGATGTATTAGAATGCGAAATAAGGATATAGAGGAATTATATGAGTATGTAAAGCGTGGAATGATAGTATGCATATACGCAGGCCCATATGGCCCTTTTGAAAAAGGATTTGTAAATTTAAAGCCTGGCGATAGAGGGGCGGATGTTTTAGAAGTGCAAAGAAAAATGAAAGAAAAAGGCTATTATCCTAAAAATTTAGATGGAATATATGGCGAAGGAATGAAACTGTATGTAATAAAGTTTAGGAAAGAAAATAACCTTAAAGAATGTCATGATATTAATAAAGAGTTTTATGAAAAACTTGGGATTACTTTGGTAGATTAAATCTTTATCCAATTATTATATCATCATCAACAGCATTATTATTCATGTTGTTATTATTGCTGTTATTTTGGTTACCATTATTGTTATTACTAATAAACAGCCTATGCCCACAATGAAGTTTCCAAGGACGTTTAGCTCTTCAGCATTTTTACCTTTTGCAAGAGAAATAACAATTGCATTTGTTAAAATTAGAGAATCTTCAGGAGTTAAGTTTTCAAAACCTGTCATTATTTACACCCACTTACTATAACATATAATTAATAATTATGACATTTGATTAAATAATATGAGTATGGGTGTTAAATAAATAGTTGTATATTAATAATATATTATTAGTTTATTAAAAAGCATTATTTAATGTAATTATAAAATTATGAGAGGTAATAAAAATGTATGTAATTAAAAAGTTCATAGAAACGATTTTGATATCTTATACTATTCTCTTAAAATATATGTTAACTTTATGCGAAAGTTCTTTGAAAATTGAATGTGCGATGTTTACAAAGTTCGGTATAACAAGTATATACTTGTATAGGTTATAAGCATAAATATTATTAAATTTATTGGACATAATAGTACCGAAAGGTGGATATGCGATGAAAAGATTTACTGTTTTATTATTGGTCTTTTTATGTTTAACGCTTACTGTATTCGGAATAAAACCTGCATTTCCAGTTACAATCAGTAATACATTTAACCAAGGTATTTATAAAATATCTGATTTTAACCCTTCGAAAAACAGTGTTTATTCAGTTCAAAACGTTTCATCAAAGGATAATATGTCCATTATTATTACGGATGAAGAACAAAATATACTTCAATCTATACGACTAAAACCTAATTCAGAAAAGCATAACACAATACCTATAGGTCCTAATGACACAATTATATTACTTGGTAAAGGTGCAGTTTTTGTTAATCCATTGGAACTTACAGAGTGATGTCGTTTAATTATTAATTAGCAAAATAAATAATAAATTAGAATATCGCACTATTCGTAAAACTGAGAATAGATTTGCGATATTTTTTTATTTAAGATACTGTTTCGTAATAATCTAGACAAAGAGATGAGGTAATGCAATGCAAACATTAAGCAAAACAGCAGAGCAATCTAGAAAATGTCCTAATGTTAAAAATTGCAATAATAAGAGAATTGAAGCATGTGCATTAGCTGAGTTACCTAAGCAAACATAGATTGCAGTACTACTAATGAATAATACAATTACACCAATTACTGGATTTAAGGTGTTGCTAATACAAATAAGAAAATTTAAAACAAGATCTATTAATGGTTTAAGTTTTGTGTTGGTTTATATTGATACTAGGGTTTATGGGAAATGATTTTTTAAATTGGAGGAATTAAATATAATTAAAAAATTTTATTATAACTATATCATCTTCATAATTGATCCACAATTAAGATGTAGAATAAACACATAAAGAGAAGACAATTGAGGGAGTGATATACAATGAAAAAGAAAGTTATGATTCTAGTATTAGCAATCATAGTAACTGTAAGTGGCATGTCACTTGCATATGCAGAAGGTGGCAATAATATAGATTCTAATAAATTTAATGGACAAGATAGTGGGGTTAAATCATTATCAGATTATAGAGGAAATATGATGAGCCTGATGGGGGATGGAGTTCAATCAGATGATGATATGAATAAAATGATTGAATTAATGAAAGAGAATGGTTTTACTGATGAAGCAAATGCTATGAAAAATAGAGATTTTAATACCATGAAAAATTTAATGGCTAACTAAGTGATGATGATTATAGCAAGATAATTGATATAATGCAAAATAATAGATATGGATCTATGGCTAATATGATGAAATCTGTAGGCAGAGAAAATATGGCAGAATTTCATAAAAATATGGTGGGTTATTAATATTTAAAGTTTAAAAGAATTAAAATAGTTAAGTTCGCCTGGCACTTTTATAATAAGTATTGTATATAAATAAATTATAAGCAATTATTTAGGCAATATTTATGGATATTTTCGATTTATCGCCAGAAGAACTCACTGCCTTAACAGCGGTTCTATCTATAGGAATTGCAAAACAATATACTGAAGGTGACCAGTTAGGCGTATTGGCACTCTTTTTCACTAGTATAGGTGATATTCTGGCATTAATTCAACTACAGAGATTAAGTATAGCTGCGAGAGTTGAGAAGGTACAAAATGAGCAAAGTGCACAAAATACACAAAATGATAAAAGTACTCAGAATACTCAAAAACCTAATTTGAATGAAACAAAGGCTTAACGTTAAAACATTATGTATCATTAAAATGAATATATTTTTAATATATATGTAAATGTAATAATACACAAGCTAATGTAGAATTAATAGAATAAATTAGTAAGATGAGTAGGTAGTTTTAGTGATGAGCTTAAATTTAATTGTCAACATTAAAGACATAGACCATTATATATGTTCATAAGTATAGATACAAAAGACTTTGTGTAGATTACGCGAAGTCTTTTGTGTATTATATTAGAGGGGAAATATAATGATATAGTAATCTCAAGTTTAAGGGAATGTAATATTTAATTTTTATATGAATTTCTTAAGCTGATGACATTAGGAGAAAAGAAGGCAAGTACACTTCGCTAAATAAGTCGTTGTCCCGTAAATGATACAAGCCCATAAGGGGCTTGCACACTTCGGGAAACGTTATTTAGCTAAATGTACATGCCTTCTTTTCTGTATTATGGTTTATTGCTGCAGATGAAGTAGAAGGTGTTACCATGGTTTTTGGTTTATTGTGTTAATGGAGATAATGCTGCACATGCAGATTAATGTTTTTGTGAAATGTGAGAATTGGAAAAGAAAGTTAATGTTTTTATTTTCCTATGACGATTATTTAAATTCACTTCTAAGATTCTAAACCAGAAAGAGTCAATATGTAATCCCAAGGAGCTTTGCTCAAGTGGAATTACATTGACACTTTCTTCAGTGGTTAATTTAGATGTAGTGATTGGATTAAAGGCTGCGCCTTAAATCTCATGAACAGTAGAAAGCATATGAAATATAGAGTATTCTAGAGATTAAGGATAGATCCTATTTGGTGTATTACATGATTTATGGAGAAGTGATGCATGCGCATAAAGAAAAGGGCGCCTTGGACTTGCAATCACAGGATAGAGATAAAGTTTATTGGAAGTTGGCAGGTCCACAATGTACTTGCTTACCTGCTAGTCCTTTTTAGTAATGGCGCTCTTTCCGCTTAAGAAATCCAATCACTAAAAATAATAGAATAGATATTTATAAGGAAATTATTTTTAGTGATTCGGTTTCTTGCGCTTCAATAACACTCATTACTAATAAGGACAGGCAGAAAAGCAATTACATTGACGGCGCCATGTGGAATAAAAGTTTTTTTAATAGTAGTTATAATGAGAGTAGAATAGATTAGACAGAGTAAATTAAAATAAGAAATTGTTCTTTGAAAACTAAATAATATGTTATTTACAAAATGTGTTATAATATGTTCTGATAGTAGTTTTTGATAAAACAAGACAGATTTTTGTTTATAGTAGATAAAGGGAGTATTTTAAATGGGATGTATTAATATTAAGCGAATTTGGTCAGATGAAACCATGATTGAATTTGAATTTTCAGCCAATAATGCAAATATTTATTCACAATTAAATTTCTTTGTAACTGAAAATGAATTATTAGAAATTTATTAACTGAGGATCGTGCAAGTGTTCAAGGAATAGCTTTTAGAAACTAGTGTAATAATATTATAATTTTCAAGTCGCTGGTAGTGAAAATAAGAGGTGAAATATGATGGAGTATATAAAAGCACATAAATATTCATCTAATCACAGAAATCAATTGTTAAGAGATAAAAAATGTGGTTGTTTTTATTGTTTAAAAATTTTTAGTCCAAAAGAAATTGTAGATTGGGTTGAGGATATTGGTGGTACAGGTATTTGTCCGTATTGTGGCACAGATTCTATAATTAGCGAAAGTTCAGGATATCAAATAACAAAAGAATTCCTAATAGAGATGAAAAACTATTGGTTTAATAAAAACAATAATGAATAATATATTTAATATAGTACATTATCTTAAAGAAAATCTGATATTTACATAATAGTTATAATTTAAAAAAGATAAATTTTGATTTATAAGGAAGGTGAATCATGAAAATATTTTTACGTATGCACCCAAAGAATCGTTTATCCTCTGTACAACCAAAAAATTAATTTTGTACAGAGGAGTGCATATTAAATGAATAGATTAAATAAGCCAATTATTACGAAAGAAACAATCAAAGCAATGGAGGACATGTCATTTTTTACCCATGCTATGATTTTTGACGATTTACTAATTGTTGCACAAAAAGAAACGAATTGCTTTGTATTAAAGACAAGTGATGGGCTAATAGTAATAGATGCTATTTGGCCAGCAAAGGAAGCTTTTGATGCAATAGTATCTGCTATTAAAGATGTAGGTTGGGATCCTGATACTATAAAAAAGCTGGTTTTAACTCATGGACATGTTGATCATACAGGCTGTGGAAAATGGTTTGTTGAGAAATACCATGCTTACACATATCTTTCTAAAATAGATGATATTTTTTGGGAGGAACATCCGACTAAGCCTGATAGACCAGAAACGTGGAAAGATTATAAAATTGATGTTTATGTTCAAGATGGTGATACCATAATATTGGGTGATAAAACAATATATGTTTATGGTACTCCTGGTCATACTCCAGGAGGATTAAGCTATATATTCCCTGTAAAAGATGATGGTAAAATCCACATGGCAGCATTATGGGGGGCTACAACTCCACCATGGACAAAAAATGAAGTAAAACAATATCTTAAGTCCTTAGATTATTTTATTAGTGAAGCAATTAGTAAAAAAGTAGATGTGGCTCTAAGTAATCATACAGCTATAGATAATGGCTTGGAGCGTATTATATATTCAAAAGCAAGAATGGATTATATGCCTAATATTTATATTGTCGGACAAGATGGATTTCAAAATTATTGTCAGGTGTTTAGGACATTGAGTTATGATCTGCTGGAAAGATTATAAGTATAATGCCAGGTCAAGAAAGTTCAATTTTGCCATAGTACTGTCACAAATCTCTTGTAATATATAAAAACAAAGTAGTTAAACATTATTTATCCACTATTAAATAAATATTAACCAGTATTCAGAATGGTCTATTCACAATAATAGATCATTCTTTTTTTATTATAATAAAGTTAAATCAATGTATAATTTTTATATATGTAAGTAAAGCAATATGCTAACTGCAAAGTTGCAATTGAAAATATTAAGTTATACAATAAAAAAATAAATATTGAAGAAAAAATTAGAGTAATTGTACAGTTATAACATGTTTTATTATTGGAAGAGTTGGGGGAAGATTATATTGAAAGGTATTTGTACATTAGAACAATTACAAGATGAAGCTAGAGCGGATTTGGGATACAGAAATGCAAATAAGGTTCCATTTCTTAAGACTAATGTTTATAAGGTAAGAAAGAGGATGGAAAAGAATAAGTCAGGAGGTTCAAAAGTAAAAGAATATGTATGGAATCACAATTTGAGGAAAAAAAATTTATCTTCATTAATCAGAGAGATCTATGATTGTGAAGAGCATTGCTTTTTGTATAAAATCTTTGGAATAGAGCAAACCAAGTTAAAACTTGAAATTTCATTTGCTGGAGTAAAGTTGCCTAAAGAAGCATACAGTGCTTCTTTTAGTGATTATCTTGAAGTTGAAAATTTGAAATTGCTTTCTTCAGTTGAAGATTTTGAAATAGTAATACAACCCGATTCTATTGATGAGCCTGTAAATATTGCAAGAGAATGTAATATGATAGGCGATATTATTACAATAGATCATTTTGCACCTGGAATCTTTTTTAAATGTGACTTTGATTATGTACCCAATATAGATGGTTGGACTATTATTGAGTTTTCAGAACGAACATTAGAGTGCAATGCATATGGATTACCAATAGACAATGATTATCCCATGTGGGTAGAATATTTGCTTACAAGTTATGTTATGTACAACATTGGAAATGAAAGATTGGCTTTTTTTTCTGCTTTTGCTGCACTAGACCAATATATAGAAATGCTATATGCAAATCTAGAAACTGCGTATTATAACTTACTGCCAAGAATAGGAAATGCTGAAGTATTTGATAAATACTGTGATAAAATTGAAAGATATCAAAATATGAATAGGCGAATTATAGATGAGAAATTTAAAGATGTAATACACGAATGTGTTGTAGATTTTGAGAAATATGGTTATTTGTATAATAAGCTATATGACTATGAGAAAATGCGGAACAAAGTTGCTCATTGCGAAGAAGGGTATTCAGATGGTAATTATTTAGATTTAGTGTTTGTTATTATTGAGATTATTTATTTGACAGGGACAGGAACAGAATTAGTAGATAATATTTTTGAGATATATGAGTAAGAGCACCTTCGGGTGTTTTTTTAATATCTAGGGATTTTGTGTCTTTAAAACCAATTATATCAATAGTTAAGAGGCTGTTGGCTTATAAAAATATGATTAGGAATGAGCATGCGCAGCCACTTTGTTCTCTATAGAGCTAGATAATTTATGGTATATGGAAGTACCAAAAAGGAAATTTTAAACAAACTCCATTAATAAAAATAATTTCAATAAATGGATATAGCGTTGAATAAAGAAAAGTTGGATTTTAAGATTATAGTAATGGAACTTATCTAAAATAATGTTTTTTGGGAGAGCAATTATACCAATAGAAAATAAATATTTTAAAGGGGAAATTCGCTACGCTCACCCCTGTACAATATTTATTTTCTATGGAGCTTTAGTATTTGCCACAAAAACAACAGAGGCTTGTCCTATAATTTTGGTAATTAATTCTGTAGTTTGTGCTATATTAAATAGAATGAAATAAACCTGAAGAATACCTCTTCAGGTTTATTATTTTATTTCAAGTTCTAACTGCATTGGTCTTGTATCAAGGTAATGTTCATATTCTATTTTATAGTATGTGATTAATTTTCTTCTGCCCTCATATGGTAGTGTATTTACAAGTGAATCAAATTGAGCTTTTGATACAAAGCCTTTTTCTTTTATAAGCCATGTTGTAAATGTCATTAGATCGAATCCTCTCATATAGATATTTTTAATGGGGGATAGAGATGTATATTTCTCTAATCCCATTCAGTCTGTAGGTAATTTATAAAATATTGATATTTTTCGTGATAATATAAATCAGTTTTTTTAGATTCCTCTTTTGATAAGATAGAAAGCCATTCTTTATAGTGTCCGTAGGAATTAAAAGCTTCTTTAGTAGTAAGCCATTTTGTAAATGTGAAATTTCTCATATCTTTCTCAAATCCTCTCTTAACCTTATACTATAATTATTGCCAATAATACGAACAAATATTCGTAGATACTTGTACTTATTTGTATATATTTTTAGCCATTTAAGTATAAGAAATTTGATTGTTGGCTAGAATATTTTACAGAGAAGGAGTGGAATAATAATGGAAAATAGAAATAAAATTAAAAAAGTAAAACCACCAACAAAGCAACTCCATGTAGAATGTGAAATCAAGTTATATGAAGACTTTGAAGCATATTGTCACAGAAATGGAAAAGATGTTAGTAAGGCGATAAGAGGATATATGAAACTATGTATTGGAGAATAAAATATAAATAATTAAAGTACCTAAAAGGTGCTTTTTTTGTACATAAATAATGTCTAAAATTTCTGAAAGTGGGCATAATAAAAATATGGGAGTAGAGGGAGTAAAAAGAAAAGGCGGCCATAAAAGTGGAAAAGAGAAAATATGAATCAAAAACATTAATAGCGGAGTACAGATATTTAAGCGAAAATAAAGAATTCAGATTTTCTGAAACAGCTTATAGACTAAAAGATGGCTCAATAATTATTGAGTATGAAGGCGCACCCTTAAGTCTTTATGGATTAAAATTAAGCTATAACAAGAATATAGGAAGAAAAGGAATATTCAGTGTAACCAGTGATGATTATGAATTTTGGAAGTCATTTAGAGGCAGAATTGATGATAACAGTTTTGTAGATTATGAAGCTGAAAGAAATGATGATATAGAAAAAGTAAGAGAAGAATATTATAAACAAGTAAATGCAGAACATGAAAATATATTAGAAAGTTTATCATGCGAGGAGCTGCCATACTAAATACATAAGGGAGGAAATCCCATATAAAGTGAAACTTTTCAGTTATAGTTTTACTATAACTGAATTTAGTTGAACTTATCTAGGCTCGTGACGTTCTTAGCTCACATATAACAATATGTGAGTGCTAGAACGACTAGAGATCAGATAAATAAAGTAATAAGAAGGATAAGCACTTAACGCAAGTAACCCAAGTGAAAGCTAATAATATAAGCCATATTCTTAAAGGTCCAACCAATAAATTAAAAACAGCATGTCCACCTAAGCAGTATAATATCACATGGATTTTTCATATTTACTTTATCTATTTATTTAAAAGGCAGGTCAAGACCAAAAGCGAAGCGTGTCTTGAGCTACGTTTTAAATAAATGTACCATGTTATATGAAAAAAATATATAAGAGGTATGGTCTAGAGTTTTTCAATGGGGGCGGTCTTGGACTGGCTTTTTTAGTATTTCTACATAATTAAAAGTAGATAATAGCTCTGAAAATCGTATCATTAAAAATAATTTCCCTGTAATACAATTTATTATTTTTAGTGATTGGATTTTTAGAGCGTAAAACCATATAATCAAACATTATAGTAATAAACATAAGCCTGTACAAGATAGGCATGCCGTCACATTACTAATACTTTCTTATATAATTGTGATGGCATGTCTAAGCCCCCAAAAATTCTTGTCAGCTTGTCTGGCCAACTAAACATTATCTTTACATTTTCCTATACCAGAAAAAATAAATTATAATGAACTTAAAAAAGAACCATAAACAAAAGTTCCAGTCAGAGGGATGGATAAATATTCTATACATATTTTAAAGAAAGAATTTAACTGCATAGTTACTTAATTATAATTTATTCATAAAATCTCCATCCCGAAGTGCCCCACCGGGAACCCAAACAATGGACTAGTCTAATGCGTACAGATTCTTACTTTGTAAAAGACTCCGAGTAATGAGGAGACTTTTACAATGTTAGAAGCCTGTAGCTGTATGACCTGTCCATTTTTGGGTGGTGGATTGCGGCACCCAAGGAACTATTAAGAAAATAAACTTGTCCTTTAGAAAATGCGTATATAGGTATACCAATAACAGCTATAACATAAGAACATAGATAAAATATAATTAAGTACAAACTATTTATTAGTATATAAAGATAATTTAAATTAAGCACGTAGAAATAAAACTAAACTAATAGAGTGGCGCAGCCACAAGGAGCGCACAGTGCTCCAATATATTTATTCCTTGCTGCCGCAGGCTACAACAATTAATGAGAAGTTCAAGATATACAGATTTTATAAATGTTTAGACTATACTATCGTGATATATAGGTTCTAAAAATAACGAAATATATAAAATATCTTGAACTTCTCTTCATTAGGAGCAAAGCGACGCTATTGGATTACAAAAGATGGACTGAATGAAGTTATAGCTAAATTTAAAATTGTCTAATAACTGTAATAGCTTTATTCAGTCCATCTTAACTCCTTGTATTATTTTAATTTGTTACATACATAATATTCATGCAAGAATATGAAAAACTTGTAAATAAATGCAGATATTATATAATAATAATTATATAAAGTGATGTTAAATAGTTAAAAACTATAGGCTTATAAAAGATTATATTAAAAGTATACAATTTATGTAGTTAGGAGAAAGCTTATGCAAATTAATTATATGACTCTAATTATGAATTGGATCAATTTTGGGGTAATAATTTTAATAATAATAGGAATATATAAAGGGGTAAATGCATTTAAAAGTTTTATAAAAAGAAATAAACAAATGAATGAAAAATTGGATATTATTTTAGATACACTTGAAGAAAGCAAGAAATGAATTTAAGGTGTTTTTTTAATATTTCTCCATAGTAAATTAATACCAAGAGAGAGGATGATTTAATATGCTAATTATAGAACATTTAGCAGACCATAAAGAATACATTGATACTGTGATAAATTGGATTTGGAAGGAATTTGGAAACGAAAATAATTATAATTTTTTTGAAAGTATAATAAAAAACAGTTTAATAAAAAATAGACTTCCATTAACATTTATTGCACTTGAAGATAATGAATTAGTTGGAACTATCGGCTTGTGGAGAAGTGATTTAATGAGTAGACAAGACCTTTTTCCTTGGTTATCAGCATTGTTTGTTAAAAAAAATTTCAGAGGAAAAAGGATTGGGCAAGAATTACAGAATTTTTTGGTTGAGTATTGCAGAGAAGTAGGTTTTACAGAACTATTTCTTTATACCGATATTTGTGACTATTATGAAAAGACTGGATGGGAATATATTGAAGATGGTGTTGAATATTCAGGAGAATATATAAAAATATATAAGAAAGAAATGAGCAAGTAATACATAATATTCTTAATTTGTGTATCATTTTATAATTTAAATTCAAATTAAACTACTTAGTTTCGGTGTTCTAATACAAATAAATTTAAAGGCGATAAACACTAATAATCAATGTTTATCGCCTTTTTACTCATGCCACTTTATGAGAATCATCAGTAGAACTCTCTGTATCGATAGCCACTCCAAGTTTAGCTGATATTATGGTATTTAACTTATTAATTGAACTTGCTAAGCTAACAATTTGCTTCTCTAAGCGTATTAGCAAATATGCAGACACTGCCACGGGAAAGCCATTATTAACAATAAGATCCATTAATTGATTTACTTCCATAAACTCATCACCTCCTATAAAGGATATATGAAATAAAATATATTAGTTCATATATAGGTAATAAATAATTATTTGAAATTAAAATAGATAAAATAAATTTAATTATTGAGTGCCACCATCATTTACAATATGGTTGTGATAATGTTCTATAGCAATATCAACTATTGTACTGACACATACATTAATATCTGGATGGATGCTCTTTAATTCATTTATTTTTCTTATAGTAGAACTTCTAAGGGTGTAGCTTCTTTTAATATTTGGAGTCTCACCATCAATGGCGGGAGTGGCACCATTAGGTAGTGGAGTTTTCCTATTGTCAAAGATGTCTTGTGTAGGGATTAAAGTATTTTTTAGCTCCATAGAATTAGTAGAGTTGGTTGTATTATATTCAATATTGCTGCTGCTAGTCGAAGAAGTATTAACTTGAGTATTGTTTTTGGGATCTTCTTGAATAGAAGTATTATTAGATTTAGTATCAGAGCTATTTTGAATAATATTAATATCAGAATCATCATCAAAAGAGAAGGAAGATATGCAGTCACCAGCCATAGGAACTTCGCTAGTAAATCCATATACTTCACCTTCATCATATTCAAAATCATTTTTAGGAACGTTTGATGTTTTTCTTCTAGCCATAAATTATATACCCTCCTTAGCAGTATTTTTATGTATCCTCATAAAAGATATATGGTTATTTATTAGAGATTCTAAAATTCTAAAGAATTTAGGAATATATATTTTTTAGAATTTTAGAATAAAAGAACTTAAGAATGATGGAATTTAAGAATATTAGAACTTAAGAATATAAGAATTTGCTTGTAAAATGCGGGTTAGGAGATTAGATATACAAATTTAATCATGATTTTAATGTTATGTTACAGTATAAAACATATATCCATAATAGCAGCTCATAAATTTTAAAGCTGTAAATAAATTATTGGAGTGTGTTGTAAAAATGATTAGAGATGAAATTAAACTTAATTCAGAAGAAGGAGAGATTTTTGATAAAAAAGCAGATTGCTCTTGCTATTAGAAATTCTACTTTTAATGATGAACTTGGATGTTCTTTATTAGATGATGGTATATTGGATAAATGCCAAGGATGTAGCTTGAAATATATTTGTGATGGAATAGATCAGCTTGCTGATAGTTATGTAGAGAAAACTACAGAGGTTGTTAACAATTTTAGTTTTGAATAAGAAATAAAAGAAATTAAAGATTTTAGAAGTGAATCACTTCATTTAAAAAAGAGAAAGGCTGGAGAGCTTTCATTTCAAGTAAACGGAAAAGATATTCCAGTAGTATATCCAATTAGTCCGTTTCTATTTAAAGAAGTGAAGAGTTGGAAGGATAGAGTTTTAAGCGGGGTACCTCAGTTAATAATTCCATTTACAGCGGATCAGCCATTCAGGGCACATAGATTGTTTTCAAAAGGGTATTCAGTAGGTACTTTAAAAGAGAAAAATCTAGAATCAGTTGATTTAATAAAGGTATTTAAGGACATGGAAAATAAAGAATATATAAGAAATGCTAAAGAAATCAAAAATATTATTGAGTCTGAAAAAGGATTAGAAAATGCGGTGAAATATATAGAAAAAGTGTATAAATCATTTTGAAATAGAGATAAAATCTTTAATATTAAAGATGAATAAGTAAACCTTATTCATCTTAGATTCAGATTAGAATTGAATGATAGCATAAATATAAATTGACTATATAGGAATATTAATGATAATATTTAGTAAGAAGTGTAAAGTTCGTTATAATTTAATAATAAAAAAAGATGAATGAATATAAGTTATTAAATTTGTATTTATTCAAGTTTTTTTATGATAATCAAAATATTACATAAAAATATTAAGGCGCAGATACTGTAAGATGTTTTTAATCTTTGCAAAATTAATTATTATTAATTAAATGCTTAGACAAAATAACTTTTATAAAAGTTAAAGCTTTTAACAGTATATATTGCTCTTCGGAATTATGAAAAATTTATAACATAAAAAATTAATATCAATAAATTTAATGATAATTAAGTTCTATTTTTGTACTCAAAAGTTCATTGTATCTTTGCGTATACAAGCTTCATCTTGAAGGAATATTGTGCCACTTAAGTGGACAGATTCTTCTAAGATACAAGTAAGTGAAGTTGTATTTCTATTAGAAGAACTTCAATTGAATCTTAGAATATATTTATGCACTTAGTTACAAGTTAGGAGATAAAATGATAAATAAAAGCAAAATAAAAAGCAAAGTAAAGATTATACCTCTAGGAGGGTTAGGGGAAATAGGAAAAAATTTAACTGTCTTTGAATATGAAGATGAGATAGTAATTATAGATTGTGGAATGTCGTTTCCGGATGAAGAACTTCTTGGAATCGACCTTGTACTTCCTGATATAACGTATTTACTAAGAAATAAGGATAAGATAAAGGGATTTTTTATAACTCATGGACATGAAGATCATATAGGTGGATTACCTTATGTTTTGAAGCAAATTAATGTTCCTATTTATGCTACAAAGTTAACTTTAGGATTAATTGAAAGTAAATTAGAAGAGCATAATATTCTTAGTGATTGCACATTAAATATGGTTAAACCAGGTGATATAATAGAAACAGGCAATTTCAATATTGAATTTATTAGAACAAATCATAGTATAGCAGATAGTGTGTCAATTGCTTTGCATACACCTATAGGAATAATTGTTCATACTGGTGATTTTAAAATTGACTTTACTCCAATTGATGGAGAAATTATAGATTTGCAAAGATATGCACAGCTCGGAAAAAAAGGAGTACTGCTTTTAATGGCTGATAGTACTAATGCTACTCGTTCAGGTTATACAATGTCGGAAAAGACTGTAGGTGAAACTTTAAATAATCTATTTATTAAGGCAGATGGAAGAGTAATAGTAGCTACTTTCGCATCAAGTATTCATAGAGTGCAGCAGATTGCTAATGCTTCTATAAAAAATGGTAGGAAGATTGCATTTAGTGGAAGAAGTATGGAAAAAATATCTGAAGTTGCTATGTCACTAGGATATTTATTTATACCAGAAGAAATGATAATAGATTTAAATGACGTTAAAAAATATCCAGATAATAAAGTTACAATAATCACGACTGGAAGCCAAGGTGAGCCAATGGCAGCACTTACAAGAATAGCAGCAGGCAATCATAGGAGTATTCAACTAGAAAAGGGAGATACGGTTATCATATCATCAACACCAATACCAGGTAATAAAAAGGCTGTATCGTGTGTTGTGGATGATTTAACAGAAAAAGGTGCTAAGGTAATATACGAAGCAATAGAGGATATACATGTTTCAGGCCATGCTTGTGAGCAAGAGCTTAGATTAATTCATGCACTTTTAAAACCTAAATTCTTTGTACCTGTACATGGTGAATATAGGCATTTATTAAGTCATTCTAAAATTGCAGAAAATATGGGTATGGATAAATCAAATATTTTTATATTAGAAATAGGAGATGTATTAGAATTAGCTAGAAATAAAGCAGAAATAACTAACAAGGTACCAGCAGGTAGGGTTCTTATAGATGGCTTAGGTGTAGGTGATATAGGAAATATTGTACTTCGAGATAGAAAGAATTTAGCAAAGGATGGTATTATAACAGTAGTTATTGCTATAAATAAAGAAAGTAAAACCGTAATATCTGGTCCAGATATAATTACAAGAGGCTTTGTATATGTTAGAGATTCAGAAGAGCTAATGAGAGAGATTAGAAGAATAGTTTCTAAGAGTGTAGAAAGATGCCTGGATAATGATGTAACTGGGTGGTCAGAAATTAAGAGTGCCATAAGAAGAGAAGTAAATACTTATGTATATACAAAAATGAAAAGAAAACCTATGGTTTTGCCAGTAATTACTGAAATATAAAGCGTTGAATAAAATAAAGAGAAGGAAAAAATATTACGAAATTAGATTGATATAAGTTGAAATATATTAGAATTTAAGGTACAACTAAATAAAATTATAATGTATTGAGAATATAAAAGTTCATAGGTGATGAAGTTCGCCTTTAAATATCTTGTTTGAGATTGATGACTCCTACTATAGTAAAATATAGTAGGAGTCTATTTATTTTTATTTTAGGAGGGATTAATTTGCTAGGAGTTACATTAACCTCAACTTTTTCTAGTTTACGCTTATTAAGATTAGCCTTTATAAGTGTTGAATCAAAATACAGATTTTTTACACTCATAAGTCCTTTTTTCAATTGCGTAAAATACTATATTATATTGCATAAATATAGAAAACTAAAGACTGCTAACACTTTATCAGCAGTCTGAAGCCCTAAAGGACTTGGACAATTAAAATATATTTATAATGGAATAGATAAAGTTGCTGATAGTTATGTAGAAAAAACTACATAGGTTGTTAACAATTTTAGTTTTGAATAGGTAAATGAAATATTTGTATTATATAAAGATAACAGCTCCAAGGATTAACCTTAGAGATGTTAGATGTTTCTCTTTAATAATACAATGAAATATTATTAAGGATTTTCATTAAAATGTTTTTCTTTTTTTGAATAGCAGTAGAGTAACACATATTTTTAAAATAAGCATATTCCTTTACAGTGTAATTTTTGTAGAATACAAAATCTATAAGTTCAAGTTCCTCTCCACCTAAATTCTTAAGGGCTAATTTTAAATCTTCATAATCACACATTTCACATAATGAAGTTTCAGTTGAGATTTCTTCTGAAGGAAGATTACTTTCAAAATTATCATGTAGACTTAATGCATCATTACCTTCAGTAGATCTTCTAGTTTTAATTCTTTTGATTAAATCACTCATATTATTTTTAATGGCATTAGTAGCATAGGCAACGAATCTATGCTTTTCTAAATTGTACATGTAAACAGATTTAAAAAGTGATTGGTAACACTCCTGCATAATATCATGTGCGTTATATCCATCAATGAAAGTTCTTTTAGAAATATTATAAATTAAAGTCCTAAATTCTTCAGCTAATTTTTCTTTTGCTTCTTCATCATTATTTTTGCACTTGGTAACTAAAACTTCAATATAATTAAAATCCATATAAACCTCCATCTTCAATATAAGAGTTGTGAATTAAAGTGATTATTTTACATATATTGTGTTTTGCATTAAATTTACATCTATATATGGCTAGATTACATATAACTTATATAGGAGTATAAAAATAAATTAGATTTATGTTGTTACTTATGCTTTTAATACTGAAGCTCTTGCTTGCAGCATAGAACTGTTGTTTTTAAAGGCGTATAACTCATATTAAAAAGTAAAAAAATTAGAGATTATGGAGGAGATATGGAAAATGATTAATTTTATAATAGCTGTAGGTCATACTGCGAGTGGTAATGTTGGATGTGGAGTTATTGATAGGTTGGATGAGAGTAATTGTATAAGAGAAATTGGAACTCTAATTGCAGAGCATTTTAATGAGTTTTTTAGATTAACATAGCTGGATTATTAATATCTCTTAATTTTTCTGGGTATCTCGTGTCAAAATCGCTTACTTATAGTTAAGAAAAATATTAATCCAAGAAATTGAGAGAAAAATATATGAGTTTTATCAAAAATTTGATTATAAAGAACTAGAGCAAAGTAATGTTGGTAATTCAATAATTGAACTGGTTTTCAATGTTTACAAAACATATAAGGATGACTATAACGAGTTATCAAAATGCTTAGCTGATGAGGATATAAATTTTGATAACTTGAAAAAAGACAAATTTGATAATCCACATGTAAAAAGCAAGTGAGTTTGAATACTACATTAATAAAATTAATACAACGCTTTTATAGTGTCGAATAAAAGTAAAAATGCCCTTTGAAAATCAAGCAAATAAGGAAATAAGAATTAATTTTTCCATTTTATATCAACAAATACAATAAAATGTGGTAAAATGTAGTAAAAGAAAATTACAATATTAGGTTAGTATAATAAAAAGTAGAGTTGTAAAAAAGTATGATTTTTAGTCGTAAAATATTAATTTCTTCGTGATAAGAGGGGAAGGAAGAGTAATGAATTTATTGATTCTTTAGATAAAGAAAAAATGGTTGCAAATAGGTCAACAATACTTAAAGACGGCTATATCTTTAGAAATGTCAAAGGGTAAGATATATAGATTTGAAGATTTCACTGGAAGTGGAATTTCAGACTCACCTGCTGAATTTGAAATTTTAGATACTGAAACTAATATTGAAATAAATATAGTAATTTAGTAGTTGGCGTGGAAAATGAAGTGTTGTGTTTGTATATATTTTTCAAAAGCTTTCTTAATTCATTTGAAAAAACTAGAAACTTGTTCTTTAGTGTTGACTTCTGCGCACTTACTTCGGATATATGGATTTGAAAATATTATTCATTAGTGCAACAGTAGTTGGAACAGTAGATTATGGAATCGGTCATGAGAGCAGTAATAACTAAAAGTAATCTTGGAAAATGCAATTAATATTTATAGGAGGGACAAAAATGGCAGATGAAATAAAAAATATTTTTGTGTCACATCAACATAATGATGCAGACAAAATTGAGTCATTTAAGAAATTAATAGGTAAACATGGGATTGATATGAGAGACAGTTCTATTTATGAAAATAAACTAAAAAACAATGCAACTAATGAGCAGTATATCAAACAAGAATTGATAAAACCGCAAATGAAATGGGCAGGAACAGTAGTTGTACTGATAGGTAAAGATACAGCTAAAAGTGATTATGTGAATTGGGAAATAAAGACAGCTGCAGAAATGGGAAAAAGAATTGTAGGAGTGTATTTACAAGGAGCAAAAGAGGAAGATATTCCTGTAGAATTAATTGAAAATGGAAATAACTTAGTCGGATGGAATGGTGAAAAAATTGTAGATGCGATAAATGGAGAAGATTTTGAATGGGAAAATCCTGATGGTAGCCCTAGAAGTAACAATCCAATGGATTTACCGAGATATCAGTGTTGAGGTGCATATATGAAATATTATTCTTATGTTATTCCTAGAGACTATGGCTTTGCACCAAATCCTTATTTTGGATATTGTACATTGGCAACATGTAAGCCAAGAATTCGGAAGAGTGCCCGAGTAGGAGATTGGATTGCTGCATATGGAGGTGCTAGGACAGAAGTGCACAAAAAATTAGTTGTACTAATGAATGTAGATGAGATTTTAACGTTTGATCAATACTGGAATGATAAGAGATTTGTAAAAAAGAGACCAGTATTTAATCGATCTATATCTTGTATGTACGGAGATAATATATATCATCATATTGGCGAAAAGTGGACACAAGAACTTTCACATCATAGTATGGCAGATGGTAGCATTAATTATTTAAATTTAAATCGTGATACTCAAGCAGATAGAGTTCTAGTTGCGACACAGTTTTATTATTTTGGGAATAATGCTATTGAAATTCCAAAAGAATTTGGAGTGTTAATTGGTAGTGGGCGTAATCACAAGAGCTTTCGTGATGAAAAAATAATTCATAAATTTATAAATTTCATGAATGAAAATTTTGAAACGGGAATACATGGGGTTCCTTATAGCAGGAAAAGTGGGCAGTTTGCACATTATAGGGGGTAAATTATTATGAGGATGATTTTTTGTAAGCCAGAGTTGACCATGAGAAATTTAGAATCAGCAGGTATTTTTTATTCAGAATGCAAGGAGATATTAGATACTTATGTGGCTAATAAATTATATATTTCATCTGTTTTTCAGATCAATCAATTGTTGACAGAAGAACCAGACAAAAATGATATTTTGATATTTTTCAATTCAGAGAATGGTATTTATGATGAAGGAATTAGTAAACTAGTTAACAAATATTATGACGCTCAAAGTAGAATATGGCCAATCGCAATGGAAAATAATGCAGAATGTAGATGTCCACCAAGTCCGGTATCAGCTAAACAAAGTTTTGATGTCTATTGTCGAAATGAAAATAGAAATCCAATGAAGAATAATATGAAGGCAATTGCTCAAATTTTTGCAAGAAAAATTATTTCACAGACACTTTCACCACTGTATAGAGATGAGGTTCTATATTTTATTAGTCATAGAAGAATTGACGGAGAGAATATTGCAGCAAAGCTAGCAGATGAATTGAAAAGTTTAACAAGAGAAAGAAATGTTTATCGTGACGTTGTTAATGTAGAAGTTGGAAATGATGCACAAGAAGATATTGATAAAAACTTGGAATTAAGTGATGTGGTGATTTTTTTGCAGACAAAAGAATCACAATATTCTTCATACATAATGAAAGAACTATGCTACGCAATTATTAATGATATTCCGATTCTATGGATTCAAATTGATAATGCTCCATATTCTGAAATGGGAATTCGTCCAGGTGAAGCTCCAGTACTAAGTTACTCTAGTGAAGAATTTTTTGATAGAGAGAGGCTATTAGAAATAGTTGATGAGATTGAGGTGAAGTGCTTTCAGTTAATGATGAATACATCAAATCAAGTATTCTCTTATATCGAATACTTTAATGACATGAGTAACTCAAACAAAATAAAATTAGTAAGTGATAAGTCATCAATTCTTGCATATCAGGTTCAGTATAAGGAGAAAACAAGAGACTTGTACGATTTGGGAATAAGGAATCATTATGTTCAATGTTTTGGAAGAAATCCCAAGCCTCAAGATATTCAGCAATTTAGGGAAAAGGTTATAAAAGAAAAAATATATGAAAACCATGATAGGTTATTTCTATTATCTAATCATGGAAGACGTGACAAGCAAATAGGTGATGCAAAATTATCAGAAGAAAATTTTGATGATTATTTAATGAATATTGAAAATGTTAGTGGAGGTAAGAGGCGCAGGCTAGAGAAGAGAATTATCTTATCAGGAGCATTTCCGGATTATGACGAAATATATAAAAATTCGTTATTAGAAGCAGTTGTAGTCTATTCAAGAGAAATAATTAAGCGTGGATATATATTGGTTTTTGGAGCGCATCCCACATTTCAAAAGCTTATTTTTGATATTGGAAAAGTATATGCATCAGATATCAAATACTCTATTGAAATGCATATGGACAAAGCTTATTTAGGAGCTTATAATCTCGAAGAACTTCAAGAAAAATGTACACTGGTGTTATCTGATGGATTACAAGAAATGCGGGAAACTATGATTTGTAAAGAAAAAAGTGAAATGCTAATTTGTCTTGGAGGAAAAGTTAAAGAAGATAAAACACAACAGGGTGTTGACATTGAAGTAGAATTAGCTAAATCAGTGGGCATACCAGTTGCACTGGTTGGAACCGTTGGTGGACGTTCAAGCGAGTATGCCTTTGAAATGATTACAGAGAGTAATTGGGATGAATTAAATTCTTGGGATACATCACTAAATGAAAGTTTGTTTTACAATGTTAATCATAGAGTAATGGTAAAACGTTTATTAGATTCTATAGAAGGAGAGAATGAGATTGAATGAAGATAACGTCAATGCTTTGCGCTCGAGGATATACGTTTTTGAAGGAATTGATAATGTTGGAAAGACAACAATTATTAAAGAATTGAAAGGAAGACTGTGCAAAGAAATGGGCTATGAATGTGAAATAGTTGCGTTCCCAGGAAATGAAGAAAGAACATTAGGTGCGTTTGTTTATGATATACATCATAATGAGAAAAAGTATATTGATTACTCCATTAATGATGCTAGTTTACAACTATTGCATGTTGCTTCACACATAGATTTAATTCAACGAAAGTTAATGGAAGAATATAGCACTTCAAAAATTATTATGATGGATCGCTTTTGGTGGTCTACGTACGCATATGGATTATCTGGAGGATTAAAAAGTAACGTTGTTAGTGCTATTTTAGCTCCAGAATTGATATATTGGGAAAAAATTAACGTCAATAAAATATTTTTAATAGAACGTAAGGATCGTGAAAAGGATTATGAAGCTGATAAGGATATTCAGATTATGCAAAAATATAGAGATCTTGCAAGAAAAGATCCAAAGTGCCAAATAATAAATAACGACGGAAGTTTGGAAGAAACGACAAACATGATATTTAACGAGATTATGGGAGAATCGTCTTTATGAAGTTAGAAGATTTTAAGCCGACACTAGTATATGACACATACTGGAAGTTTGCAGAAAAACGCCAAGAAGTATTTTTTAATAGAATACAAAATAAGCCTTTTCCTTGGACAGATGACAAAATAATTCAGAAGTATAAGTTTACCAATGTCTATAGAGCTTGCGACCGAGTAAGTCAATATTTAATAAAAAATGTGATCTATTGTAATAATCTATATTCTCCTAAAGATCAATGTTTTAGAATTTTATTTTTTAAGCTATTTAATAAAATCGATACGTGGGAGTACATGGAAAATGCTTTGGGAGAGATTTCATATCGTTCTTATTCTTATGAAAGATATAATGAATTATTAACGCAAAAGATTAATAATGATGAAAGGATTTATTCTGCTGCTTATATAATGCCATCGGGGAAAAGTTGTTTTGGGTTTGATAAAAAACATCAAAATAATCTGAAACTGTTGGAGTATATGATGGAGTCTGGATTGTCTAGTATGATAGCAGAAAGCAAGAGTTTACAAGAATTATATCTAAGATTGCTTAATTATCCTACATTGGGAATATTTTTAGCATTCCAATTTGCCATTGATATTAACTATAGCGAATTATGCGATTTTGATGAAATGTCCTTCGTTGTAGCTGGACCTGGTGCAAAAAATGGAATTAATAAATGTTTTAGAGATTTGAATGGGCACAAATACGAAGATATCATTAAGTACGTAGCAGAACAACAAGAAATGGAATTTGAAAAAAGAGGATTAAAGTTCAATACATTGTATGGTAGAAAGTTACAATTAATAGACTGTCAGAATTTATTTTGTGAAACAGATAAATATGCTAGAATTGCTCATCCTGATATTGGTACAACAAACGGAAGAAAAAGAATAAAACAACAATATGTTAATCGTGATATGGAAAGTATTGAATACTTTTACCCGCCTAAGTGGGGAATAAATAATCGCATTAGTATTTATAGAAATGGAGAATTGTAAATGGCTGATTTTATTTCTGGAAAAACTGCAAATGAAGTATGGGAAAAAGCTATAAAGTTATTGCAGAAACAAGAGTATTCTCTGAGTGGAAGAACAGGTGATGTTTTTGAATTATTGCATACTTTTATTTCAATTGAAGAACCGCAACAAAAATGGATCTATAACCGTATTCCTCCAATTAGCATCGGATATGCTTTGGCTGAATTAGTATGGATTATTAATGGAGAAGAAAGGTCCGATATTATTAATATGTGGAATCCAAGTTTGGAAAAGTATGCTGGTAGAGGTGATGTTTATCATGGTGCCTATGGGAAGCGGATAAGATCACACTTCGGTTTTGATCAGATAGAAAAGGCATACGAAGCATTACAAAGCATTCCAGAAAGCCGGCAGGTAGTGATACAAATTTACGACACTAAGGTTGATTTTCCAATAGAAAAAGGAATACCGCAAGACGAAGATATTCCATGTAATATATGTTCATTATTAAAAGTCAGAAATGGAAAGCTGGAATGGTCTCAAATAATGCGTAGTAATGACGTTCTATTAGGAATGCCTTATAATTTTATTCAATTTACTGGATTACAAGAAATTTTAGCTGGATGGCTCGAGCTAGATTTGGGTTCATATAATCATTATAGTGACAGTTTACATTTATATGCTCGTGATATTGATAAAATCGGAATTGGACAAGAAACGGAAATTAGGAATAATGATAGCTTGTCTTTGAGGAGGAATGAATCTGAAAGATTATTTCAAGAGATATTTCATAGAATGAAAGGACTCTGTTCAAAAAATATTACAGAAAAAGAAATTTATTCTCTGGCAAAAATTGATTCGGGTTATATTGCTTATGATAATATTATGCTTATTATTGGAGCATACATATCACAAAAAAATAAAAATAATGATTTGACAAAAAATCTTATTGGGTCATGTACAAATAATTCATATGTTGCAATGTGGGAGCGCTGGGTTAGTAGAACATTTGAAAAAGTCTAGAATATTCTGATTTGAATAAAGTTGGAGGTGATTATTGATGGCACGTAGTGTGTTTTACAGTTTTTGCTATAGTGATGATACTAACAGAACAATGGTTGTAAGAAACAGATAGGTAACGCACGGTGAACAGGTGATTTCTGGAATTATTGATAAAGCTGAGTTTGAAAAACTTAAACGAACAGGTGATAAAGCTATATATATAGCTGGATTTATAAGTAGTTAGAAGGTACTAGTGTGACGGTTGTACTTTTAGGAACGAATACATTGAAAAGACCATTTGTTCAATATGAGATATGTGAAAGTATTAAACGAGGAAACGCTGTGATCAGTGTTCATGTGCATAATATTAAGGATATTCTAACAGGTCAAATTTCACTAAAATACAATATACATACTGTAATTGGACAATATAATGACAACTCGCCTACATATTTTGATAACCACAATGATGGAGTTTATGACTATAAGATTGATAATGGCTATGAAAATTTATGACAATGGGTTGAAAGTGCTGCAAAGAGAGAGGGAAAGTAGATTCAAAAGGGGATGATATGTTTACAAGGTACAATTTGGTAATAGATAAATAGGATAAAAATATTGATTTTTTACAATATACTAAAAAAGGTGAAGACCATTTAAATTTAATTGAAGCAGATATTTTTATATTACATTGATGAAAATCTAGCAAATGGAATTACAGGTTGGTTAAATGAGAAGTTTGGAAGAAAAAATTTATATTAAAAAGACTACATCAGAAAGTTGATTTTACTTTTTTGTTAATTTAAGATAGATGAAATCTAACATTATATAATATATTAATGTGAATAGAGGAAGTTCTATGAATATTTGATATTTATAATAAATCATAGACATGAAATTGTTAGAAATTAAATTGTAATTAGATAAAAATAAGGAGAAGAGAGTTATGTTTTCAGGATTTAATTTAATGCTTAATGAAAAAGATTTTGAATGTTTTTCAAAAAGTTTCGATTATTATAAAAATATTGGTGAAAAACATCTTAATGAGAAAAAAGTTTCACTTGAGAATGAAATAGAAAAATATATTAATAATAGTGATGATATAATTAAAGGGACGGAACTACAAAAAGATTGGTTTCCTTTAATTGAAGAAGTAGATATTTTTATTTCTCATTCACATACAGATAAGGAATTAGCCGTTGCTTTTGCTGGATATATATATATAACATATGGTCTTATGTGTTTTATTGATTCTTGCGTCTGGGGTTATGCTGATAATCTGTTAGAAAAATTAAATAGTATATATAGTGATAAAAAAGAAAATTTTGATGGAGCTGTATATAATCATAACAAATGTAATATAGTATCACAACATGTAAACACAATGCTATCTATAGCATTACATAATATGATTGACAAGACAGAGGCTGTTATGTTATTAAATACTGAAAATTCAATTAGTAAGTCAGGAAATATAAATGACATCAAAACATATTCACCATGGTTATATACCGAAATAAATTGTACTGATATTGTTAGAAAAAAGCCGTTAATAACTTATCGTGATTATAAGAATATAAACAAAAAAGCTAGTCTAAATGAATCTAAATTTTTTAGTTTGATAACAATTGCATATGATATTACCTTAAATCATCTAGTAGATATGGATATTAAATCAATTAAAAGATGGGAAGAAAGATATAAAAAAAATGATACATATGATAAATATCCATTGGATGCATTATATGAGGACACCCATAAAAATGCACTTGATGCTGCAATATCAAGTCATGAAAATGGATCTGCTAGCATAATAAAAGAATATTTTAAAGATAAATCTAATAGTAGAATAAAGAAGTATGATAAAAATGGCTGTGATAGAGAACTAGAAGAACATTGTGAAAGTAATGGAAAGATAAGTTTTGACGAAATTATGAATGATGGATTTACTAGAATAATGAGTGAAACTAATAGATGCAAAAGCTGTAAATATTATTACTGTGAAAAATGCTGTTGCTATTATGATGATGAGTGTCAATGTTTTCAAGAGATTTCAGCAGATTCTTCTTGTGATCTGGAATAAAAGCTATTCAAAAATAAATATTTCAAATAAAAGGACAAGTTGATTTATTTGTAAAAACAGAAGGTTTTCATATAGGATAAACAAATCAAGAACTTAGGACTTATATAATTTAAGTATTCAAAAAGGTTATATAATATATGGATAAAATAATAATTAAAAGGAAGTGTGAACATGGCTAAACGACAAGTATTTTTCAGTTTTGAGTACAATAAAGATTGTTGGAGAGCAAGTGAAGTTAGAAACATGGGAAAAGTTGATAATAGTTCTACTTTTTCAGATAATGATTGGGAAGAAGTAAAAGAAAAAACAGATAAAAAAATTAAAGAGTGGATAGATTCACAAATGGCAAAAAGATCGTGCTTAGTTGTTTTGATTGGAGAAACTACCTCTGGACGTAAGTGGATTAATTATGAAATTAACAAGGCTTATGAGTTAAACAAGGGAATTGTAGGTATACACATACATAAATTGAAAGATAATAACGGAAATCAAACAAATAAGGGAAATAATCCATTTTATAATATTTATATTGGATCTAATAATGAACGTTTATCAAAATTTATTACTTGCTTTGATTCAATTTATGAAACAAGCAAATATGTATATGATGATATAAAAGAAAATATAGAACAATTAATAGAAGATGCGATTAATAATAAAGATAATTATTAATTATTATAGAAAATAAAAATAACTATTTTATACTGTCTATAAAAAAATAGGAGATAGAAATATATGAATAATACATTTGGAGAAATAACAGAATCAAGTTTGCATAAAGAAATTGATTTAATAGAAAATATTATAGAACGAATGGCAGATAATGCATTTAAGGCACGAGGTTGGTATGTAACTTTATTAGTAGCTTTGGTTTCCTTAACTAAGGACAACCTACCATTTGCAATAGGATGTGTTCCAATTATATCTATCCCATTCTGGGGACTAACCGCATTCTTTTTATGTACAGAAAGAAACTATAGAAAAGTGTATGATTATATAATTAGCTTAAGGCAAAAGGGAGACTATAGTAATATGTATAGACTCAATTTGGATTTGTATAAAGGAGATTTGGAATATGAAAAAATATATAATAATTTATTAAGACCTACTATTTGGCCATTTTATTTACTGCCAATTATTGCGGCAGTTATATTTATTTTTTTAAATTATCCTCTATTTTATCCATATATATTTAAATAATATTATTCAAAATATCTATAGGTAAGGATGTAATAAATATTTTCAAAATTTAATTTTAATATTAATACCAATATTTTTTGATTTAGAAGAGTGTGAAAATTGTATTAGTTGCCATAGGAATTTAATTAGCGATTTCATAGAAAAATATTTAGATGCGGAAGGAATAATTGATATTTCTAAACTATAAGAAGATTGGTTTAATAATGATGATTTAAATGCAGACATTTTTCTATCTCATTCACATAAAGATAGAGATTTAGCAATAGCTTGCAGGTTGGCTAGGAGAAAAGTTTAAACTTAAATCTTTTATAGATTCATGTGTTTGGGGTGATAGTAATAAATTATTAAATATAATAGATGAAAAATATAGTAGAAGAGACAAAAAATATTGCAGGTTATTATAATTATGAAAAAACTTTAATTTCGTCAAGTCATGCACATATGGTATTAGCAAATGCTTTAATGAAGATGATTAATAAAACAGAATGTTTTATATTTTTAAATACAGATAATTTAATTATAAGCACCAAGGAAGAAATGACAAAATTAGATGATGAAAAAACATATTCTCCTTGGATTTATTTAGAGATAAATACTATCAATTTGATAGGGGGAACTTTACCTAAAAGATATAAGAAGATTGAAAAAAATACAGAACATTTTATAAATGAGTCAGTAAAAAGTAAGTTTCTGGCTGATATACATAAGTTAAAATATGCAGATAATAATGTTTTAATTGATTGGAAATATAGATGTGAACAAAATAAAAAATCACACCGATTAGATTTATTATACAGATTATAAAATTGCTTAATAAGTAAGTTGTGGAAGTTATTAAGATAGTAGGAGTTAAATATTTATGTTTAAAATATTAAATTTTTTAAGAAATAGAAAGCATACAATATCTATTTCTTATGGAGATGCTAAAAAATTTGAAGCAGATCAGATTTATCATTTTTTTAAAGATAATGATGTTGAATTGATCAAAGATGATATTAGCGTAAAATATAGTGAAAGTTATGAAGGCTTTATGGAAAAGGTTTCAAATAGTAACCATATTATAATGATTCTTAGTCAGGAATTTTTTCATTCTCGTCATTGTATGTATGAAGCGATTTTGTCAATAGCTAGAGAAGATTATGATAAACGAATTATACCTATAGTTACAATAAAAGAAGATATTGAATCTGCAGCAGTGCGACAAAGATTACTTGTTTATTGGAAGGATAAACTTAGTGAATTACAAAGTTTTTATAATAAAAATAAAGAAGAACATCAGATGGGTGAAATTTACAAGGAGATTGATTTATACAATAATATAATTAATAATTTAGATAATATATTAAAAAAATTAGGGATGATAAAGGGGTATAATTTATATGAGAGTAATATGGAATTAAATAAGGTTTGTAATAATATTTATTATCAAATATTCAAAAAAGAACCAAGGGTAAAAGAATTACGAAAAGTGGAACAATTTATAAGGAATAATGAATATGAAGTCTTCAATATAAGTAATGATGTTCTTAGAATGCAGATGACATTATTTATTGAAGACTTAAAAAAAAGTAGTTCACTTGAAATTAGCTTATATCCAGAATATCCTTATGGAGAAAAGGAATATTCATATATAAGGCATAAAATAACAGAGGGTTATTTTGGTCCTTCATTATATTTGACTATATATGATATTAATAATAGAGAAATTGTTCTAGGAATAAATGATATACAATCTGTTGAAGTAAATAATTCATTTTTTAGTGATGGGCATTTTAAATATTATATAACAATAGTAGATAGAGAAAAACGTAAAGTCTATGAAGAACAGATGATGTTACCAGAGAAGATTAGAGATAATGAAATAATTCTTAAAGGTTACGAGTTAAATTATAGAGTTATTTTAAAATACATTGAAAAAAATGCTTTTGAATATTAATTTGCTTTATTAAGAAATAGTACATAAATTTATTAAAATTGTTGAAAGGTGATAGTATTGTGGCGCATAAAACATTTATTTCATATAAATATAGTGAAGCGAAAAACTTAAGAGATGATATTATTGAAGCAATGGGAGATGATGCTGTTTATTATAAAGGAGAAACAAGTGATTCTCCTGATTTAACTGATACATCAACAGAGAATATTAAGAAGAATTTAAAAGATATGATGTTTGGTACAACTGTAACAATCGTAATTCTTACTCCAAATATGAAAAAAAGTAAATGGATAGATTGGGAAATAGAATATACATTAAAACGTATTACAAGAAATGGAAAGAGATCTCAAACAAATGGAATTGTAGGTGTTATTAAAAAAGATAATGGGGGATATAGTTGGTTTAAAACCGAAAGTGAAAACTGTCATGGAACGTCAACTATTTCTTATAATAGTAATAAGGTATTTTCTATAATTTTCAAAAATCATTTTAATTCAAAACCATCAATATGGCATTGTGATGAGTGTAAAACATATGATTATATGAATGGCTCATATATTACATATGTAGAGGAAGAAACATTCTTAAAAAATATTGATGAATATATTAATAATGCTTTTGATAAAAGTGAAAAAGAAAGTAATTATGATATTACACGAACTAAATAAAGTAATTAGGAGTATTATAGACGATGAAGATATATATATGCAGTCAAGGTTAACATTAGATGATACAAGAGAAGCGACTGAATTCTATGACTATGTTGTAAAAATAGCAAAAGAGTATTCAGATATTTCAGAAATATCAAATGAAGGCAGATTATCCGAAGTAATTTGTAATGTGAAAGAGGCAATTTTATTGATATATTTTAATAATTCAACTCAAATATATATGCCTAAAATGGAAAAATTATTTCGGTTAGCCAAAGAAAATCAATCTAAAATTTGGCCTATAGCATTAACAAAGGATTCAAGGATACCACCAAAGATTATAGAAAGTTATCAAAGTTTTGATGTTGTTTCAAGATTAGAAAATAGATTATTGTCAAAAGATAATATTAAAACTGTTGCTCAGATTTTTGTAAGACAAGTTATTTCGGAATGTAAACCAACATTTTATACTGAAAATAAATTATTATTTGTAAGTCATAAAAGATTAGACGGAGAAGATATAGCGGCGAAATTATGTGATAAAATAAATTTATTAGGAAAGAGCAAAAAAACATTTCGTGATGTTGTAGAAGTAAGAGTAGGAGAACCAGCCCAAGATACAATTGACTCAGCTTTGTTACAAAGCGATGTTTTAATTTTTTTGCATACGCCAAAGTCAGTAAGAGCAAAATGGATTGAAAAAGAAATTAAGAGTGCATTAATTTATGATATTCCAATTCTTTGGATAAGGATAGATAATGCTGATACAAAAGGACTAGAAGTAATACCAGGGGATAAAGCTCATTTGGAATATGATAGTAAAGATTTTGATGATGGAATTAAATTAGAAAAGATTGTTGATGAAGTTGAAAACTTGTGTTTTGAGATTATAATGAATCGTTCCCGATTAATTTATGATTATGTTAATGATTTTGAATATTGGGCTCAAGAAAATAATGTATCATTTGTAAATGTTGATAAAGAATATCAAATATATAAAATTACATATAATAGTAATAAGAATGGTTTGTATCCAAGACGTGATTATATTCAATATATACAATATTATGGTAGAACAGTAAAGGAGAGTGATAAAGAATATTTTAATAATTTTTTATCTAAAGAATATCAGAAGTGTGGAGATGAGAAATATGACTCGGCAGTCTTACTTTCAAGTAGATTAAATTTGAATGAAATTGGGAATACTATATTTGAAAATGGTTTTGAAAATCATAGTTTTATGTGGAAAAGAGAGGTGAATAATAAAGTGGTAAAAAAATCCAAAAAAATTGTGATTTCTGGTGCATTCCCTGAAAGTGATGAAGAATTATTCAAGCAACCTCTTATGGAAGCTGTTAAAATTTTTTCACAAGAAATAATAAAAAATGGATATACACTAATTTTTGGTGCACACCCTACATTTCAAAAAATAATTTTTACTGTTGCTGAAGAGTTTTGTGATGATCCACAGCAATCAGTATCAATGTATATTTCTAAATGGTTTAAAGATAGTTATAATATAAGTGAAATAAATAAATATGCCACTGTAAATGAGATAGATGCTGAAACAGAACAAAATGAAAGTTTAACCAAAATGAGAGAAGAAATGCTTTCTGAAAATAATATATGTGCTTTAATATGTATTGGTGGAAAGATAAAAAAAGATAGCCCTGATGAACAAGGTGTTGATGAAGAAATTAAATTAGCTAGAAAGTCAAACATTGATACATTTTTAGTTGGTTCAGTAGGAGGGCGTTCTTCTGAAAAATCACATGAACTAAAAAAGACAGATAAATGGACTGAAATTAATTATGCATCAGCAGCTCTTAATGAAGAATTTTTATATAATATGGATTATAGAAGTTTATCGAAAAAATTATTTAAATATATAGAGAGTAAGGAGAGATAATTTATGCAGATAAATTTTAGGTGGGCTTGAAATAAATAATAGTTATAAAGTTAATATTAAAATTTTAACTGATAACATAAGATAGAATAATAAAATTAAATATATGTGTTTAATTAATAAAAAAGACCATAGAGCGAGTACTAAATATATAGGGCAAGTTCTTATGGTATTTTTTGTTTTAACAAATAGGGTTAAGAAAAGTAAGATCTATTTTTAAAACCAATATTATGAAGTACGTATAATATCATCACAACTACCAGTATACTTTGAAAAACAATTTCAGATTTAATATTTTTGTTTTTACTTGAGTTTATTACATTGTTTTGTATAATGATATATATATAGGAATAAAATTGTAATTTATGTATTCTTAATAGATATTAAGAAATAAATATTAGATAATGAAAGAAGGAAAGTATATGTTTGTAGGCTTTAATTTAGACCTATCACAAAAAAGATAATTATGGAAATAAAATTATAGATTTTGATAAGTATCAAAAATTAGGAGAAAATCATCTAGATCAGCAAAAAGCGAATTGTAAAAATGCATTACAAGATTATATAATGAACGGTACAACAGATGGAACTAAACTACAAGAGGATTGGTTTCCACAAGTAGATTCAGATATTTTTATTTCACACTCACATAAGGATATAAAATTAGCACAAGGACTAGCTGGGTGGTTAAATCAAAAATTTGGGTTGAAATGTTTTATTGATGCAAATATCTGGGGATATGCAGATGAACTTTTGGAAATGATTAATTCAAAGTATAGTGATAAACGTGAAGATGGAAATGATGGTTATTTATATAACCATACAAAATGTAATACTGCATCAAAACATGTTAATGTGATGTTGTCAATTGCATTACAAAAAATGATAGATAAAACAGAAGCAATTTTTGTTCTTAATACTGATAACTTTATACAAAAATATGGTGAAGTTTATAAAACTGGAACATATTCTCCTTGGATATATACAGAAATTGTTTGTACGGAATTAATAAGAAAAAAGCCATTATCAGAATATAGAAAACAATTTTTATATGAATTTGCACACCAACAAGATGATATACATAAAAGTTATAATGAAAGTGAATATTCTGCAGTTTATAAAGTATCAATAGATCATTTAAAAGATATCAATATGCAGACATTATTTGATTGGGAAAAAAATAATACTATGGATAAATATAAATTAGATAAACTATATTTAATTACTCATCCTGAGCAAATGAAAAAAATTAAAAATTTTTATGAAAATAAGTCATCTGTATTGATTGGTTAATAGTCTATTTAAAGTAAATTGAATAAGAGTACAAGTTATGATAAAAATAGAAATTGATTTACTGCAATCGTGCATTAAAGGTTGATAAAAATGATTGATAGCATTACTTACTATAGTTATTGTATTCATATCACAAATTTTTTATATTAAGATATAATGTATAATTATCAAGTAACTCGTAAGCTCCTGACAACTATCTCAAAAGTCCGAAATTTGCAGGTACTCAGAATAAATTCAACGTCCCATTATTTATATAATTAGAATTAAAACATCTATAGAAATATAGGTGTTTTTTAATTTTAGTTAGAATAAAATTGCGAAACAGGACCTAAAAACACAAATTTAAAATATGAATTTATCAATAAAAAACTATGGTGTAAAATAATAAAAACATCAAGATTTTAAATACTTAAAACCTTGATGTTTTCTAACTTGGTGACCCATAGGAGAATCGAACTCCTGATTTCACCGTGAGAGGGTGGCGTCTTAACCGCTTGACCAATGGGCCTCACAACAAATATTATTTTACACTCATTTATCTATTATGTCAACAACTTTTTTGAATATATCCGTAAAAAAGGAAAGAGTTAGAGAAGAGTGCTTAAAATGTAAAAATGATTTGTTACATTTTATACAAATCATAATTTTCTAAATATTTAAAAAACATACTTGTTTTTCGCTGAAAATCTGTTAAACTATTATATAGTTAGTAATTTAAATAGAGGTGTATATTGTAAAATATACTCATCGCTCCTCTTGTATGATTTTTTGATCATACGGAATTACGACTCCTTTTTAATATTTTGTGGGATATCCATTGAGATTTTATTGTTTATGAACAGTTTAATTTTGATGGGTATTATTTTTTATGATAAATTACTATATTTTATAATAAATTTACATTTAAAGCTTAAGTAAACCAAATGTTCAAATAATACTAGAATGTAGAAGAGCAATTGAAATTTATGTTAACTAATAAGTTTAAAAGCAAAAAGAGGATTGTCAAAATAAAATTTGATAATCCTCTTTTTTAATTTATACTACAATTTTAAGTTATATTACTTGAAACTATTATTTTGAAATCCACTCTAATACAGCAGGATTTGCGCATGCTGAAGTTTCAGCATCAATCTTTGTTACAAAAATAATATCTCCTCCATTAGCAACAGAGCTTACTTCATCAAATATTTCTTTTGCAGATAATGTATCTGTTTTTACAAAGAATCCTTCAGGCATAAATTGAGCCCATGAACCTAAAGATTTAATTTTTCCTGGTATATTAGTGCCACTGTGTACATGTTCATGAGAATGATCTTCTCCGCATCCACAGCTATCACCATGTTCATGAGAATGATCTTCTCCACATCCACAATCATCACCATGTTCGTGATGATGGCCATGAGTATCGCTTAAAAAATATGTAATCATATATGCTGACATTATTATATCAATCCCTTCTAGCTTTTTTTATTTATATTAGGTTAACAAGTTATATTTAAATTATACAGTAATATTGATGGTTGTAAATTATTTCTTTGAAAATGTTAAATGTGGTGAGTATTTCAGTAAGTGGAATAGTTGACTTTTATTTAAATATAATTATTAGTGGGGTACTTGCAAAAAATAGATATTAATTCTATTTTTATAGCAATTAGTGAAGTGAAAATTTGATATGAATTTTATTAATATAGAAACAAAACTTGACATAACGCATATAACATAATAAAGCAGAATATTATATCATATTTAAAATTATTTTAAGTTAGAGAAATTTTTTAGTTAAAGGAGGGACAAGTATATGGATTTTGCACAGTATATAACACAAAATGCTCTGATTTTGATTCCTGCTCTATATATTGTTGGTATGGTAATAAAAAATACAGAAAAAATTAACGATAAATATATTCCGATGATATTATTATTCCTAGGAATATTAGGGGCTGTTGGAATCATGGGCCCTAGCGTAGAATCAGTAATTCAAGGCATACTGGTAACGGGAGCTACAGTCTATACTAATCAACTAATAAAACAAAGCTGTAAGAAAGAATGAGGATTTTAATTTACCAGTAAAGATTTAATGAGTACAATTTTATGGTTACCTTATTATATTAAAATTATTTTGAGGTTTATTGCTGACAAGCAGATACTGTCAACAATAAACCTCATTTTTAGTTGAATAAAATACAATAGTCCTATATAATTTAAAATACAATAAGAAATGATTTTTAGGTTCATATAAGGTTAAGTGTATATGATTAAAAGGGAAAGTGGTTAAAATCCACTACAGCCCCCGCTACTGTGATGGAAGACTAATCTCTAAAGTATATAATAAAAGTGCTCATCATTAATTAAGAATTAGCTGCTTTTAAATAGTATACTAAAAAATCCACTGAGAAATTTTCTTGGGAAGGAAGAGAATTAGGATGAGGCCAAAGTCAGGAGACCTGCCTAGGAGTTTATAAAAATGCTATTCTTCGGAGGGAAGAAAACTTGCAAATAGCGGGATGTAGTAGAGTATATTCTACATTCTTAATTTGTTATGTATTTCCTCCTTATCTAACGATAAAGGGGATTTTTATATATTCCAAATTATAAATCTTATGAAATATTTATAAATTTATTAAATTAAGGTCTTTTTTAAGACAATTTTAGGAGGAAAATACATGAGAAAAGCTATTTTAGTAGTTAGTTTCGGAACAAGCCATTTAGAGGCGCTTAAGAATTCAATTGAAAAGATTGAAAATAAAATCAAAGAGGAATTCAAAGATTATGAAGTTTTTAGAGCTTTTACAGCTCATTTTATAATAAAGAAATTAAAGGCAAAGGATAATTTGGATATATTAACACCAGAAGAAGCACTAGAAGATTTGAAATCTAGAGGATTTGAAGAAGTTATAGTGCAGCCGCTTCATATAATTCCAGGAGAAGAATTTGATTACATAAAAGGCGTTGTGGAGCGAAGGAAAAATGATTTTAAAGATCTTAAGCTTGGAAGACCGATATTTTTTTATCAAGGAATGAATGGATTACCAGAAGATTATTCTTTATTTATTGAAAGTATTAAAGATGTTTTCGAAGGTGAAGAAAGTGTAATATTATTTGGCCACGGTACAGAACATCCATCTAATGCAGTCTATGGAATGCTGCAAACTGTTTTGGTAGATGAAGATTATGAGAATGTTTTTGTGGCAACTGTAGAAGGGTACCCAACAGTTGAAAATGTAGTAAAGAAGTTAAAGAAAAAAGGAATAAATAAGACAAAACTTGTTCCTCTATTACTTGTGGCAGGTGATCACGTAAAGAATGATATGGCATCAGATGAAGATCATTCTTTAAAGACTAGGCTTCAAAAAGAAGGAATTGAAGTGAAGTTACATATGCACGGACTTGGAGAGCTTGATAAATTTGATGGACTCTATATAAATAGAATTTATGACTCAATTGAGAATAAATATATAAACGCTGGAAGGACTAAAAAACTTAGATAGTTCAATTTTTATAGTTGCAAAATTCTTTGCAGGTAGTTAGGTAGAGTTTAAAAGTCTTGTTAGTACAGAAAGGAAAATAATATGAGGTCTATAATTATATCTTCCAATTGCAGCGGAGGAGGAAAAACTACTTTTACTCTTGGGCTTATGAAAGTACTTAAAAGTAGAAATTTTCATGTACAAGGTTATAAGGTAGGACCGGATTATATAGATACAGCATTTCATAAAACAGTGACAGGGATAGCTTCAAGAAATCTTGATACTTTCTTACTGGGTGAAGAAGGTGTGAAAAAAAGTTTTCAAAAAGGTTCTGGAAATATTGGTATAATAGAAGGTGTTATGGGATTATATGACGGAATTGGAGCAAGTGAAAAAGGTTCTACTTATCATGTCTCAAAACTTTTAGGAAATATGCCGATAGTTCTAGTGTTGTCTCCTAAGGGGCAAAGTGCAAGCATATGCGCTGAAATTAGCGGCTTTAAAAATTATAAGGATGCTAATATTGTTGGTGTCGTATTAAATTCTGTAAGTGAAAAATATTATAATTTATTAAAGTATGCAATAGAAAAGAATTGTAATATAAAAGTTTTTGGATATATGCCTAAAACACCAGAAATATCATTAAGCAGCAGGCATTTAGGGCTTGTTCAGAGTATGGAAATTCTTAATCTTGAAGAAAAATTAGATATATGTGCAAATTTAATGGAAAAGTATGTAGATATAGATGGAATTATAAATGCGACTCAGGAGTATAAAATAAGTACAGATGGTGATCTTAGTAATTCCTTTAAAGAAGATAATAAACAAAAAAGTTTTGAAAGTTCAAAAGGAGAATCTAAAAATAGAAATTTTAAAATAGGAGTGGCTTTAGATAAGGCGTTCAGTTTCTATTATAAAGATAATTTGGAAGCTTTAGAAAACTTGGGTGAGGTAGTTTATTTTAGTCCAATCAATGATAAAGAATTGCCACAAAACTTAGATTTTTTATATATAGGTGGAGGATATCCAGAAGTATTTAAAAAGGAATTGGAAAACAATTATTCTATGCGAAAAAGCATTAAAGAAGCCTTAGATGGCGGCTTGAGGTGTTATGCAGAATGCGGTGGACTTATGTATCTTACAGAATCAATAGATGGATCAGAAATGGTTGGTTTTTTTAATGGAGATAGCACAATGACTAATAAGCTTCAGAATTTTGGTTACTGTAATGTTAAGATAGATAACAAATGCTTTGATAATAAGGGATTAGAAGATAATGAATTTGAAGTTAATGCCCATGAGTTTCATAAGTCAAAGGTAGATTTAGATGAGGACAATGTATATGATGTAGAAAAAACTTTATATAATGGGGAAGTATTAAAGTGGAAATGCGGATACTTTAAAAATAATACATTAGGAGGATATGCCCATATAAACTTTCTTGGAAATGAAGAATTATTAAAAGCGTTGGTTAACTATTAATCAATTTATTAAACTTGGAAAGAGGTGAGCTTGGTGAGGTGTTTGTTAAATCCCTCGCTAAAAATATATGGAATATTTAAAAAATCCTATGGGAATTGAAGAAAAAAGTTTTGAGATTATTGGTAACGAAATGGGCGCGCACTCATTTAGTGAAGAAGAACTGCTTATAGTTAAAAGAACTATTCACACTACTGCAGACTTTGAATATAAAGATTTGGTAGAAATAAGTGAAACAGCAATTGAAACTGCAAAAGGTATTTTTAAACAAGGTGCAAAAATCTATACGGATACTAATATGGCTTTAAACGGAATTAATAAAATGGCGTTAGCTAAAACTAATAGTGAAGTCATCTGTTATGTGAATGAAGAAATAGTTCATAAAGAAGCAAAGGAAAAAAATATTACTAGAAGCATGGCAGCGGTTGAAAAAGCTTGTATGGATAATGTAGATATATTCGTTTTTGGTAATGCACCAACAGCTCTTTTTAGGCTTAAAGAGTTAATAAAAGAAGGAAAGGCAAAACCAAAGCTTATAATAGCTGCGCCAGTAGGTTTTGTTGGAGCTGCAGAAAGTAAGGAAAATATGGATGAGCTTAATATACCTTACATAAGAATTAAAGGAAGAAAAGGTGGAAGCACTGTTGCAGCAGCAATAGTTAATGCCCTTATGTACATGGTGGTTTCAAGATAATTAAATTTATTAGATTAAAGATAGTTAAAAAGTTAATGATGTCAGGAGGTGATTTTTATGTTTGAAATGTACGTTGATGTAGATGGAAAAAGGTTAAGATGTGGATATACGACAGGTTCTTGTAGTGCTGGAGCAGCAAAAGCAGCAACAATTATCTTATTTAATAAAGAGAAAAATCTTAATGAAATAGAGATTGCAACTCCTAAAGGAATTGATGTAACAATGCCTATAGAATTAATAGAAAAATTTGATGATTATGTTGAGTGTACTATTTTAAAAGATGGTGGAGATGATCCTGATAACACTCATGGAATAGAAATAAAGGCCATGGTTAAAAAGATCAAACCAATAGATAATAAAATATTTCAAGATGAAGACTTGCAAAAGTTTGATAGTGTTTTAGTTGAAGATAGCAGAGCAGAAAAAGAAGATGAGTTAGAAAGAGTAGTGCTTAAAGGCGGAACAGGAGTTGGAATTGTCACTAGGGAAGGGCTTTTTATTCCTAAAGGACAAGCGGCTATTAACCCTGTTCCTAGAAAGATGATAAAAGAAGAAGTATTAAAAGTGTTACCGCCTGGAGAAAGAGTTGAAGTTATAATTTCAGTGCCTCAAGGAGAAAAAGTAGCAAAAAAGACTTTTAATCCTAGACTTGGGATTGTAGGCGGGATTTCTATTCTTGGGACAACAGGAATTGTATATCCTATGTCAGAAGATGCACTTAAAGCTTCCATAAAGATAGAAATTACCCAAAAAGCAATAAATAATGAAAGATTAGTTTTAACTTTCGGAAATTTAGGCGATAATTATTGTAAGGAACTTGGGTTTAAAGAGGAAGAAGTGGTAACATGTTCAAACTTTATAGGATTTGCATTAGAGACTTGTGTTTCATGTAAAGTTAAGTCTATTATAATAGTTGGACATATAGGAAAGATGAGTAAAATAGCTTATGGATGCTTTAATACCCATAGTAAGGTCAATGGAGTGAGGCTTGAAGTTATTGCATTAGAACTTGCACTTCTTGGATATGATATGTCACTTGTAAAAAGAGTGCTTGAGGAAAAGACATGTGAAGGTGCAGTTAAAATGCTTGGAGATGGATATGACAAACTCTATGAGAATATTGGAAATAAAATAGTTCAAAAAATCAAAGAGCATGTTTATGGAGAGTTAGAAGTTGACGCTGTAATGTATTATGGCGCATCAAATCAGATTTTATTATGGAAGTCCATTAAGGATAATTAATAATAAGGTTCAATATAAATTTTAGGATAGTTCATTAGATTATGGATTGTGTAAAATATTTTAGGGATTAATATAAAAAAGTTAATTAAGCTTTCATAGGGGGACACAAAAATGATTTATATTGTAGGGCTTGGTCCTGGACACAAGGATTACATTATGCCTAAGGCCTTGGAAATATTAAAAAAATCTAATATAATAATAGGCTTTAAAAGAGCATTGGATTCCTTAGAGTTTGTAGATAATGAAAAATTATATATAAATAAGCTAAGTGATATTAACGAATATATATGTGATGAGAAAAATAGAAGTATGATTATTTCAATTGTTGCATCTGGTGATCCAACTTTTTATGGGATAACAAATTATATAAAAAGTAAAGCAACTTTAGAATTTCAAGTAATACCAGGAATAAGTTCGTTTCAATATCTGACATGTAAATTAAATATGTCATGGAATAATGCGTACCTAGGAAGTTTACATGGAAGGAAAGAAGACTTTTTGACTGTGGTTAATAATCACGACTTAAGCATTTGGCTTACAGATAAAGAGAATAATCCTGCTATGTTATGTGAAATTTTGCATAAAGAAAAAGTTAGATGTAAAGTTGCAATAGGAGAAAATTTATCCTATGAAGATGAGATTATAACTAATGGGACGCCAGAAGAATTTATGAATAAAAAATATGATTCGCTGAGTGTGTTTATAGTAGATAGAACAAGTCGATAGAACTTATAATGATTTTTGTGTGACGTTGACGTTTGATTAATACCTGAAATAGAGGAGGAAATTTTCATGGTTTTTATAAAAGATGAAGAGTTTATTAGAGGAAACTGCCCAATGACAAAGGAAGACATAAGAATACTTTCAATTGCGAAAATGAACTTAACAGATAATTCTTTAGTACTAGATGTTGGAAGTGGTACAGGGAGTATTACAGTTCAGGCTGCTAAAATTGCAAAAAACGGTAAGGTGCTTGCAATAGAAAAAAATTATGAAGCATATGAAATTACAGAAACTAATGTGGAAAAGTTTGAATGTGATAATGTAAAGATTTTAAATAAAGAAGCAAGTAGAGTTTTGGATACTTTGATTTTTCAAGGTTTAAAATTCGATTCTATATTCATTGGAGGAAGCAGCGGGCATTTAGAGGAGATATTACTTAAGGTAAATGCAATCGTAGTAAAAAAAGGCACGATAGTTATGAATTTTATTACCTTAGACAATGCATACAGAGCAATTGAGGTCATGAAGAAACTAGATTATAAAATTGAAATTTCGTTAGTTAATATAAGTAAAAACCGTGAAGATACTTTAATGATGATAGCTAATAATCCAATATATATAATTCAATGTATAAGGAATTAAGTATAATTTAATAAAGATTTTTAAGATAAAATAATACATAGTTGTTATAAATAAAAGTGTATAAATAAAGATAATATGATATCGGTAACTAGAATTAAAATAATAATATATACATATGTAGTTACTTAGGAAGAGAGGAATTATAAAATGGCAACATTATACGGAATAGGTGTAGGACCTGGAGATACTGAACTTTTAACTGTAAAGGCAGTAAGAACAATAGAAAGGTGTCAAGTTGTAGTTGCACCATCGGCTACTGAAGGTGGGGAAAGCATTGCGCTTGAAACAGCTAGGGAATATATAAAACCAGGTACTGAAGTTATTGTAAAGCATTTTCCAATGGGGAAGAAAGATAGAGTAATAAAAGCATTGGAGGCTTATGAATTTATAGAAGCGAGGCTTAAAGAAGGAAAGGATGTTGCATTTTTAACTATTGGAGATCCGTATATTTACAGTACATATAGTCATATGTTAAAGCATGTTAGAGATTGTGGATTTGATGTTCAAACAATTCCTGGAATAACATCTTTTTGTGCGGCTGCGAGCCTAGTTAATAGGACTTTAGTTGTAGGTGACGAGAAGCTAGTGGTTATGCCAGCTACTAAAGTGAAGGAAATAACAGATGAAAAGTTTGTTGTAATAATGAAAGTATACAAGCATGAAGAAGAAGTTATAAATACATTAGAAGAAAAAGGCTTTGATTATGTTTATGCAAGTCGAGTTGGTAGAGAGGGCGAGACTGTTTTAACTGAAAGAGAAGAAATACTAAAACTTAGAGATTATATGTCTTTAATAATAGCAAACAGGGAATAAATATAATAAAATATTAGTTAAATTAATATTAAAAAGGAGTGTTTTAAGCATGATTTATTTTATAGGGGCAGGTCCTGGAGCAGCTGATTTAATAACAGTTAAAGGTCGTGATTTATTAGAAAGAGCAGATGTAGTAATATATGCTGGTTCTTTAGTTTCAAAAGAACATTTAGAATATTGTAGACCAGACGTTCAAATCTATAATTCTGCTAATATGACTTTAGAAGATGTAATGGAAATAATGACCATGGAAGAACAAATGGGAAAGTTAGTTGTAAGGCTACATACAGGTGATCCATCAATTTACGGAGCTATAAGAGAGCAAATGGTTGAGCTTGACAGGGTTAGTATACCTTATGAAGTTGTTCCAGGTGTAAGTTCATTTACAGGTGCAGCAGCTGCTATAAATAGAGAATTTACTTTACCAGGAGTATCACAAACTGTAATTTTAACTAGGATTGAGGGAAGAACTCCTGTTCCAGCAAATGAGGATCTTGAAACATTGGCATCTATTGGAGCATCAATGGCTATATTTTTATCTATTTCAATGATAGACAAAGTTGTTGAGAAACTTAGAAAAGGGTATAAAAAGAATGTTTCAATAGCTGTAGTTGAAAGAGCTACATGGCCTGATCAAAGAGTAATTATGGGAACTCTTGATGATATAGCAGAAAAAGTTAAGGAAAATAATATTACTAAATGTGCACAAATATTAGTTGGAGATTTTATTGATAGCGATTTTGAAAAAAGCTTGTTATATGATAAGAGCTTTTCTCATATGTTCAGAGACGCTGAGGATACAAGTAATGAATCTAAATAATGAAGAACTATCTAAAAAGTCCCAAAGTGAGGCAATAAATTCACTTAGTAAAAATATAAGTATAATTTGTCCATCGCCTAAGGGAAAAGATATAGCATTGAAGCTTAAAGAAAGCTTTAATGGAAGATTATATATAAAAGAAAATAATCCATCACAAGATCAGATTAATAATTGGAAGTCAGAAATAAACACTTTTGCATATGGTGAAGATTTCAGTTTAAAGACTATTACAAAAGAAGCTATGAATAATTCAGAAGGTATTATATTTATATCTTCAACAGGAATTGCAGTAAGAGCAATAGCTCCATTTCTTGAAGGCAAGGATAAGGATCCGGGAATTGTAGTAGTTGATCTATCAGGTAAATATGCAATAAATATATTAAGTGGACATTTAGGGGGAGGCAATGAGCTTACTTATAAGGTATCAGAAATATTAAATTCTATGCCTATTATAACCACTGCAAGTGATAATTTAGGGCTGATTGCCCCAGATATTTTAGCTAAAGAAAATAATTTGATTATTGAAGATTTAAAAAAGGCTAAATATATGGCGGCGCTTTTAATTGATAAAAAAATAATTGGAATTAAAGATGATTATAATATAATAAAAATCAGTAATGGATACGAAAAGATACAGTACTTAAGAAAGGATTGTATTTGGATAACTCATTGTTTAAAAAGTAGTAACAATGAAGATATTGAAAGAACTGATTATTCTAAGATACTTAGACTTATAAAGAAAGATATAGTTTTGGGTATCGGTTGTAGGAAAGGCACAACTTATGAAAAATTATATGACTTTGTAAATGCAAATTTAATAAAATATAATTTGGATATAAGAGCAGTATCAGGAATTGTTTCTGTAGATATTAAAGCTAATGAAGAAGGTATTATAAAATTAGCGGAAAAGATTAATTGTCCATTCAAAACTTTTAGCAAAGATGAAATAAAAACAGTTCAAGATAAATATGATAAAAGTCAATTTGTATTTAAAACACTTGGAATAACTGGGGTCTGTGAGCCTTCTGTTGATCTTGCGGGTGCAGAGGTTATTATAAGCAAAATAAAGCATGAAGGTATGACATTAGCTATAGGGGTGCTTAAAAACATATTGGAATAAGTTCTAAAATCAATCCTTTATGTTCATGCATTGGTAAAGTATGCTATAATATAGCTGATGAAGCATTTATTTTAAAAAGTAGGGGAGAAGAGAATATGACGATTTTGGACATGCTAAATAAAATGAATGAGAATAATAAATTAATGGCTAAGTCATTAGAAATTATTAAAGACAATTATACAAGTTTAGTAAATGACAATTATGAATTGACTCTTGATGAAAATAGAGAATTAAGTGTAAAGATTCCTAGTCTTGAAAGAAGAAATGAATATGTATATAAAAGTGTGGCTGAGTACCCTTATCCATTAATTATGTGCATGAGAATCTTAGAAAGTAGTAATGTTGAAAGATATAACTATATGTTGTCTAAATTCATGGATTTATATAGAGATAAGTTAGATTTGTTATTTAAGGATGTACATATCGTTGATACATTAAAGGCGAAAATAGTAAGAACTAAAGATAGAATAGATTACGTAACATATTATTCAATAGCTACAGGAGCTATTGGTGCAGTATTATTAATTATATTCAATTTTACTAATAATGTAAAAAATGCCATTACAATAGGAATTATAGTTTTTTTTATTCTTGCATTATTCATGCAGATTACAAAAGAAAGCCAAGTGAAAAAGATAGTTGATGCATATATAAGTTTAATAAAAACAGAATGGTATCAAAAAGAATTAAATAAGCAATATACATACCTTTGCAATTTTATAGAATAATATAAATTCATTTTCATTAACTAAATATTCTATGCAAAAAAACTTACTAAAAATTTATTTAGTAAGTTTTTTTAGCATTTAGGAAATTATAATGCAATTAAATCAGCGGATAACATTTATAATAGTCTATTTTACTAGAGCTAAATACTATAAAAGAATAAAAAAATGTCATTTACTATGATTAAATATTTTTTCTTAAAGATGATGATTCAACAAATACAAATTTATCTGGCCTATGACGAGATTCTGTATACTCAAAAAGTTTACCTGAATCAGTATAAGCATATGTTTTTACGACAGCAACACAATCATATGTACCTAAATCTAAAAATCTTTTATCTAATTCTGTTGCATGTTCAACAACAATAATTTTTTTTGAAGCAAGAATTTTTGTATTTAAATCTTTTTCAATATATTCATATACGGAATTTTGAGCAATTTCTATAGTCAAATCTTTTGCTACATCAGCACTAAAATAATTCACATCAAGGATAATTGGTTCATTATCATAAAATCTTATTCTATGAAGGTGATATACTTCAGTATCTAATTTTAAAGCAGTTATTCTTGATAAGGATTCATCTATAGTTATTTTTGAAAAATGCACAACACTAGTAGTGAATTTCTTTTTTGTATGTAATTCCTGTAACCCAAGTAGATTTCCAATAGGAAGTTCTATTGATTCTCTGCTTTCTAATATGATTACGCCCTTACCTTTAACGCTTTTAACATATCCATCTTTGCTCAGTTCATTAATTGCTCTTCTAACAGTATTTCTACTACATTCAAATTTGTCAACTAATTCCATTTCGGTTGGAAGCATCATAGAATTATCATACTTACCGTTATCTATATTGCTTTTTAATATGTGATATATATCTTTGAATTTTACATTAGGCAAAGTTAACACTCCCTTAAGTTATCTTGGGGTATATATGCTGCAATTGGATTTCTACATCTTATACTTAATTGAGCGTTTATCCAACTAGAATTTTAAATGCAGATTTATCATTGGAGCATATATAAAATATTTGTACCATAGGTAACTCAACCATAATCTATACTTATGCGTATACCTCGCCGAAATGAAACATTCCATATTATGACCCTTGTGGTTACAAAAGTTTATTACTCATTTCTGGTTGTGAGGTGTTCCATAGTCTAATTATAATTTATGATTGTGTTATCTATAGGTTTTAATGAATATATTATACTTTATTTTTTTTAATAAGTTAACTAAATAATTAAAATAATAAGGTAATAAATTACTTTGTGTAATTTATTAATGTATGATAATGTAAGCCACTCCAACACCTAAAAAATTTGCACTATATAGACAAACAACTTGAAAATTAGATTTATTAGATGAATATATTTACAAAGTTGCTTAGAATCTCCAGCGATATTTTCATAGCTTTTCGTAATCAAAATATTTATGATTTCTAGTAAAGATATGAATTTGAACCTTTAGGAGATTTGTAAATTTAAACTTGATTTGATGATTTAGTAAAGGGGTGAAAAAACTAAAATTTGAATAGTTTATTTAAACAAATTTAAAATATGTTTAAACATATTTTAAATTTGTTTTATCTCATAAGATGGCTTAAATACTAGATACTAAACATTTTCAAGAAATTTGTTTAAACAAATATTAAAAATATTATTGACTATATGTTTAAAATAGATTATGATGATATTGTAAACATTTAAATGTTAGGTTTAATATAAAATTTATTAATTAATTGTTCAATTGGACTAATACAAAACAAAATTGTATTAATATTCATGAACTTATTCTTTAAAGTAATAAAAATCAAATTGGAGGTTTTAATAATGGGGAAATTTCAAAATGATGCAAAAGAACTATTAAAGCTAGTTGGTGGAAAAGAAAACATCTCAGCAGTTACACATTGTGTTACTAGAATGAGATTTGTATTAAACGATCCGAGTAAAGCTGGCGTAAGTGAAATTGAAAAATTAAAAAGTGTTAAAGGGACATTTACACAAGCAGGACAGTTCCAAGTTATAATTGGAAATGAAGTATCAACATTTTATAATGACTTTATAGCAGTTTCAGGAATAGATGGAGTAAGTAAAGACGCAGTAAAAGATGTTGCTAAAAACAATATGACTTTTATACAAAAGCTTATGGCAAATATAGCAGAAATATTTTCACCACTTATTCCAGCAATCATCGTTGGAGGTTTGATTTTAGGATTTAGAAATGTTATCGGAGATATGAAATTATTAGAAGGCGGAACAAAATCTTTAGTTGAAGTATCTCAATTCTGGGCTGGGACAAACAGTTTCTTATGGTTAATTGGAGAAGCTATATTCCATTTCCTACCAGTAGGTATTACATGGTCAATTACAAAGAAAATGGGGACAACCCAAATTCTCGGTATAGTTTTAGGTATTACATTAGTTTCACCACAACTTTTAAATGCATATGCAGTGGCAAGTACACCAGCTGATAAAATACCTTTCTGGGATTTTGGATTTGCACATGTAAACATGATTGGATATCAAGCACAAGTTATACCAGCTATACTTGCAGGTTTTGCATTAGTATTTCTTGAAAGAGGTGCAAGAAAGATAAGTCCAGCATCAATATCAATGATAGTTGTACCATTCTTTGCTTTAGTACCAGCTGTTTTGATAGCTCATATTGTTATAGGACCTATAGGCTGGGCAATTGGTGCAGCGATTTCAAAAGTAGTATATGGTGGACTTACATCTTCATTTGGAATGATTTTTGCAGCAATCTTTGGATTCCTTTATGCACCACTTGTTATTACAGGACTTCACCACATGACAAATGCAATAGATCTTCAATTAATGGCACAATTTGGAGGAACATCACTTTGGCCAATGATAGCATTATCTAATATTGCACAAGGTTCAGCAGTTTTAGCTATGATATATTTACAAAGAAAGAATCAAGAAGCTCAAGAAGTTAATGTACCAGCTTGCATTTCAGCTTATCTTGGTGTAACTGAACCAGCAATGTTTGGTGTTAACTTAAAACATGGATTCCCATTCTTCTGTGGAATGGCAGGATCAGCAATAGCAGCTATAATTTCAGTTGGAAGTGGCGTAATGGCAAACTCAATCGGTGTTGGAGGACTTCCAGGTATATTATCAATAAAACCAGCGTTCATGATGATATTTGCATTAGCAATGCTTGTAGCAGTAGTAGTACCATTTGTTCTTACAGTAATTGTAGGGAAAAAGAAAGCAATAAGCTAGGATAGGAAGGAAGAAATTATGAAGGATTTTAAGAAAAGTACTATTTATCAAATATATCCTAAATCATTTTATGATACAAACGGTGATGGAATTGGAGATTTAAACGGAGTAATAGAAAAATTAGATTATTTAAAAAATTTAGGTATAGATTATATATGGCTTACTCCTTTTTATCCTTCTCCTCAAGTAGATAACGGATATGATATCTCTGATTACTATAATATTGACCCAAGCTTTGGTACATTAGAAGATTTTGAAAAATTAGTACAAGAAGCAGAAAAAAGAGATATATATGTAATGCTTGATATGGTACTTAATCATACATCAACAGAACATGAATGGTTCAAAAAAGCTATAAGCGGAGATAGAAAATATAAAGATTTCTATATATTTAAGGAATCAGAAAAAGATACACCACCTACAAATTGGAAATCTAAATTTGGTGGAAATGCATGGGAATATGTAGAAAAGTTTGATGAATATTACCTACATCTTTTTGATAGAACTCAGGCAGATTTGAATTGGGATAATGAAGAAGTTAGAAATGAGATTTATGGTGTTGTTAACTTTTGGCTTAAAAAGGGTGTCAAAGGGCTAAGATTTGATGTTATAAATTTAATTTCAAAACCAGAAAAGTTTGAAAGTGATACAGAAGGTGATGGAAGAAGATTCTATACAGATGGTCCTAAAATTCATGACTATCTCCACGAACTTAATGAAAATACCTATGGAGAATATGAAGATATTGTAACTGTAGGAGAAATGTCATCAACTTCTCTTGAGAATTGTATAAGATATTCTAATCCAGAAGAAAAAGAATTATCAATGGTATTTAATTTCCATCATTTAAAGGTTGATTACTATAAAGGCGATAAATGGACTGTTATGGATTTTGACTTTATGAAGTTGAAGGCGTTATTTAAAACTTGGCAAGAAGAAATTCAAAATGGGTGGAATGCTCTGTTTTGGTGTAATCATGATCAGCCTAGAATAGTTTCTCGGTTTGGAAATGATAAAGAATATTTAAAAGAAAGTGCTAAAATGCTGGCAACTACAATACACATGATGAGGGGGACTCCATATGTGTATCAAGGTGAAGAGATTGGAATGACAAACCCTTATTTCGATAGCATAGAGAAGTATAGAGATGTAGAATCTATAAATTATTATAATATTTTAAAAGAGCAAGGAAAATCTGAAGAAGAGATATTACAGATTTTAAAAGCAAAATCTCGTGATAATTCTAGAACCCCAGTACAATGGGATGATAGTGAAAATGCTGGATTTACTAAAGGTGAACCATGGATACCTGTTAGCAGTGAATATAAAAGAATAAATGTTGAACAAGCATTAAAGGATGAAGATTCGATTTTCTATCATTATCAAAAGCTAATAAGGTTGAGAAAAGATTATGAAGTGATTTCAAATGGAAGTATAAAGTTTATTCTTGAAGAAAATAATAAAGTACTTTCATATGTAAGAAATTTAGGCGACACTACAGTACTTGTCATAAATAATTTTTATGGAGAAAGTACAAAAGTAGAGATTCCTGATGAATATGCAAATAAAAGTGCTAAGAGTAAAATATTAATATCAAATTATAAAGATAGTAGTGTATTAAATAAAGAGTTAAATTTAAGACCATTTGAATCAATTGTATATCATATATAGATAACCCAACTATAATATATACTTATGCTTATAACTCACCGAAATGAATAACATACTTTTGTTCCAGTTTCTAGGTAATTCTGATAGGTGATTCTAAGGCTATAAAGTTGCACCCAAAGTGCTAGCTTCAAAGAACAAGCTTTGAACTAGCACATTTGGAACAACTTATAGCCAAAGAATCACATCTATCAAAATTACCAATGAAACATTCCACAAAAGTATATTACTCATTTCTAGTTAAAAGATATTTCATAGTCTAAGTATAGTTTATGAGTGTGTTATCAATAGAAAATTAGGAACTTTAAAATTATATAATATATAGAAATTACAGTAGCAACTGCCTAGAAAATGGGTGGTTGTTACTTTTTTGTACAAAAAAATTATAAAGGCTTCCAGTGTTAATACGTGAATTTATAATCTTTTATGTGCGCAGTTTATATATAGGTAGAGAAAATATGAAGTTAAAGCTAGTTATAATAATATTTAACGAAGAGGCTGGTGGTTTCAAAAGATAAGTCTTATAAGTATAAGAATTAATATAAAAGCTATATTAATATATCTTATGAATTAGTATAATAATTAAATAAGATATATTATTAAGAAGGAAGGTGGATTAGCTCTGGGTATACTATTAAAGTATGCTGCAGACTAAAATGTAATTATGAATGAAAAAATTAGTACTATAATAAATGAAATGATAAAATACTATGCAAAAGATCCAAGAAGGGTTAATCACTTTTTAAAGGTATTTTCTTTTGCTAAATCTATAGGGGAAATTGAAAATGTAGATAAGAAGACGCAGGAAATTTTAGAAGTAGCTGCAGTAATGCATGATATAGGAATAAAAGTTAGTGAAGAAAAATATAATTCTTCTGCTGGAAATTATCAGGAGCTTGAAGGGCCTCCTGTTGCAAAGGAAATGCTTTCAAAATTTAATTTTAGTGAAGAATTTATTGAAAGAGTATGCTATTTGATTGGGCATCATCATACATATAGCAAAATTGATGGCATTGACTATCAAATATTAATAGAAGCTGATTTTTTAGTTAATATTTATGAAGATGAAATAAAAACTCCTCAAATTGAAAGTATAAAAAATAAATACTTTAAAACAAAATCAGGAACAGAATTTTTAAATAGCTTATACCTGTAATACAAAATAAGGGGTAATAAAATGATAGAATATAAAAATTTAGATAGAGAAATTATTAGAGAAATTTCAGAAGTTTATGTAAATGCTTTTAATTGTGAACCGTGGAATGACAAATGGACTATTGAAAGTGCATCTAAACGCATATCTCAGATGATAAATTGCGAAGGGTTTAATGGACTGGTTGCATTTGATGGGGAAAAATTAGTGGGAATGATACTTGGAAGCATTGAATATTATTATGATGCAGTACTTTTTCAAATTAAAGAACTTTGTGTAGAACCTAAAATTAAAGGTGCAGGTATAGGTTCAAAGTTGCTGAGTGAATTTATAACAAGATTAAAAGCTAAGGGGATAGATAGAGTGATTTTGCTGACACTTAAAACTAATGAAACAGAAGGTTTTTATAAGAAGCATGGATTCAAAACTTTTGAGAATATGATAATGATGGGAAAGGAAATCTAAAAAATATATAATATCATCGAACTGGTTTTTATATGTAAATAAACTGTCTAAAATTATATATGGGTATTCTGAAGAATAGATATTTAAATATTCTTCAGAATACCTATTGTTAGGAATATTAGAATATAGAACACTTAATCATATATTCTAATTATTCTCTAGAATCGTAACTAGCACATTTAGTTTCAGTATATAATTGGGCTCCATTACCTGCTACTTGTATAGAATCTAGGCTACAAAGTTTGTTAGTGTTATGATTACATGTTTCAACGTTGCAAGTTAGAGCATCGCATTTTCCTTGAGAATTAGTATTATTAGTTAAGTCACTATAATGAGATTCTTGTAAAAATGAACCACAGCAAGTTCCTCTTTCACTACTTGCAGACATTCCACCAATATCAACTCTATTTGAATAGCAAACTCCACTATGGTTGTGTGAACAATTATTTACTTCACAATTAATTTTTTCCATAAAAAACACACTCCTTTAAGTTAAATCTTAATCTAGTTATAATATTATTTGCTAAAGTATCTATCAAGTAAGCCTTTAAATGCTTTACCATGTCTTGCTTCATCTTTACACATTTCATGAACAGTATCATGTATAGCATCTAAATTATGCTCCTTAGCTAAGGTTGCAAGTTTCTTTTTACCTTCGCAAGCACCATATTCAGCTTCAACTCTAGCACTTAAATTAGATTTAGTATCAGGAACAACAACTTCCCCTAAAAGTTCTGCGAATTTAGCAGCATGTTCCGCTTCTTCATAAGCAATTCTTTTATATGCTTCACCTACTTCAGGATAACCTTCACGGTCAGCTTGACGGGACATTGCTAAGTACATTCCGACTTCAGTACATTCACCTATGAAATTAGCTCTTAAACCTTCTAATAATTCATCATTAAGACCGCCAGCAACACCGATTCTATGTTCATCAGCAAAATTTAATGAGTCAGTCATTTCTTTGAATTTGTCAGCACCTGCTTTACAGATAGGACAAACGTCTGGTGGGGTGTCACCTTCATGGATATAACCACAAATAGTACAAACAAATCTTTTCATTTAAAATTCCTCCATAAACTATTATTGTATTTTTTAGGTATTAAACAACCTTAAAAATAGTATTACCAATTAAAACAAAAATATTAATATATAATTTTTATTAATTAAATTATTCAGGTGTCGTATAATTTTCTAAATATGTTATAATTTATTGGAGTGATTTAAGAGTGATAAACAAGGAGGAATTTTTACTTGAATAACAATTTTGAATATATATTATTTGATTTAGATGGAACACTTACTGATTCTGGCGAAGGAATAACTAAATCAGTTCAATATGCTTTAAAGTCTTTTGGAATTTTAGTTGATGACCTTAAAGAATTAAACAAATTTATTGGACCACCTTTAAAGGATTCGTTTAAAGAATATTATAACTTCGATGAGGAAAAAGCACAGCTTGGATTGGTAAAATACAGAGAATATTTTGCTGAAAAAGGTATCTATGAAAATAAGTTGTATGATGGAATACCAGAACTTCTAGAGGTGCTTAAGAAAAATAATAAAAAAATTGTACTTGCTACATCAAAACCAGAAGTGTATGCAAGGCAAATTTTACAATACTTTAAAATCGATAAATATTTTGATTTTGCAGCTGGAGCAGATTTTGAAGAAACAAGAGTAAATAAAGGGGATGTAATAAAATATGCTTTACAAGAGGCTAATATTACAGACTTATCAAAGGTTATCATGGTAGGAGACAGAGAACATGATATTATCGGCGCAAAAGAAAATAATATAAAATCAGTGGGAGTTCTTTATGGTTTTGGAGATGTTATTGAACTAACCCAAGCCAGAGCAGAATATATAGTTAAGGATACAGAAGAACTATTGAATATTCTTCTTTAAAAAATTATAAATCAGTTATATAAGGATAATTATGTTGATATCTTCAATACTCAGTAAAGAAATATAAAAATTAATTTTATTGTAACATCAGTTACGGAAGTAATATGGAATAAACATTATAATAAGATTAAAGATAAACAATAAAAACTTAAAAGATAATTTATTAAGATATATGAGAGGAGAATGTCAACATGATAACTAAGGATTTAACAATAGGAGAAATAATTCGTATAAAGGAAAATGCACCACAAATTTTAATGAGCTTCGGAATGGGATGTGTTGGATGCCCATCTGCACAAGCTGAAACAATTGAAGATGCAGTTAAAGTTCATGGAATAAATTTAGAAGAATTATTAGAACAATTAAATAAATAATATACTTAATAGAAAGGCTGCTTAAAACTAAGCGGTCTTTTTTTGTGTAAAGAAAATCATAGATATTTATAAATGATAAAATCTAGATTATAATATCAAATAAAGGATTTTAGCTGAAAGGGGGAAAAACATTGACTTTGCAACAATTAAAATATGCTCTTGAAATTGCAAGGTACGGGTCAATAAACGAGGCAGCTAAAAAATTATTTATATCCCAGCCAAGTCTATCTAATTCAATAAGAGAACTTGAAAGTGAACTGGGAATTGTAATATTTGAGAGGACCAATAGAGGAATTAGCATTTCTTCAGATGGGATTGAATTCTTAGGGTATGCTCGCCAAATAAGTGAACAAGCTGAATTTATTGAGGATCGCTATCATGGAAGAAGAGAAAAGATTATGCATTTCTCTGTGTCAACTCAGCATTATGCTTTTGTTGTAAATGCATTTACAAAACTCTTAAAGGAAATTGAAACAAATCAGTATGAGTTTAATTTAAGAGAAACAAAGACATATGAAATAATAGATGATGTAAAAACTCTTCGTAGTGATGTTGGAATTTTATATATTAACGAAGTAAACTCTAAGGTTATGAATAGAATTTTTAGTGATAGTAATTTGAAATTCACTCCACTTTTTAATGCAAACCCACATATAATTATCAGTAACAATCATCCTCTTTCTACTAAAGAAAGTGTTACTACTAATGAAATGCTAGAATTTACTTATATAACATTTGAACAGGGAATTAATAATTCATTTAATTTTTCAGAAGAAATGATGAATATGGCTAATGTACCTAAAAGTATTAAAGTTATTGATAGAGCAACACTTTCAACTTTATTAACCAGTACAGATAGTTATACAATTGGAACAGGATTTATAGACTCGGATTTTGATGAAAGCAAACTTAAAGCAATACCAATAGAATGTGATGAAATTTTCACAGTCGGATGGATAGCCCATAAGGATATTAAGCTTAATAAAATAACAACGCGCTACATTGAGATTTTGAACGAAATTATTTCAACAAATTATTTCGACTTAAACTATTATCTGTTATAGCAGTTTAAATGGAGGAAAATATGAGTAATGAGATTATAGGTACAAAGAGAAATAGTCCACCTTTTCGATATGATATAGTTGGAAGTTTTCTTAGAACTGATGAAATTAAGATTGCACGGAAACAATATAATATTGGAGAGATAAATGCTGAAGAGCTGAGAAGTATTGAAGATATAGAAATAAGGAAGCTTATAGAAAAGGAAAAAGAAATAGGATTAATAGCTGTTACTGATGGAGAGTTTAGGAGATCTTGGTGGCATCTTGATTTTTTTGTTGGAATAGAAGGTACAAAGAAAATAATATTAAATCAAGGAGGTAGCGTTCAGGGATCTAGAACAAAGGCTGAAAGCTTTCAAATTGTTGATAAGATAAGATTTAATAAGCATCCAATGTTAGAGCATTTTAAGTATTTAAATAGCATTGTTAAAGATCAAAATATTGCCAAATTTACTATTCCATCACCATCTCTATTTCATTTTGTTCAAAGTCACAATAAAAATAATGTATATGGCAGTGATGAAGAACTGATGGAAGATATTATTAGTGTTTACAAATCTGCAATAAAGGAGTTTTACGATGTAGGCTGTCGTTATTTGCAGTTTGATGATACTGCATGGGGAACCCTATGTAGTGAAAGACACAGAAGTTATTTTAGGAGTCGGGGAATTGACCCAGAAGCTCTTTCAAAGAATTATGTAAGATTGATAAATGAGAGCATTAAAGAAAAACCAGAAGATATGATTATAACCTTGCATGTTTGCCGTGGAAATCTACATTCAATAGGATTTGCATCAGGTGGATATGAACCTATTGCAGAAGAATTATTTTCTAATGCTAATGTGGATGGATTCTTTCTTGAATACGATAGTGAAAGATGCGGAGATTTTAAGCCGCTAAGATTTATAAATGATCAGTTTGTTGTATTGGGACTTGTAACGACAAAGCATGGAGGCCTTGAAAGTAAAGAGCAATTAAAAAATCGTATTGCAGAAGCTTCTCAATATGTAGATATTAATAAACTTTGCATAAGCCCACAGTGCGGTTTTGCATCAACAGAAGAGGGAAATATAATTACTGAAGAAGAACAATGGGAGAAAATTAAACTCGTTATTGAAACAGCTAATGAAATTTGGAAGTTATAGATTGTCATAAGGGCTAGTTTAGAAGTTTGCTTTTTAAAAGTGAATTTGTTTGTTATAGGAAAATATTATAGCCAGTAATAGTTTTTTGAAGTTACCTTACTTGGGGTTAAACATGCTATACTGATTTCAAGAATAAAGCGAGGCAATTAAGGGGGATTAAAAAAATGAGTATAGAATTTAAAAATGCAAAACAAAGAAGTGTTGCACCATTTAGGGCTGATATTGTAGGAAGTTTTTTACGACCAGAGGTTATTAAAGAGGCGCGTGCTAAATTTCAAAATCAAGAGATTTCAAGTAATGAATTAAAAAGAATAGAAGATGAAGAAATAATAAAATTAGTGAAAAAACAAAAGGAACTTGGGCTTAAAGCAGTAACAGATGGAGAATTTAGGCGCTCATGGTGGCATCTTGATTTTATGTGGGGATTGGATGGGGTAGAAAAACGTGTACTAGAAACAGGCTATAAATTTAACGGACTAGAAACTAGAGCAGAAACAGCCGCATTAACAGGAAAAATAGATTTTAGTAATCATCCGATGGTTGAACATTATAAATTTTTAAAGAGTATCTCGGGAGATGATGTAGTCGCTAGACAGACTATTCCAGCACCGGCACAATTTCTTGCAGAACTTCAACGTGGTGAAAATAAGGAGATTACAGAATCTATTTATAAAAACATAGATGAGTTAATTTTAGATATTGCAAATGCTTATAAAAAAGCTATTAAAGCATTCTATAATGAAGGTTGCAGAAATCTTCAACTTGACGATTGTACTTGGGGTATGCTTTGTGATAAAAAATATTGGGAAGCTAGACAACAAGAAGGCGTAGATACAAATGATATTGCTAAACTATACGCAAAGGTAAACAACTTAGCAATTGAAGAGCATCCTGAAGATTTGGTTATTACAATGCATGTTTGCCGTGGAAATTATAATTCAACATGGGCAGGATCTGGTGGATATGAACCAGTAGCAAAAATTCTTTTTGGAACTGTAAATGTAGATGGATTTTATCTAGAGTATGATACAGATCGTGCAGGAGATTTTGCACCATTAAGGTTTATTAAAAATCAACAAGTAGTTTTGGGCTTAATAAGTTCTAAGACAGGAATATTAGAAAATAAAGAAGAAGTTAAAGAAAGAATTAGAGAAGCAACAAAATACGTAGATATTAACCAAGTTTGCTTAAGTCCACAATGTGGTTTTGCCTCTACTGAGGAGGGAAATATTCTAACAGAAGAAGAACAATGGAATAAGATAAAGTTAGTAAGAGAAATTTCAGAAGAAATTTGGAAATAAAAATATATGATTTCTTCCTTAAGTGAGTATAATATAATTATATTTATAGGCTAATTTGAAATATAAAAAGCAAATTAGAAGGAGGATCCAAATGAGAGTAATGACCTTTAATTTAAGACGCGATGTTCCTATAGATTTTAATGATAGATGGAATACTAGAAGGAGCTTAATTTATAACGTAATAAATGAGTATAAATGCGATATAATAGGGGCTCAGGAAATTAAAGATAATATGCTTAATGATATTAAAGAAAATATTGAGGGATATAATATTATTGGAGCTCCAAGAGGGAAAAAAGTTTCTTCCGAAAGGAACAGTTTATTAATCTCTAGAAATTATTTAATTGAAGATTATAAAACTTTCTGGCTATCTGAAACTCCAGATAAGATAGGAAGCCGCGTATGGTACTCATATCTTCCAAGAATTTGCACAACAGCCATTTTACAAATGGATAATGGAAGAAGAGTTAGGGTTTGTAATACTCATTTAGATAATCTGCTTCCAAAGGCAAGAATGTATGGTTTAAAAAAAATTCTAGAATTTATAGAAAATGAAAAACTTCCTGTTATACTAATGGGAGATTTTAATGATAGACCTAATAGTAAGTTGATTAAAAGTCTTAAAGAGGGGAAAATATCAAGTAAAAAATTATTACCAGTACAAGACGTAAACATGGGTTTATATAATGAATCTACAATAGGAAATTTCAAAAGGTCAGGAAAAGGGCTTCATATAGATTATATATTTGTATCGGAGGAAATAGATGTAGTTAATGCTGAAATAATTAAATATAATGTTAACGGGAAATATCCCTCTGATCATTATCCTTTAATGGCAGATATAGTAATAAATTAAAAGTATAAAAATTTAAATAAAGCATTAGTAAAAAACTTGGAATTCTAAGATTATGAATCCAAGTTTTTTTTTATTGTCTCGAAAAGTATAAAAATTTTGAATTTTGAAAGCTAGTTATATAAGTGGTTAAGAAGATGTTGGATTGTAAAAATATGATTAAGAAAATAAATCATATTCGCCTACATAAAATGTTCTTATATGCACAATACGGAACTTAATAACAGTCGCCTGCGATTTTTTTACTTCTCTAGAATTTTATATTATAGTGGAATCTCAAGCTACACAGCCGGCGGAGATTTTGTTGTTATGGGATTTTTAGTAAATTAACAAGTTGAAATTATATTTTGTTGATTATACTGGATATAAATACATGATGAACCAATTAACTTTAAAATGAAGAAAAAATATTATATAATAGTATATATTGTAAATAAATTAAAAATAAAATAAAAAAATATATTATTAATATAAAGGAGAATAAATTTATTGTCGAAATTAGAGAAATGTGTATGCGTAACATACATATGTTTAGCAATTGTCTTAGGTGGGCTTGCAGCTTATTGTAAAGTAACATTTGGTGAAATAAATTACAGCGGCTTAATAGCTAGAAAAGATAAGAAGCCCTCTGATGTAAATGTGAATACTACTAATAACAATGAGAGCATAGAAAAAGTATTAACTGCCGCACCTAAAGTGCCGATAAAAGCAGAATTAACAGCCTACTGTAATTGCGCTATATGCTCAGAAGCTTGGGGCTCAGAAACCGCAATGCAGACCCATACTAGAGTTGGAACTATAGCTGTACCTAAAAATATTCCGTTAGGAAGTAAAATATATATTCCGGATTTAAAAGATTATAAAGATGACGGTATTTTTGATGCAGAAGATAGAGGTGGCGCAGTTAAAGTTAAAAGCGATGGCACCTATATAATAGATGTGTGGCTTCCAACCCATGAGCAAGTCAAGGAATTTGGAAGAAAAAAGACTACAGTTTATCTAATAAAATAATAGTAGCTTGAAGTTTTTCTAATATTCAATTAAAATTATGTTAGTATGAGGAAATAAAGCAAGAAAAAAATAGAATATATATTGCAAAAATAGTCCTTTATCATAATTCTAAAAAATATTACAAGAATTTTAGTTGTAATTGTGAATTGTGAAATGTGCATTGCAATATATATTACATATATTTTGTTAAGAAGAGTCTTTTTTTAGACTAAGGGGGACAATAGGCTTATGGGTCAATCAAAAGAAAATGATCAAATATTTTGGGACAGTAGAGAAAACATTATATCACCAGAATTAGTTGAAGAAAGAATAGAAGAGATGAATGAAACGTTACTTGTTTATAGATCAGCAATAAAGGAAGTTAAGACTAAATTAGATATTTTAGATGATGAACTTAAGATAAAGAGGAAGAGGAATCCGATTGAATACATGAAATCTAGAGTGAAGACTCCAAGCAGTATTATGGATAAACTTAAACGTAAAGGGTTCGAAATGAGCATTGAATCTGCTAAAAAGAATTTAAATGATATTGCGGGAATTAGAGTTATCTGTTCTTTTGTAGGTGATATATATGATATCGCCAATATGCTAATAAGACAGGATGATATAACACTAATTGAAGAAAAAGATTATATAAACAGTCCTAAGCCAAATGGCTATAGAAGTCTTCATTTAGTTATAGAGGTTCCAATATTTTTTTCGGATCATGTGGAGCCAGTCAGAGTTGAAGTTCAAATTAGAACGATAGCTATGGACTTTTGGGCTAGTCTTGAGCATAAATTATATTATAAGACATCTGGAGATGGACCGCTGCATATTACGCAAGACTTAAAGGAATGTGCGGAGCTTATAGCATCTACAGATATGAGGATGCAGGATATACAAAGAAAGGTAGAAAAACTAAGATAGGTGGTTTGTTAAAATGATAAAAGAGCTTGTATTGAAAAATAGGTCATATAGGAGGTTTTATCAGGATAAGAGCGTTGATATGAATACTTTAAGAGACTTGGTGGATTTAGCGAGGCTATCACCATCAGGAGCTAATAAACAAGTATTAAGGTATATTTTATCAAATGAAAAAGAACAAAATGAAAAAATAAGTAAATGCATATTTTGGGCAGGTTACTATAAGGATTGGGATGGTCCTAAAGAAGGCGAAAAACCAAGTGCTTATATAGTAGTACTAAAGGATACGAGTCTTGGCCAAGGTGCGCCGCAAGATGATGGCATAGCAGTACAAAGTATGTTACTTGGAGCTGTTGAAAATAATTTGGGCGGATGCATTATAGGAAATATAGATAGAAAGAATCTAAGAGAAGAACTCAATTTAGATGAAAAATTTGAAATTTCCTTGGTAGTAGCTCTTGGTTATCCTAAAGAAGAAGTAGTTATAGAAAATATAAATGAATCTGGAGATGTAAAGTATTGGAGAGATGACAAACAAGTACATCATGTTCCAAAAAGAACATTGGATGATTTGATTTTATAAGTAGTGAACTCGAATCTGTTATTTGATGTGAATCAGTTAAGCAGACATTTCAAAAGTGATGATCAAAATCTTGTATTTGGCTATAGGTGAAGGGTTCTTAATTGCAGAATAGCTGTTTAATTTATAGGTGAAGAACTTTCTCTGTAAGTATCTATGATTTGATTATGGTCGCTTACTTTGCGAGTATCAGCGAGCAAATGTGAGTCGATTTTCTTTAAAAAATATTGATATAATAGTGTGATTTTGAACATACTATACTTGTTACTTTGTAGAAAAAGGAGAATAGTATATATGGAAAGAATACATTATAATGTTGATGGATTAGCAAATGAAAATATGAAAACACAAGTTAAAAATGCACTGGAAAAAATCCAAGGTGTAGATAAGGTTTGTGTAGATCTTGCACGTGGAAGTGTTGAAGTAGTATATAATGCTCCTGCAACAGTAGAAGAAATTAAAAGCTGTATAGAGAATACAGGACATGATGCTAGATAAAAGAAAATATTTTTTTAGATTTGTTGCTAAAGAGGAATGTATTTAGGTTTACATTCCTCTTTAATTTTTATGTAAATATAAAATTTAACCAGGATTAGCCTTCTATTATTTTTACATAAAACATTCTATCCCTAGGACCATCAAACTCGCAGAAATATACGTTTTGCCATCGTCCTAAAATTAGATTGCCATTATTTAAAATAAGAGTTTGTGAAGCACCTACTGTTGAAGATTTTAGGTGAGAATGTGAATTCCCTTCAAAATGCTTATAATTCGAATCTGTGGTTGGGTAAATTTTTTCAAAACCATATATTAAATCGCTAACTACATCTGGATCTGCATTTTCATTTATAGTTATTCCAGCGGTAGTATGAGGGCAATAAACTACTATGATTCCATTTCTAATATTACTGTTTTTAATATCTTCTCTTATATAAGAAGTTATATCAACCATAGATTGTCTAGGTTTAATTTCGAGAGAGTGTTTAAATAAATTTGACATAATAAAGCCTCCTTAACATTGTTTTTACATAATATTATAATATACCAGTTATGTAAATATATAAACAATTTTATAAATCTATATTGCAATAATAGACTTAGATTTTAGATTCTAATGAACCAGATAATTAATTAGGAGTAGAGTGTAGAAACTTAATTTCATCATATATACAGCAGTGTAATTGAATTTTTTTATTCTCTAGGAATTTATATTCAAGTTAAATCTGTGTATAAGTTATAGAAAAGACCAATTCAGAAGGTTACGGTTTGTAAAGAGAATAAAAAAGAAAATATATTCGCCTGCCAAATTTTTCTCACATACGTTCGAAAAGGCAGATGCGTAAAAAAAATCTACGGCTCCACAGTCGCCTACGTTTTTTTTATTTCAGAATTTTAAGTCTATTTTATAAATTATGTTAATAAAAATAATAGTAAATATAGATTTTTGATTTGGAGAGGATAAGAGAATGATAAAAACTATTAGTTTTAAATATATATTAATGTTAGGCACTTTATTAAGTATTGTATTTGCATTTCAATTAATTTATGATGTGAAGGCAAATGGGGAATGGGTGTATGTAAACAATAGCTGGCGATATTATAGTGGTCCCGAACAGAATACTGGTTGGTATAAATACAAAGATAATTGGTATTATTTAGATGAAAACGGTATGGCAAAAACCGGATGGCTTAAAAGTGAAGGCAAGTGGTATTATCTGGACACAGTTACAGGAAAAATGCTGAGTGGATGGATTCAAAATAGAGGGAATTGGTATTATTTAAATAGTTCTGGAGAAATGGTGACAGGGTGGCTTAGATATAATGGAAATTTATATTATTTAAATTCCTCTGGAGTAATGGTTAAGGACATATATATTGGAACTTATTATTTAGGACCAGATGGGGCATGGGAAGAAGGATAGATAGTTGAAATAAATTATCCTATAGATATAAAGTGAAATTACCAATCTGTGAAAACTTGGAAAAATAAAAAATACTATTTCAAAATGTATTAGTAAAAAACATTGAGAGATAGTATTTTTTTTTTATAATAATTTTATATCTAAAAAGAAAAAGCTTGTCCTAGAAAATGCTAAATTGGAGCTTTATTGACCTATCAACTTATCGTTTTCAAAGATATGTTCAATTAACCAATCATTTAAAAGCTGTAATAGAGTAGAAATCGATTCATTCTGATTTTCATCAATACTCCTAAAATCTACTTCATTAATTCTTTTTATAAAAGCGTCATGTTCTATCTTTTGAGTGAACATTCTTTTATAGTTAATTTTCTTCATATATTCTTCTTCTGCTTTAAAATGGAATGATGTATAGTCGCGTAGCTCATCTACTAACTCTAATATGTTATCATATTTATCAGTTGTAAAATCATTTTTTAGTAGATTGTAAGCTTTGTCTGCTATTTCGAAGAGAACTTTGTGCTGTTCGTCAATAAAATCAATTCCAGTCTTAAATTCTTCTTTAAATTCATACATTAAATGTTACCTTCTTTCTTATAATTGTATAATTACATATAAAACAATTATATATTACCTTTGTAAAATTTTCTATATTAGGGATAAAGATAATTCCTATCAATAAGAGTAAATAGTATTTGTATATAATAAGAAACTATATAAATCCTGCTAAATTAATGATACAGTAGTATTAGAAAAATTTACAGCAATTATCAATATAAACTATATATTGCACTTAAGTTTTTACATTTTAAGATTAATTGAGCTCTTTTTTATTAATATCTTAAACGTAAACTTGCTAGAGATACCACAATTATAAGCTATGCTCAGACTATGAAATATTTTCCAAACAGAAATGAGTGATATACTTTTGTGGAATGTTTCATTGGTAATTTTGATGGATGTGATTCTTGGCTATAAGTTGTTCCAAATGTGCTAGTTCAAAAAGTGATGCTCCAAATTTTACATTTGGTAAGCAGAACTTTCTCTGTGAGCGCTTGCTCTTTGAGGCTAGCACTTTGGATGCAACTTTATAGCCTTAGAATCACCCATCATAATTACCTAGAAACTGGAACAAAAGTATATTATTCATTTCGTTGAGATGTATGCATAAGTATAGATTATAGTTGGTTTATCTATATTGCAATACAAAAAACTATGAAAAAATAAATGAGAAAAGGAATTGGAATTTATGGAAGTGATTCAGAACATAGATAATAATATTTTAGAATTTATACAAATCCATATGAGGGCTCCCGCTTTAGATAAGATCATGCCGCTAATAACTATTCTTGGAAGTAAAATTACTATATGGACGTTTATTGCTTTAATACTTATAATAGGAAAAGAATATAGGAAGTATGGTATTATGATCATATGCTCTTTGATATTATGTTTTATTGTAGGAAATTTAGGCTTAAAACCTTTAGTAGCCAGAATTCGTCCTTTTAATGCTGAACCAATATTAAATATGATTCATATGAAGCTGCCAACAGATTTTTCTTTTCCGTCAGGCCATACTATGTGTTCATTTGCACCAGCAACTATAATTAATTATATGAATAAAAGAGCTGGGATACTTGCATTAACTCTAAGCACATTAATAGGCTTTTCAAGGTTATACTTATATGTACATTATCCATCAGATGTTTTTGCAGGGATGGTTATTGGGCTTTTGATAGGTAATTTAGTTATTGCAGCATTTAATAAAAGATCATTAAGTTTTATTTTGAGTTAAACCAAGTTACTATTGATTCCGAACCCCATATTTAATAACTTTGAAAATAATTTTTTATTATTAGTAAATTATTATTTTGAAAATTAAAGATATACATTATAATAATTATGAGGAAGGTTATTATAAAAGCAAATTAGTGAAAATGATACTTTAGCTTATTACAAAGGGGGAAGAATGTGAGTTGGGATTGTGCGGTATGGCACTGCAATATTGTAAAAAATAAAGAGGATGCAGAAATTCTATATAAAAGACTATGTGAAGGAGATACTTCGTTAATTGGTCCTACACAAAAAATACAAGATTTTTATGAAGAATTAACAGCTAAGCATCCTGAAATTGATGATATAAGTGAAGAGGAAATTGGGGATTTAGATTTATGCCCATGGAGTGTAACTTTTGATAAATCAGAAGGACACATTATTATGTCTTGTGTATTTAGCAAGGCTGATTATGTAAGCGATTTGATAAAGGAATTAGCTCAAAAACATGAACTATCTTTCTATGAACCTCAAAATAAACATTTTATTTATAATTAAAAGTACATAGATAATAATCTTTGCTGTTTGTGGTTAAATGTGGTAATATAGAAAGGTGGTTTTTTATTATAATTTAAATTCTTTACTTTAAATTATAATGGGATATGAGAAAAATAAATTGGGGAGGGATATTAAATATTATATGGTCAAAGTAAAATATTCTGCTATATATACTGATAATTTTGGCTGTGAGCAGGCAGAACTATACTTTCTAAAAGGGGGACTTCAATTTAATATAAGAGATTGCGTCTTTTATGATGATCATTTTGATTTCGATTTTTATACTAAGAGACCTAATGAGCATAAACAACTTTTCTATTTAAAGGATGATGAATTAATAGAATATGTTATGGATGTGAGAATTCCATTAATAATGACATATGATGATGAGGAATGTGTGAGAGAATCTATATTATGCATTAAGAGACAGAGAAATTCTTATAATAATATGCTTTCACTTGATCTAGATGGAAAATCTTATACTGTTGAAGGATATAATTTGCAAGAATTATTATATAAAATGAAGAAAAAACTGCCTAAAGAATATACTATGGAATCTGATTTTTCATGTATGCTAGGTGTATATTCTATTGAAGCAAATAAAGAAGAAGATTTTTATTGTTTTAGAAATTTCGAAGAAGAAGATGATGAAAGTGTTTCTAGCGAATCTTTTTGTTTGGAATCCTCTGATTTTAGAAGTAGAGATGCTTTTAATGGACTTAAAAAGTATCCAATTACTTATATATTCAATGAATATTGTTTAAGTAAGATTTAATCAGTCATATTTATGTATAATAATATAAAAAAGAGATGGCGCATATAAGATGTGCTATCTCTTTTTGGTTAATACCACGATTCATAAAATCATGTTCATATAATAGTATAATCCAAATTTTTGAAAATTATACCAAGAGTTAAAAATTATATTGCTTGATTTATTTTTTCCTTTGATTCTATTGTTAGTGAAGAATTCAATTGTGTCATTAAATTTGGATCTAGAATTTGTTCTAATTCCTCAGAAGTTAATATACCTTTTGCCAGAACAAGTTCCTTTACAGAAATTCCTGATTTTAATGATTCTTTTGCAATGTCAGCAGAATTTTGGTATCCAATGTATGGGCAAAGTGCTGTTACAATACCAACACTATTGTCTAAGAGTTCTTTGCATCTTACTTCATTAGCAGTAATACCTATAATACAATTATCAACTAAAGTTGCAGTAGCATTTTGAAGCGTTTCTATTGATTCAAATAATTTATAGAATAGAACGGGTTCAAAAGCATTAAGCTCTAATTGACCTGCTTCTGCTGCCATAGTTATTGTTAAATCATTACCTATAATGTTAAATGCAACTTGTGAGACTACTTCTAAAATAACAGGATTAACTTTTCCAGGCATAATAGAAGAACCATTTTGCATTGAAGGCAGGTTAATTTCTGCAAAACCTGTTTTTGGACCACTAGATAGCAGTCTTAAATCATTTGCCATTTTAGATAGATTAACTGCACATGTTTTTAGAAGTCCTGATACACTTACAAAACAGTCAAGATTTTGAGTCGCATCAATTAAATCATTTGATTGAGTTAAATTAAGACCGCAAATTTTTCTTAAATTAGGAGTTATATTATGAAAATATTCAGGGCTTACATTTATTGCTGTACCAATAGCTGTGCCCCCTATATTTAGAACAAGCATATCTTTTTCAGCCCTTTTTAAGCGTTCTATATCACGTTTTATCATCGATGCAAAAGCATTGAATGATTGTCCAAGTCTAATTGGAACTGCATCTTGAAGTTGAGTACGTCCCATTTTAATTATATTATTAAATTCTAACGATTTTAATTTGAGAGTGTTATATAAACGTTGAAGCTCTGCAATAGTTTTTGGAAGCATTTTTAGAACTGTAAGTTTTCCGGCTGTAGGGAATACATCATTAGTAGATTGGGCCATATTTACGTGATCGTTTGGGTGTACAACATTATAACTGCCTTTAATTTCTCCAAGGAGTTCAATTGCGCGATTAGCTATAACTTCATTAGCATTCATGTTAGCAGAAGTTCCTGCGCCTCCTTGAATTGAATCTACTATAAATTCTTCATGTAATTTCCCGCAAATAATCTCATCGCAAGCATTTATTATAGCATTGGCAATCGTTGAAGTTAAGAAATTTGCATCTCTATTTGTAATAGCAGCAGCTTTTTTTATTTCAGCAAGACTAATTATAAATTCCTTATTTAATTTTCTTTCAGTAATAGGAAAATTGTTTTTTGCTCTTAATGATTGAATGCCGTAATATGCACTAGCTGGTACCTCCATGGTTCCTATTGAGTCTGATTCCATACGTGTTTTCATTTAAAAATTCCTCGCTTTCATAACTTAAATCATTTCAAAAATTTAAAATAATAGATTACTTAAAATAATTTCTAACAACAAAAGATAAATTTATAATCAAGATATATCTACCGTTATTTTTTTTATTAATCTCTATGACTGAAGATTATCACGCTTTAAAATCAATGTAAATATTAGAAACAAAATTGTGAATAAAAGCTAAAAATTAGCATAATACACTTAAATAAAATTATAGTAGATATAAAAATGCTTAATTTTATTAAGTCTGAAATTTCAAATAAAATGCGAACATAAATATTAAATTATATTTATAAATTCGTAATATTACTAAAATTATAGATAAAGTTTTGCTTAATAATAAGAAAAAATTCATAAAGACAATAAAATAGTATAAAAATTGAGAATAAATAAGGAAAAGTTTGGAATATACGAGCAGTATAATAGTTTATACTAAAATATAAAGTTAATTTTTTAAATCAAAACCTCGAAAAGTACTTGTAAATTTCTAATAATCACCTTAAAATATAAATATAATAAATAGGCAATTTGAATAAGTATAAAGGAAGAATAGATTGCTGAAAATTTAATAATAAAGCGCAAAGGGGCGTATCAATAATCAGAAACTATTAGGATTATTTGATATGTTTTTTTATTCTTTAATTTTGCTATTATAATTAATTCATAAGGAGACAGAGGTATAGTATATGGACAAGATTGATTTTAAGATTATTGAACTTCTACAAGAAAATGCTCGTTATCCACTAAAGCATTTAGCAGAGGAAGTGTTTTTATCAACTCCCGCAGTATCAGCACGTATTGAAAAATTGGAACAAGCAGGTGTTATTACAGGATATTCTGCACACGTCGATCCACTAAAGTTAGGCTATAATATTAAGGCGTTTATTAATTTGGAAATGACGCCTAAGCAGAAACCTGAGTTTTATCCTTTTATATCAAATTGCCCAAATGTACTTGAGTGCAATTGCGTAACAGGCAAGTATTCCATGTTAATAAAGGTTGCTTATCACACAACTTTAGAATTAGATGCCTTTATTGGAGAATTACAAAAGTTTGGAAATACGGAAACTCAAATAGTGTTCTCTACAGCAGTTGAGCATAGAGGAATAGATGTGACATCAGAAATTGGTGATAAATAGATTTAAGAAAGAAGACTGTTCTAGATATAAACATGGTTTATATTTAGAACAGTTTTTATTATTACAACATAAAATATAGAATAATCTGGAGGTTTATATCATAGAATTGTAATAGTATAAATATATGTCAAGGAAAGTTTCTATAAGAAAATAATTTGGGAATTATATATATGTCGAGTTAGAGGGAGGAAATATTGTGAGTGAATATGAAGAAAAATTAAACGAAAATAAGAACATAATATTGAGAAACATTGAGCAAGGTAAAAAATCGGGGGTCAATAAAGTTTCAGCCGTTTTTGCCATAAGTAAAAGAGATGAGCTCCGAAAAAACATGGTTACAGATTTGGCTACATGGCTAATTACTGATGGATATAAAGTTTCTCTTAAAGAAGGAGAACTCGAGATATTAACTATTGAATGGGAATAAAACAGAAATTTGTACAAACCCTCAAAATAAGAGGGTTTACATATATGCTATATAAAAAGCATACTATATAAACATACTAACATAAATATCAAAGTCTTAAGCATCTAAATTTATAGGTGCTTTTTGTTATGTGAATAAATAATGCTATTTTTTCACAACAAAAAGAATTAAAGCAAAAATATTGTTGTTTTATAGTCAGATTTGTGCGTTTAGAGTAAAAAGCATTTTTAAAGTTTGAATGTTGTGATAACATTTACAGTATAAGAAGTGAAATACTTATAAAATTAACACTTAATTTAAATTTTTTCTTCAGAATTTGCTACACAAATTTTACCAAATTAATTGTATTCTATAGAATATTAGAGGGGATGAGAATGGATGGGGAATATAATTAAAATAAACATATATTATGCAGAATTTACAAGAAAAAATAAAGGCAAATTAAGATTGGAAACAGTAGAAAAATCCATTTTGAGGTATGATAAATGGTTAAAGGATACGAATAGAAAAGATAATATAGAAACTTATGAGGAATTTTTACGGGTTCAGTAATATTGACGGGGGATAGTAAGTGATATTAATATTACTTACTATCCTTTAGAGTTTATAGTATTAGTTTGTTTATTATATTTGGTTGGCATGGTGGAAAACAAAATATATAGACATAAGTATAAGAAATTTTCATAAATATATTAATGTGGATACATATATAGATAAATCAGCTATAATCTAGACTTATGCGTGTGTATCGCCGAAATGAATAATATACTTAAATTTAAACACTACAAGTTGTGTTTAAGTAAAATGAAAAGATAATTTAAAGAGCTAGAACAAGGAAATTTAATATAGCCTTTATAAAATTAATAATCTAAATAAGGGAGAGGTTTTAAATGGTTAAAGATGAATTTAAAGGGTTAGTAAAAGAGTATAATGATGAAAGTTGTTCATGGTGCAAAAGCGAATCGAACTGCTTTTATAAAAGAAAAGCAATGGAGGCTACTAGAGAAGCTATAAAAGAAATCACAATTTGTACATCAGCTTACTGCACTGCAAAGGTTTCTTGCGATTATTATAGAAGGGACAGCGAGAAATACAATCTTTATAATGTTAAAGAAGCTTAGGAATAATTGATAATTATATGAAAGGCGCTACTTTTTATTGTGGTGCCTTTTTTATTGTCTATGAAATATATCCCAACTAGAAATAAGAATTATGCTTTTGCTAAATAAATTAGCAAAAAATATATGCTAGATACGAATATAATTAAATATTGCTCATATACATCTATATTGTCTGGTAATATTATAGGACTAATATATGGATGCGTTATGGAGGGCAATATGAAATTCGACTATAATTTATTAATTTTACTGCTAATTAATTTCTTTTTGTTATTCATAGTTATAGGTGTAATATTTAATGTAGTTAGAGTTTATAAGGCACATGTAGACAGGAATAAAAAAATTGAACAGAAATTTGATGAGATATTGAATGAGTTTATAATAAAAACATTAAATAATAGTAAATAAAGCGTTAATACAAGAATATTTCTGCTTTAGGCGAATATATCAATGAATAGCATGTAAGTAAATTTACTTAGTACTTAGGGACATACAGTAATATTAACTAATACAAGCTATCAATACTATTTTTGTTAATATTTTTATAGATTATATTTTGTGTTATTGGTTAATATATTACTGCCAAACAAAATTAAAATAAAAGGAGGTAGATTCAAATGGCATCAAATAATAGTGGAAGCAATAGAACATTAGTACCTGAAGCAAAGCAAGGTTTAAACAGATTAAAAACTGAGGTTGCATCAGAAATTGGATTACAAAACTATGAAAACATCGATAAAGGGAACCTATCTTCAAGGCAAAATGGTAGCGTTGGTGGAGAAATGGTAAAAAGAATGATAGAAAGCTACGAACAAGGGTTATAAAAAATAATTATACAAAAAAGCACTCATAGAATTATGAGTGCTTTTTAATATAAGAATGTATATTAGTTTATATGTTAAAAACAGTTAATAACATATATTGCTACAATGAACATATGTCTAATGTTCTAATAAACCAGGATTAATTAAGGAAAAATGTATAAACTAAATTAGGGTATATCACATTCTTTATAAATTAAACAATATGAACCATGAAATATGATATAATTAATATTAGAAAAAAATATTATAAAAAATATGGAGGGACTATAATGAAAATAAATGACAGAGTTGAATTTTTAGAAAATGATAATAAAGGTAAGACAGGGACTGTAATTAAATTGATGGGAGAACATAGCGCTGTTGTTGTAATAGATGGAGAAGAAGATGATGTTCCAACTTTAGCAAGAGTGACGAATTTAAAGGTGATTTAATCTAATATTTAAATTTACATATATTAATATATACATAATTTTATTATATGTTAAGTATGAAATCTAAAAATAATTTCCTCTTTTTTATATAATTGGTTATATATTTCTTTTGATTATATATAATTAATTATATATAAAGGAGGGAGACTTATGTTAGACGGTAAAAAAGAGATATTAACAATGTTTAAAAATAAAAATGATGGGTTGACATTTGAAGAAATACACACCAATGAAAAATTTCAGCCAGAGGTATATTTTAAAAATGGAACCCTAACTAAAATAAATATTTTCTTAGTTGGAGCCTTAAATCAAATGGTGAATAGTGACATACTTGTTTGGAGACAAGGAAAGTATTACTTAAAAGAAAACGATATAGGTTAATTTTCTAATGAAGAATAAGCGAAGAAAATGCCACTATACACAATTTTCTTTGCTTATTTAAGGCTATCTTTGAATATCAAGCTTCTCCTAGAATTCTGTATATCTAGAATATTTAATCCATCATGTCCTTTTTTCTGGCTCATAGCGTAAGATTATTTCAATATTATTAAAGTTATCAATATTATTCATGCGTTCCATGCGTTTCAATAATGGTACTATCTGGGTTGAACTGTCTGTGTGAGAGCATAAATTGGCATGTGTATATAACTTAGGCACATAAATGTTCTTTTCAAAAGCATCTACTACATTAAATCGATCTTTGTATTTTAGAAAAGGTTTATCATCATCAAAGCAAAGAGTTGCAACAGTTTCAAATGCTTCCTTTTATATTCCAAGTTATAAACAATAATTTTTTCATTAGTTCACCTTCTTATTAGATTATATGTTAAGGTAACAGAATTTAGCTTTCCTACTAATATATGAAAAGCAACATAGTTTTCTGAACTGCATAATTAAGTTAACTTATTTTTGATTTTTTAGACAAAATAAAGTATAATTAAATGTATATTAAAAAGGAGGGCAAAATTTGTGGAATTGTTTGAGGTAGGTAAGCCATTTAAGGATGGTATTACAAGGTATCCAGAAGGAATAAGTTTCGATATAAATAAAAATGGGTGCAATTTATTAATTTATACTACGAAATTTACAGAAAAATCTAGACAAGCTATTATAAAGGGTGATCTGAAATACGGATATTTCAAAGAAGATAATGTTATTATCATGTTATTCAGGTTTGGTAATCACCAATGGATAGAAGTTCCATATTCTATACATATGTGTAAAAATTCCGTTGAATTAGAAGAAGTTACAGAAACTGAGGGCTTCTCTCTTAATATATATATTATTAATTCGGGAACAGGGGTTTTAGAAGATACTAGACAAGTTGAACTTGATATTAGATTATCTAAAATGTTAAGAGATGATGTCTTAGAACAGAAAAGTATGCCGTATAGTGGCTTTAATATTAGAGTAAGTGAATTTAATAGAAAATATTCAACTAAAGCATTAGTTAGCATGTCTAGAGCATTAGTTTAAAATAATTTTAGGTATGTGTAGATAGCTCATATTTCAAATTAAGATATTTTTAGTAAACAAAATTGTAAGATATGTATATGCTGCAATAATAAATTTATATTTAAAACGCTGGTAAATTACGTATTAGATTAAAAACTAGAATGTAGAAATTTAATTGCAACATATACATACATAAATATTAAATTATAGAACGGATAAGTAAGTATAATATTACTTTCATAAGCTAATTGCTATTCATAAGTCTAATCCCTAGATTTTAGATATTGAAATAATAATTCTTAATTTATATAATTTTAGTAACAGAAAGGGGTGGAAGCTATGAAGGTTGAGTTTTGTCTTGTAGAAAGTGATGATATTGTTTTTACAAAAGAATCTAAAGATTTGAAGGATATAATAAATGTCATTACCAAAGTAGGTACAGAGATCAATTTGTTTTTTAGCAAAGATGATTTCATCCATGGGTACGTACAAAATGTAGCATATCAAGTTAATGCAGAAAGTAATGATGAGAGTCTAATAATATATTTTTCAAATGATTATAAAAAATCTAAGAACACAGAGAGAATATCAGCTGAACATTTAAGTACTACGAAATTAAGTGCTAAAAATAATGATAAGGCATAATCGAAAAAATAATAAGTCCATCTGCTAAGACCATTTCCTATTATTCTGCGTCAGCAGATTGTCATAGTAATTTTGCTATTAGATTAATATACCTACCTGTAAAAGAAGAATAGGACTGGTATTTTATACTTGTTATTTTCATTCATATGCCTAAATAAAAATTAAGGTGAGATAGTAAATTTTCTAATTGTATTTACTATCTCACCTTAATTTTTTTGTTGTATTATAAAAAAGTAATTAAATATATATGCAACAATTGGAGTTTTGTGTTGAGCTCTCAATTGAAGTGATCTGGATGCTAGAGTATTAAGCATAAATTTATTATTGCAATATAATTGAAATAGCTATTATTTATAGGTTCAAGTTATTTGAAAATAATATATTTTAGGATTTAATATATACATATTTTATAAATGTTGCCTTGTGTGCTATAATTTATATGAATTTTTATTTATAAATTGTAATTTTTGTGAAGTATATTGAAAATAGTGAAGGTTACAAGTAAAAGCGGGTGAACTTTGTGATACATATAGGCTAAATATGAAAGAAATTATATATGAATAAAATTAAATTTGTAACTATAAAAAATAAAGTTTAAGATACATTTATGCTTTATATTATAAGGAGATATATTATGAAAGAAAAAAAGAATAGAAAAAGATTTAATAATAGCAGGAGAAGTAATTCTATAAAATTAGTTAAAATAGTATCACTTTTAGTTGTGATTGGAATAATTGCTTTTATTGGGATTAATAAAGGAATAAATTCTTTTGCTAATATGGCTACTAGTCAAAATAGTGATAAAAAAGATGTTATCGAAAACCCATCAGAGGATGAGAAAAAAGAGTTTGGGGAAGTACCGTTAATAAATGACAATAGAGGCGTGCCGGTAATTTGTTTTCATTCTATAAATGATGATCCTTCAGTAAAAAGCCCTATTATTATTTCAAAGGATAAATTTAGAACACAGCTTCAAGCTATTAAAGATAATGGATATACGACATTAACAATGGCTCAACTTAATGATTACCTTTCTAAGGGCAAGGCTATTCCAGAAAAAAGTGTTGTTCTAACCTTTGATGATGGATATAGAGATAATTACACTAATGTATTTCCAATATTAAAAGAGTTTAATATGAATGCAACGATTTTTGTTATACAAAGTTATTTAGATAGAGATGGATATCTAACTACTGACCAAGTTAAAGAGTTGAGTAGTAGTGGAATAATTGATATAGAGTCTCACACAGTTTCTCATATCGATCTTCCTACTATGTCATATGAAGATCAATTAAAAGAACTAAAAAATTCTAAGGAAAAGTTAGAAAGTTTAATTAATAAGCCTATAATTTCGATTGCTTATCCAGAAGGAAAATATAATGATGATACTAAGAAAGCTTTTAGTGAAGTTGGTTATTCAATGGGATTTACCACTGAAAGAGGATATGCTGACAGAGATGATAATTCCGCAGAATTAAACAGAATATGCGTAGATTATACATATAAGCCTAAAGACATTCTAAAGGTATTAAAAAACTTGAAAAAGTAATTTGAGATTTTCTTTTGAATAAGATTAACAAAAATCCGAACGAAAAGAAAAAATATTTACAAAACGTTCTCTTAAAATTGACAAAATATAATATAAATTATAGAATAAAGAGAGCAATAAAGATGCTTATTGTATATTATCCAATTCAATTAGAATTGGATAATATTTTTAATAAGGATCTTAAAAATAACTTATGAATGGAGTAGATAAGCATGAAAGCAATATTAACAGTAATTGGGCAGGACAAAGTTGGTATTATAGCAGGGGTTAGTCAGAAAATGTTAGAATATAGTATCAATATATTAGATGTTAATCAAACTATAATGCAAGGTTTTTTTACCATGATAATGGTACTAGACTGCAAAGATATGAATGCGACTTTTGAAGAAGTTCGTACAGGACTTACAGCAGAGGGTGAAAGACTTGGGGTAGAAGTAAAGATTCAAAGAGAAGAAATATTTAAGTCAATGCATTCACTATAATAGGAGGGGCTTATGAATACTAATAATATACTTGAAACGATAAAAATGATTGAGGAAGAAAAACTTGATGTTAGAACTATAACAATGGGAATATCCTTGCTTGATTGTATAGATCCAGATGGAGATAAAGCTAGAATTAAGATATATGATAAAATTACAAAATCTGCAGAGCATTTAGTAGAGGTTGGAAGGCAAATAGAAACAGAATTTGGTATTCCAATAGTAAATAAAAGAGTTTCAATAACTCCTATGTCAATAATTGCTGGAGCTACTAATGAAACTAGCTATGTTGAATTTGCAAGAACTTTAGATAGAGCAGCAGAGACTCTTGGAATAGATTTCTTAGGTGGATTTTCAGCATTAGTTCAAAAAGGCTGTACAAAAGGTGATAAGATTTTAATAAGTTCAATTCCAGAAGCTTTAGCAGTAACAAAAAAAGTTTGTGCATCAGTTAATGTAGGATGCACAAAATCAGGAATAAACATGAACGCTGTAAGAGATATGGCGGATGTTATAAAGAGAACTGCAGAACTTACAAAAGATCAAAAAGGTTTTGGTTGCGCTAAGTTAGTTGTATTTGCAAATGCAGTAGAAGATAATCCGTTTATGGCAGGAGCTTTCCACGGAGTTGGAGAAGCTGAGAGAATTATAAATGTTGGTGTAAGCGGACCAGGCGTTGTTAAGAGAGCGCTTGAGAAAGTTAGAGGAGCATCTTTTGATGTTGTTGCTGAAACAATTAAGCAAACTGCATTTAAAGTTACAAGGATGGGAGAATTAGTTGCTAACGAAGCGTCTAGAAGATTGAATGTGCCTTTTGGTATAGTTGACTTATCTTTAGCTCCAACACCAGCCGTTGGTGACTCAGTTGCAGAAATTCTAGAAGAAATAGGACTAGAACAAGTTGGAACTCATGGTACAATTGCGGCACTTGCTATGCTTAACGATGCAGTTAAAAAAGGTGGAGTTATGGCATGTAGCCATGTTGGAGGCCTAAGTGGAGCTTTCATTCCAGTATCTGAAGATGCAGGTATGATTGATGCGGTTATAAGTGGATCATTAAATTTAGAAAAATTAGAAGGAATGACATGTGTATGCTCAGTTGGTCTTGATATGATTGCAATTCCTGGAGATACTCCAGCATCTACGATTGCAGGAATGATAGCCGATGAAGCTGCGATTGGAGTAATAAATAATAAG